>JAZNRZ010000042.1:0-5453 GCA_045590975.1 Candidatus Nanosyncoccaceae bacterium | reverse complement strand
TTTATAGATATGATCGCTGAGTTTTTCCCAAATCAATTGGCAGCGGCGGACGTGATCCTCGTCAGTAGTCCTGACATAGTCCGTATATTCTGCATCTAGAGAATGAATAAAATCCTGGAAGCTCTTTGCGTTTTTGTCGACAAATTCCTGAACAGGAATGTTCTGCTCGGCAGCTTTCTTGTAAATTTTGCTACCGTGCTCATCAGTACCAGCCTGAACGCGAACATCTTTGCCGCGCATCATCATATATCGCCTCAGCACATCAGCCAGGAGATAATCCATAGCATGGCCTAGGTGCGGGTTACCGTTTACATAGGGGATTGCTGTAGTGATATAGTATTTTTTCATGCGTATATTATACCATCAAAATTATAGCCTCGCTAGCATCGAAATCGTAGCCCGAGTTTTGTCAATGCTTAAGCTTTGAGTTCTTTCTCAATAGCACACCAGTTTTCGATTGTTAGATCTGCTGGGCGCGCGTTTTCGTTGAGATTTAGCTTTGCAAAAATAGCCTTGATCTCGTCACGAGATTTATGAAGACCGATAGCTAGGTTGGCAATCAGTTTCTTGCGTGGCGCAATAAAACCAAGCTTAATAAGAGACATTGTCGTTTCACTAGCAAGAGGCGTTTCGAGAGGTTCGAGGATTACAACCTGAGAATCTACCTTTGGCGGCGGAGTAAAGAATTCTTTCTTTACAAGCGGACCAAGAGTTACCTTGGCATAAATCTGAGCCGAAAGACCGAGAATTGAGTAATCGCCAGGTTCGGCGGCTAGACGTTCTGCAACCTCTTTCTGAATCAAGATAACAATCTTCTCTGGGCGATGCTCAGCATGCAAGAATTTCTGAATAATTGGAGATGTAATATAGTACGGAATATTTCCTGCTACAACATATTTTTCTGGCAAATCTAGAGTGCTGAGGTCCAATTTTAGAACATCTTCATGGATAACCTGCAAGTTTTTGCCTGGGAAAGATTTTGGAAGATTGTTTGCAAGATTATCGTCAAGCTCAATTGCGGTAACTTTATCAAAAAACTGGAAGAGCGCAGAAGTTAGCGTTCCAAGGCCTGGGCCGATTTCCAAAACTTCACTAACACCTTCGACGCTCGCAGAATCCGCGATATCAAGCAAGATATCCCTATCTTTGAGCCAGTGCTGACCGAGTGATTTTCTATTCTTCATTTAATCTTTTCCAAATTACCACCAACGATGACTCTGCCAGAATTCATAAGCGCCAGCCCAGCTACCATAACGGCCAACAGCGTAGCCATTACACCATCTTAGCTGAGTGATTGGATTGATCTGCCAGTCATCGCCAGCGCTTGCCATCTTCGTACCTGGCAAAGCCTGACAGAGACCATAAGCACCGCTGTATGCGTTCTGTGCGTTATAGCGCCAGTGAGATTCGTGCTCGATGATGAAGTTTACGTAACCATAGTCGCTAGCTGCAATACCAGCCTGAGCCATCCAGTCCTCATGAGAACCAGCAGGAAGATTTACTTTTTTACCAATAATCTTAACTTGCTCGACAGGTTCTTCGGTTACAATCTCAGAGAGCTTCTCGCGAGAAACCTCTTGACCATTATGCATATCAATCTCGTAAGTAACGGTCTTTTTACCATTCTTACCAACCTGAGAAATCTTCTCAGTACCATAATCTAGGTCATAGTCGTAATCTTCGCGCGTAGTATAGGCGATAGTTTCGTCAACCGAGATAGTTTGCTTACCCTGGCGATAAATCGAAAGATTATTAGCCTTAGCTAGCTCAGTATCAAGTGGCATAGAAATCCAGTTTTCTTCTTCATCGACAGAAATACCCTGTTCGGCCAAAAATTCGCCGATCGTATTAGTCTGTGTGCGAACCGTTAGCTTCTTGCCATAATAGTCGAAGCTGACCTCTTTGGCACGCTTAATATAGTAGGCGTTCATCGAGCCACTCTCTAGAAGGTCATCATATTTTACAAGTTTGACCAAATCTTTGTCTTTTAGCTTAATGCCAGCAGCTTCAGCAACCGCTTCTGGACTCATCGCAGCCGTGTCGATGTATTTCTTTTTACCTTCATCGACAACCAAAACCTGGCGAGAGCGATAAATATTAATGTTGTAGTCACGACCGTCAATCTTCTCCGCAAGGCCAGGCTCAACGATATCTGCGTTATCGTATTTTACGCCTGCGCGAGAAAGCGCGTCAGCAACAGTATCAGCATCGCTACGAATAGTAATATGCTCGCCACCATCATAGATATTAATATAGTGGTCAGCACTATTAGCTTTTTCAGAGTCAGCAAAAATAGAATGATCTTTAGCGATAAATCCTAGTGCCAGTAGAGCCAAGACCAGTCCGAGTAGTAATAGCGAGGTTTTTACCCGCTTGTTACGTATTCTCATATCCGTCCATTTTAACATAATTTCTTTAATTTGTAAAAACTACCCCTGTTATTCAGATTCAAAACCAAAATAATCACGCTCGATTTTTAGGAACTTTGTGGTCGTCAAACTAAAGCGTTTCCCTGGTGCGAAGCTTCGAATTGCGTCCAAAGCACGAAATAATTGCGGCCTAGTAAGGCTTGCAAAATCCGACAAAAGATATTTTAAAATCTCTAGTGCGAGCAAATCGTCCATATCCTTAAACATTGCACGATTATATCGGTTATCTTTCTTGAAAGTACTCTCTAGAATATCATCAATCTCGTCAGCAATCTGGCGCTGCTTAATAATAATCTCTTTCAGCTTGTCGAGATTCTCAGCATTTTGCCCCTTTAAAGCTCTCCTAACACGATTCCTCAGATACTTGTCCTCATTATTGGTTTGATCAAGGCGAAAAACTAATCGGTTTTCTGCAGCATAGCGATAAATGTCTGACTTGGCCCAAGATAGTAGCGGGCGCTCTAGCTTCTTAGAGCGAAGTGGCGCAAGTCCTCTCCAACCCGTACCGCGAAGAAGATTAATAACGGCAGACTCTAACATATCATCAGCATGATGAGCGGTATAAATTTTATCCTCAGAACTCTCTAGCAAAGATTCAAGAAAGCCGTAACGCATCTCGCGTGCGTGTTCCTCAGAACAATCTTCGCCGAGCTCGACACGCTTCGAGACAAACTCTAATCCGTAATCCCTAGCCAGTTTCTCAACAAAAGCACAGTCATCAACAGAGCTGCCCCTAATACCGTGATCAAAATGCGCGACCACAACATCCGGATCGTTTCGAAAAAGATGGAGTAGACAAACCGAGTCGATGCCTCCCGACACCGCTAAGACCTTCTTCATATGCTATAATTATTCCATAAGCGGAGTTTAAAGAAAAATGCTAGTGGTCGGTTCTAACCTAATTAATTTCCCTGTACTCAGCCTCCATGTTGGTGGCGAGATTGCTTTTACTGACTCTCCGGTCATTGATCCAGAAGATCTTAGCGTGATTGCCTACGAACTAGATGGCGCCGCGACCAAAGATCCAGAAAACGGCAACATCTTGATGATTCGCGACGTACGCGAGTTTAGCGAAGACGGCCTAATTATTGATTCAGCCGACAGATTAGTCAACCGCGAAGACGTTGTCCATCTAGACGAAACTATGGATTTAGGTTTCAAACTTATTGGCCTTAAAGTTGTTACCAAAGATGGCAAGAAGCTCGGCAAGGTTATCGACTATACAATCGACTCCGGAACTTTCTCTATCTACCAGCTAATCGTTCAGCGCCCATTCTTTGAAGCTTTCGTCGATCCAGAACTTACAATCAACCGTTCACAGATTACCGAAATTGACGACGAAAAAATTACTGTTAAGCACAGCAAGCAGCAAATCAAGCTGCCAAAAAAGAATAGCGGAAAGGATTTCGTACCAAATTACGTCAATCCGTTCAGAAATCCAAACTATTCTGGCGAGAAGAAATCCAGAAGCTCTTCCAAAACATCCGAATAATTAAAGCCTTGGCGAACTAGATATTGTGTAAATTTCTGTTTATCCTGATATCGGTTCGCCTTTTTTGCGATTACTTTTCTAAGTTCTTCGCGTTCATCTCGAGAGTTATCTTCTAAAACCTGCTCGATAATACTACTAGAAATCCCCTTTTGTTGCAGCTCTAGCTTCAGCTTCTTTTTGCTAATACCTTTAGAGACATTACGATTCTCGACCCACAACCTCGCAAAGCGCTCATCATCGACATAACCATGATTTTCTAGGCGCTCAAAAACTAGCGGAACCAAACTCACATCATAGCCTTCTTTTTGCTTCGTTTGATGCTCACCAGTCTTACGATTCTTGACGCGAACCGTGCGATTTAGCGTCTTTTTCTTGAGGTAGTCCCGAATTTCTTTTGCAGAATGCGGTCGAGACAATACATACTCAAGAGCCCTAGAATAGAACTTGCCAAAATCTGAGGCGCGTCGAATATCTTGCAACTCTTCCTCGGTTAAAACCTTACCGATCTTCAGATGATAATCTACAACCTGAGAAATATCCAAGGAGCAGAAAAACTTGTTATCTATATAGATATTCACACGATTCTCGTCTCGGACCGCCTGTTTTATATCCGTAACACTCCGCTTTGGAGCCGGCTTATCTCCAGACTTTTTCACTGGTCCGAGATCATCAAAAATCGTGTTTATTTCGAGCATTTGTTATTACAATTCTTCAGCTTGCTTAGCAGCTTCGCGAACCTTAGCGTCGATTTCTTCCATAAGCTCCGGCTTCTCTTTGAAGAGCTTCTTTACAGCTTCGCGGCCCTGGCCCAAAGTCTCGCCATTGTATTTCAAGAATGCGCCAGCCTTATCCATAACACCGTATTTAACAGCCAAATCCAAGACATCGCCAACCTTGCTGATACCTTCGTTATACATGATATCGAACTCAGCAGTACGGAATGGAGCAGCAATCTTGTTCTTTACAATCTTAATCTTAGTGCGGTTACCAGAAATATCTTCGCCGTTCTTGATCTGACCAATGCGGCGAATGTCCATACGAACAGAAGCATAGAACTTCAAAGCGTTACCGCCAGTCGTAGTCTCTGGATTGCCAAACATAACACCAATCTTCATGCGAATCTGGTTAATAAAGATAACTGTAGCCTTTGTCTTGCTGATAATACCGGTTAGCTTGCGCATAGCCTGGCTCATAAGACGAGCCTGAAGACCCATCTGAGCATCACCCATGTCGCCATCAATTTCGGCCTGTGGGACAAGCGCAGCAACAGAGTCGACAACAATCAAGTCGACAGCGCCACTACGAACCAAGGTTTCGCAGATTTCTAGCGCCTGCTCACCGTTGTCTGGTTGAGAAATAAGCAAGTTGCCAGTATCTACACCAATCCTTCTTGCGTAAGCTGGATCTAGAGCGTGCTCAGCATCGATGAATCCCGCCTGGCCGCCCTGTTTCTGAATCTCAGAAATAGCATGAAGCGCAAGAGTAGTCTTACCAGAAGATTCTGGACCATAAATCTCAATGATGCGGCCTTT
>JAZNRZ010000041.1:0-14552 GCA_045590975.1 Candidatus Nanosyncoccaceae bacterium | reverse complement strand
GTTAAAATATAACTAAGATGAGCAAAGAAAATACTTTACCTCTAGAGAAATTATTTGGTTCTAAGACTAGAGCGAAGCTTCTTTCGCTATTCTTCAGCAACCAGAACAAATCTTATTACGTTCGCGAGATTTCTCGCGTTATTGAAGAGCAGATAAACTCAGTTCGCCGTGAGCTTACAAATCTTAGTTCACTTGGCCTTGTAAAAATTGAGAACTATGAAAATAAAGTATACTATTCTGCCAATACGAAGCATCCATTTGCTCGACCTATGTCACAAATTTTCTCAAGCAAGATCGAGTCGGTTCAGGATGTCGAAGTAAAACGAAACACATGGGACGATTACAGGCGCCCAGTCAAAGATTTGCTTGATGCTATGGTTGTAACGAATCGTCTGCCTGGTCAGGATGGTCTTGATCTTCTAATCGTAGGCGACGATAGTTCTCATAAGCTTGCACGTTGGGCGGAGCTCGTAGAAAAGAGGCAGGGTAAGCCAATCAACTATGCAATCTTTAGCAAAGAAGATTATTTCTATCGCAAGAGTATGCATGACAGATTTATTGCCGATGTGTACAAACTAGAGATTACTGAACGCTACGATCCGAACGGTATATTGTAGATTTTGGGTTATTTAAGGAAGAGAAAGGCAGAAAATGTTTGAAATTGAAGTTAAAAATTTTGATGAAATTAGGATTACGACTAAGGATAAGACAATAAACATCAATGTCGCACAATCAACGATTGAGGCTGGTCTTCGCGTTGGCCCTCTCAAGGGTGCAGGCGAGTTCGAGATTGGTGATTCTACTATCAATGGTATCGCCCTAAGCGAAGGTGGCGTAATTTATCGTATTAATATTGAAGGCGTTAAGCTTGGTATCGCGTGTGGTTCTGTTAAGGCAGAAGAGCTAGACGAGCTTGGCCCTATTGATATTCTTGCTACAAACGAAGCGAAGACTGTTAGTATTGTTGAGCCAAAGATCCTAATTTCTATTGGAAACATGGACTTTGCAGAGATTAAGGCTGAGGTTAAGGTAGAGAAGAAACTAAAGATCAAGAAGCAATCTGACATCCCGGCAGTGCTTACTATCTATAAGCTTGACTAAGCCTTGCGAAAAGTGTCGTTATAAGGTATAATAGACCTTAGTTAGAAAAATATAGGAAATATTAAAGATGGCAATTTGTGAAATTACCGGTAAGGGCAAGATGTATGGCCACAATGTGAGCTTCTCTCAGCGCAAGACTCGCAAGGTTTTCAAGCCTAACGTCCAGAAGCGCACCTTCATGGTTGACGGTCAGAAAGTTCGTTTGAACGTTTCTACTAGCGCTCTACGCACCCTTCGTAAAAAAGGTCTAATTAAATAATTAACTATTATTTGATACAATAAGGTAATGGAGAAGATCTATTACCTTTTTTGTGTATTCGCCGTAACTCTAGGCTCAATGATCTTACACGAGTTGGCGCATGGTCTTGTTGCTCTGTGGCAAGGTGATAAAACCGCAAAAGAAGCAGGGCGTTTGTCCCTTAATCCGATAAAACATATCGATCCTGTTATGACGATTATTGTGCCAGTTGTTTTGGCGCTTACAGGCGGTCCTATCTTTGGTGGCGCAAAACCGGTTCCGATTAATACGAGGAATCTAAAGCATGCCGAGTGGAGCTTTGCTTTGGTAGCGATTGCAGGTCCATTTACAAACTTTATCTTGGCATTCTTGTTTTATTTACTATTTGCCTTTACTTACCAATCTGGTGGAGCTGATTGGCTTTTAACGCTTTCGAGTGTTGGCATTAGTGTGAATCTCGGTTTTATGCTGTTTAATATTATTCCGATCCCGCCGCTAGATGGTAGTAGAGTGCTATATGCCTTTGCGCCAGATTTTGTACGCGATTTTATGAAAAGGATCGAGGCTTACGGTTTTATTATTATCTATCTATTAATTTTGGTAGGTGGTACGGTTCTTAGTAGGTATATGAGCGGGGCAATGGAAGCTATCCTAAACTTCTTCGAGACGATTACTGGATTCTAAGATAATAGCTAGACAAAACTGTTTAGTATGTTACAATAAAGCTAACCGAGCGTGTACGTATTTTTCCGTAATAAACTATTATAGGGAATTCGTGGTTACAAACCCGTGGGTTTGTAACATAAGAGTTTACCCACCGTGCTTACATAGCATGGGAAAATCGACTCGCTCGGTTTTTTGTTGTTATTTTCTTCGATATCACTCCTCTCGATTCTTCGCTCTATTAGTAATAGCGCTTCAGAATCTCGAGAAGCAATCTCAAAGAAAATAACTAACAAAAATGTAGTGCCTGTCAAAGCGCTTCGAAAGAAGAAACCGCCAATCTGGCAATTTTTAACTAACAAAAAGTGCTTATGGTAAAATATAGTTAGGATGAAGCAGAGAATACGGGTGGTAGCCCTCTGTAAAAAGACAAACAACATACTTCTTTTGAAGCGTGCGGGCGGGCGTGTTGAAGGTGCCACTAATTTTGAGCTTCCGACTGGCAAGATTGAGTTTGGTGAGCAGCCAGACGAAGCTATGGCTCGTGTGATATACGAATACTTGGGCGTCCAGACGGCCAAGATGCAGTTATCTGATGTGATCACTTTTGCAGACCTTTTTGAAGTATCACAGATAGGTAATCTTTATATCGTATATGACGTTGAGCTTGGCGAAGAATCAATCAGTATTGGCGGGGAAAGATATGGCGCATACAAATGGGCTAAGATTTCTGATGCTAATAGCTTAGATCTCGATGAAGCGTCTCGTATGGTACTCCAGATTACCTCTACGAAGGCGGTACGCGTATCTGCGCCAGTTATTACTGTCGAACAGAATCCAGATCAACCGGCGATGCTTACCTCTGGTTTTGCGACGATTTACACCGATGGTGGAAGTCGTGGCAATCCTGGTCCGAGTGGCCTTGGTTATTACATTATTGGGGCTGATGGTAGAGAAATTAAGCGCGGCGGCGATTTCTTGGGCTTTACCTCGAGCCGTTTGGCGGAATATTATGGTCTTAAAGAGGGTCTTGAGCAGGCGATTGAGCTTGGCCTAAAGCGTGTTAACTTCCGTAGTGATAGCTTGATGATGGTAAACCAGTTGAACGGTGTTTATCCGGTCAAGAATAAAGATCTTTTGCAGGTCTACGAAGATGTTTTGAAGCTTATCTCTAAGCTAGATTCGTTCAGTATTGTGCATGTGCCGCGTGAGCAGAACAGAGAGGCTGACGCCGAGGTTAATCGTGCTATTGACGAACATATGCGCCGCGAAGCTGACTAGTTTGACATAAGAATTTTATTTTATCTTGAAAATATGTTAAAATATAAGTGCTCGTGAGTAGTCGCTGGCCTGAAAAATGGCGAGAGGAAAGTCCGGGCAGCGCAGGGTAGGATAGTTGCTAACGGCAACCGCGCGTAAGCGTAGGAAAAGTGCCACAGAAACAAAACCGCCACTTTGTGGTAAGGGTGAAAAGAGTGGGGTAAGAGCCCACAGGGCACGGTAGTGATATCGGGCCAGGGTAAACTCTATCCGCTGCAAGGAGACCTAGATACTGTGACCCGCAGATGGTCGATCACCGCTTGAGCGCATGAGCAATCGTGCGCCTAGATAGATGACTACTAGCTTCGATTTTATCGGAGTGAGACAAAACCCGGCTTATTGATCGAGCAACAGAAAAGTGACTTACTTGCTTCTATCGACAAAGAACAGTCTCTAGAATCAAGTAAGTCACTTTTTCTGTTGCTCATCTCAACGCGGTCATGAAGAGTAGGTATGTCGCTTTAATTTTTTTCGATTTTAATATAGTCATGAAGTGTTATGATGGCGATTTTACTCATTTCTACAGACTGTTCCTTGTCTGTATGAATGAGTAAAATCGCTGTTATAATATGACTATGGAAATCGAAAAAGAAATTAAAGCTATTAAAGAGCGCAACAAGCGCGTAGAAACGGATAAGGCTTGGGAGACAAGCTGGACTCGTCGTATTTGCATTTGTATCCTTACCTATATCGTTGTGGTTTGCTATCAGTGGCTAATCTCGAAGGTAAGCAATATCTGGCTAAGTTCAATCGTACCAGTTATTGGTTTCACTCTATCTACTTTGTCTCTAAAACTTGTACGCAAGATTTGGGAAAAGAATCGTAAATAAAGCATCAGAAAGCCCCGCTCGAAAGCGGGGCCATTTATATAAACAGTACTTAGCGGCGACTGGGATAAGCCGTGAACTTTTTACTCATGTCCTCCGTCTCACGAGTATAGATTCGAAATATTTAGCGTGATCTTCTTGGCTTTCTGTTGAAGGGGTTTCTGTCACTCCACCATTTTGTGAGTGCGAGCTCTCTCTCGTAGTTTCTGCGAGAGAGGATTTCAACGAGGTTATAGGCAGAGAAGTAAAGCAGTACTATGCCAGCCCAGAATCCTATATCGTTAGCCTGGATGTTGTCTATTGTGAGTTTATCTGGGTGCATTACTGCGCAGCAGGTTGTTGCTATGACTACAGCAATCGCAGAAGCGATTGTAAGGCTTCTAGCAATTATGTTCCAGAATTCAGAGTAGCGATATGCGTTTTCTTTGCCAACGATGAGTCTGGCTATGCCGTATACAGCTGCGCAGATGAGGGTAACTACGAATGCTGTTATGATCAGATAGACTGCGGTATCTAAAGCGATACCAAAAATTTTTTCTAACATAGGTCGAACGACCACCTTTCTTAAATGTACAAGTCTATTAGGCTTTAAACCTCGAAGCTTTTCGAGGGTTACGGAAGATTAGCCCAATGATTTGCATATTATACTATAAATTGTACAAATAGTCAATAGCGCTTTAAAGCGATGAGCAACAAAAAACTCCCCGGTGAAGGGGAGAATTTTTGTAATCTGAATTGATTATTTGACGCTTTCGCAAATAGCAGTGAAGGCTTTTGGATCGCTAACTGCGATTTCTGCAAGAACCTTGCGATCGAGTTCGATACCTTTTTTCTTCATGCCATTGATTAGAAGGCTGTAGCTGATGCCATTTTCGCGAGCTGCGTTGTTGATGCGGGTAATCCACAATGCGCGAAGATCGCGTTTGCGGTTACGGCGGTCACGGTAGCTGTAGCGAAGGGCTTTGATAACACCCTGTTTTGCTAGGCGGAAACTACGGGTGCGGTAATGCTGCATACCCTTTGCAGCTTTTAGAATCTTTTTGTGCTTATTACGAGCTGGTACTCCACGTTTTACTCTCATCTTAGGCTCCTAGTGCAGTTTTAACGTTTTTCTTGATTTTGCCGTTGATTGTAGCAGCGGTCTTCATGTTGCGTTTGCGAGCCTTGGACTTCTTAGCCAAGATGTGGTTACCGAATGCACGTTCGCGCATGATTTTGCCTGTGCGAGTAATACGAACACGCTTAGCAGTACCCTTATGGGTCTTCATTTTTGGCATTTTATTACCTTTCCTACTTTAGTTTATATTCGTAACGCTTTGGGGTGTAGGGAACCGGTGGGCGTTTATGCAATCTTATTATTTATGGCGAACCATGAATGTAAGGTTGCGTCCGCTCATTTGCGACTTGCCATCTATGATGACCTGATCGCCGAGCTTTTCGATGATTTTGTTCATGAGGTCGACGCCGACTTCTTTGTGAGCCATTTCGCGGCCACGGAAGACAAGCATAACTTTGACACGATCGCCATCTTCGAGGAACTCGTTAATTTTGCGGATTTTAATATTGAGGTCATTTTCCCCAATTTTCAAACCAAGTCGAATTTGTTTAAGTTCGCTGCTTTTAGCCTTTTTCTTGGCCTTAGCTTGCTCCTTCATTTTCTGGTACTGGTATTTGCCCCAGTCAATGATTTTGACAACTGGTGGATTGGCTCCGGCAGAAATCTCTACAAGATCCAAACCAGCTTCTTTTGCTTTTAGCTGTGCGTCACGGCTAGACATGATGCCAAGCTGTGCGCCATCAGCACTAATGACGCGAACTTCCGGATAACGGATATCTCCATTAATGCGGGTACGCGAAGTGTTGTTACTGATGATTACTCCTTAAAAAAAATTAGACTTGTTATGCGATAATTTTAACAGATAAGCTTAAAAAGTGCAATAGGGGTGAGCTATATCTCTTGACGGTAGAGCAATGCTTCTGCCACGTGGCTGGGTTTGATGGTGCTCGAATTGTCCAAATCTGCAATGGTTCTGGAAACGCGAATGAGGCGAAAATAACTACGCGCACTGAGGTTTAACTTTTTGCAGGCTTCGAGGATGAAGTTCTTAGTTTTTGTGTTCGTGATTAGTTTTGAGGCTTCTACGGAGCTAAGCTCAGAATTATATTTGTGTCTTTCTTCGAGTTGAATGCGTGAAGCGGCTGCAATTTTGGTTTTGGCAGTCTCGTGTTCGTGATTGCTAGTTGTTGTAGATTTTACTAAAACAGATGTGGGGACGTGGTGGATTTTGATCTTCATATCTATTCTGTCCAAAATCGGGCCAGAAAGACGCTTACGATAGTTCTCAATCTGTCTTGGCGTGCAGGAGCAAGTGCTCGTGCCGTAATTGCCGCAGGGGCAGGGATTCATAGTGCCAATAAGGATAAAATTGGCAGGATAACAGGTCTTGGCGCTTGCGGTGCAAATATTTATACAATGTTCCTCGAGAGGTTGTCTGAGCGCCTCAAGAACGTCTCTCTGGAACTCGGCTATTTCGTCTAGGAATAGGATACCCCTTGAGGCCAGAGAGATTTCTCCAGGTTGTAGGTCTATGCCACCGCCTAGTATAGAGCGGAGTGAGCTAGTGTGATGTGGGGAGCGGAAGGGGCGAATAGGGATTTGGGAGTTGGTTAGTTTGCTGAGCGTATGGAGTTTTGTGATCTCGATTATTTCTTCTTTGGTTGGTTCTGGAAGTAAGTTTCTGGCGCATTTTGCGAGCATGCTTTTGCCTGATCCTGGTGGTCCAGAGAGTAGAATATTGTGTCTTCCGGCAAGAGCAATGGTAAGGGCGCGTTTGGCGTCGTATTGGCCGACGATGTCGTCTAGGATGGGTAGTGTATCTGTATTGTTATTTTTTACAACATTTGTGGTGGTAAACTCGCTCGTATCTGAAAATGCTTGTGTTTTACCTGTTCTAGTATTTTTTACTACATTTTCCTGTGGGAAAATCTGCTGAATGCCTTTCAGGTGGAGCCATAACTCTTTCAGGTTATGGACAGGAGTGATTTTGGTTTTTGAGGCCAAAAGTATGGCTTCTTTATAGTTTTTGCTTGGAATTATGAGTTCCTCATAGTGTCTAGCTTCGGCCAACTCGACAATGTTCACGATACCGCGAACGGGCATTATTTCGCCGCTGAGAGCGAGCTCGCCAACGAAGCATTTGCCATTCAGGTCTGCGTCCAAAAGCTGTTTTGAGAGCCTTAGAATGGCTAATGCGATAGGTAAATCTAAGTGCGACGAACGTTTTGGAAGCTCGGCTGGAGCAAGGTTGATTGTAATATGTTCGCTTGGGAAAACGAAGTCCGAATTCTTGATAGCGGCACGGATACGGCCGCGGCTTTCGTCGACGATTTTATTTGCTAGGCCGATGATATCGAAACGGGGTAGACCTCGGGTGGTATCTGCCTCGACAATTACTTTTCTTGAACCGTACCCGAACGGTATTGCTGATAAAACTTTTACTGTCATGCGGGGTATATATATGAGTGTTCTTGAACTGACAAGCGTTAGTATGATAAAATATAGGGGTAGAAAAGTCCTCAGGATTTTTATAAAAATATGGGGCTGATCTAGTTTAGACGAATCATTAACAATGCGCAGGCGAGTCGATTTGTACCGTAAGTACAGTTCATAAATGCAGAAAAAACTGCTAGTAAGCATGTGGCATACATGCCAGCTTACGCCTAAGTCGTTGATTTAATCCGACTTTGTTAGAATGTCTGATACATCATAGGGCAGTCTAATATCATACTCATGATGCTAAGGTAGATCGCGCGACGTCGATATGCTCGAAAATCTAGTCATGGCTAGATGAAGTTTTGTTATTTCCAGCTTCACCTGTTATGCCGAGAGAAAGAAATGACTATGCTTGTAGAATGCGCAATTGAAGATTTTTCGGACCCGGAGGCGGTATCCGGCAGCTCCACCAATCAAAAGTTGGTGGTTTTTTGTTGTTTATTCTTTGAAAAAAGAAATGCATGGTCTTGTCGCAAAAAAAGTGTAAAAGTCAACCTAGTTAATCTAGTTAACATAGTTGATAAAGTTAACTTAGTTAACTTTTACACTTTTTAGAAAAAAGAATATTAGTTTTGAGTCGTGAAGGGTAGTAGGGGGGGAAGATAGTCTTTTGAAGACCAAGAAAAGAACCGGCAACTGCGAGTAAAGCCGGTTCTTTATGTGGAGTGTGGAGTTATATATTTTTTGGATTCTATTTTTGTTTTTGGCTTTTGTGCAACATTTGTGTTCAAAAGCTACTTTTATAATAAAGGCCCATAATGCTAATGTCAATAACAATTTTGATGTATTTTTTACATTTTTTATTGGGGTGAGGTGCTAAAGTGAACAACAAAATAGTAATAATTTTTTTCTAAATTTCGTGCACGAAAAATGGCGATTTGAAATCGAATTTTTTGGACTTTGTAGACAAATTTTTACTTTCCTGGGGTGAGTAAAAGATATATTCAGTATTCGCTGCTTTTATATATAGTAAACGGCCTTTATGTATATTGTTCTGGTAGAAAAGTAGGGCAAAATGAGGCTTAATGGCTGTATGTTGGATGATCGTATACGCAACGAATTTTATTTTTAAACAAGCCTGTTGTAAAAAATACTATAATATCCGCGTTTCTGCTACCTCTGTAAAATACAGTATTGTTGTAGTTATTACAACAGATAAACGAACACAATTATTGACAATTTTGCTTATGTTTGCTATAGTCTAGACAGTGCTTAGCAAATACAAAAACAAAAAGCACAAAAACAAAAAGAGTATTGGATATAAAGTGTATTTTGGCGTAGCGAAAGCTTATTTCTAGCCATAAATTACACCTAGGAGTAAGCTAAGCTCCGCCAAAAACTTACCGAGAGGTAAGGGCGTTGAGCGCGTAGAAGCTTAGTAAACTAGCACCTTGATACCCATCAAAAAGAGTATTGCTAAGGATCTGCATGGACTATGCCTCTCTATACGAGAGGCGGTCAATAAAAGCTATCGGTAGGGGTTTAAAGCTTGTGGCTATAAGTAATATATTGTTTGCCAGATAAGCCTCCCTACCATAGCCCATGATTTACTTTTATTTACCTAAGTGCCTGGTCGCCAGCCGCGTCTTTATCGGAACGAGCATAGAGAAGAGAACTACTAGTTCTCGGATCGGTTATTCTTTGTAGAGTTTTGATCTCCCGAAATCTAGTGGAGTGGATTTTTGGAATTAAAGCTTTATAAAAGTGTAATTTATCGCAGATGATTCAGAAGATTTGTTGTTGGTTTTTCTGAATTATTTGAGGTAGGGTAGCAGGGGTGTTACCTTGTCTAATTATGAGTAAAAGAGAAGTAATTTCCTCTTGTCTTTTGCTACGTACTTAGAATATTTGGCCGTGGTATAATTATGCTTATGAATAAAATCCTACTAGCGCTGAGCGGTATTTCGCTGTTTTTGCTGGTTATGCTCATGTTCCTATTTTCGCCGAGCGAAGCAGGGCCATTTGGTATTTTGTTCTTTTTCGTACTAAGCTATGTGTTCTTTTTAGGGCTTGCAGTTTTTTGCTGCAGGCTGTTTTTTACTTTGCTTGGAAAAGTAAACAAAATACATTCAGGAAATCTTAGAACCAAGAGCTTTCGTTATGGTTCTATTGTGGCTTTGGCGCCGGTGTTTTTGCTCCTTTGTATATCTTTTGGTGGCCTATCGATACCGGTTGTTTTACTAGTTGTTCTAATTGAATTTGCTTTGCTATTTTTGGCATCAAGAAATATCGTGTAGTCGAACTACTATTTTCTATTTGTGATATAATAAAGCTTATGGATAATACGGGTGCTAAAGGGGAGAATATTAGAGGCTCTAAAGAGCAGATGCTTCGCGCCCCTGAATCTTATGAGGCAACACAAAATGTTGAAGCTCCAGCCGAACAGTCTGGCGATATGCGTGCAAATAGCAATGCCGAAACGCGTCGCATGCAGGAAGAGCTCAATCAATTTTTTGAGGACAGAAAAGCTAAGCAGGCAGCCAGTGCAGCAGAAGAAGAGGCTACGCCAAAAGAGCTTGCTCCTGCTGTTGAGGAAGTTAAGGATATTCCAGTAAAATCTGATGCAAAATCTCTAAATAAGGCTCTTGGCCAGAAGATTTTGGGTATCATGAAGCGCGACGAAAAAGATCCAAATCAGCTATCCGAAGATTTTAACGCGCTCCGCAAATATTACTTAGATAAAACAAAGAAAGATGGCCTAAGTATTAACGGAGGAAAGAAATGATTCCACAGAGCATAATTATAGCCATTGTGGCAGTAGTCGTGCTCGGGGTGGGCTTTTTTGTATCTTGGAAAGTTATTCAGGCTAGCCTTCGCAAGAAGAAGAATCTAGAACGTGCTTTGAAGATGGTCCCGCTCATGATTCATCTTCCACCAAGCACTGACGATATTCAAGGCGGCGGACGTGATGAACGCGATGTTGTAAACGAACAGCTATCTGAAGCTCAGGTAATGTATGGAATTATCTCCTCGACACTCAAAAAGGGCTTCATTAGTAAGCTATATGGTCAGAGGCAGATTAGCTTCGAAATCGTCGCAAACAATGGTTTTATTAATTACTATGCAATCGTTCCAATTAGCTTAGTAGAGACGATCCGTCAGGCTATTACGGCAGCTTATCCAACCGCTCGTCTAGAAATGGTTGACGATCCAAACTTCTTTAGTAAAGAGGGTGGAATTGATGCGGTTGTCGGTGGTGAGCTCCGCCTAAAGAAAGAGCCAGGTTATCCTATTGCTACCTATGAAGATACAAAGCGTGATGCGAGCTTGGCGCTTATCAACGCCTTGTCTACAGCTCATGAAGGTGATGGTATTGGTATCCAAATCTTGATTCGTCCGACCGACGGTAGCTGGACACAAAATTCACTGCAGAAGGTCAAAAATATTAAGGACGGAACAAAAAGTGGAGATGGATTTGGCAAGGCTGCACAATTTGCTGGTGACTTTGCAAAAGCATTGTGGGAAGCTCCAAAAGAGCGTGAACAAAAAAATGATAAGGATCCACTAACAAATTTGCAGCAAGACGAAATTACGCGTCTTGAAGAAAAGACAAAGCATCCTGGTTTTGAAGCACGTATCCGTGTTATTGCGAGCTCTAGTAGTAGTGCGCGTTCTGAAGCTTTGATGGGTGCTGTGCTTCCAGTGTTCTCGCAGTTTGAACTTCAGGGCTATAACGGCTTTACGTTTAATCAGCAGAGCAAGATGACAGAATTTGTTCGTGCATATATTATGCGCGATTTCCCACAGAATGATCATTCGGTAATCCTAAACTCTGTTGAGCTTGCCTCTATCTTCCATTTGCCAAGTCAGAATTCTATTCCTACAAGCCAGGTTGAACGTCAGCGTACAAAGCAGGTTGATGGTCCAACAAAGCTTATGGATGAAGGTATTATCCTTGGTGTTAACGAGTTCCGTGGCGAGCAGAAAGTTATTAGGCTTGGTACGAAAGACCGCCAGCGTCATACATATATCATTGGTGGTACGGGTATGGGTAAATCTGTGCTTCTTACAAACTTGGCTTACCAAGATATGTGTGATGGCCGTGGTTTCTGTTTTATCGATCCACACGGCGATGCTGTAGAAACGATTCTTAGTAAAGTTCCACCAGAGAGAATGGATGACGTGATTCTGTTTGAGCCTGGTAATCTTGATAATCCTGTCGGTATGAACATGTTCGAGTTCAACTCTGAGGATCAGAAGGACTTTATCGTTCAGGAATCTTTGAACATGCTTATCTCGCTTTATGACCCAGGAAACCAAGGTATCTTTGGTCCACGTGCACAGCACATGTTCCGTAACGCAACTTTGCTTCTTATGAGTGATCCAAACGGCGGCACCTTCATTGATGTTCCTCGTTGTTTTACTGATCCAGAGTTTGTAAAAGAGAAGTTGAAATACGTCAAAGATAAGACAGTCTTTGATTACTGGACAAAGGAATTCCCGGCTTCTCAGAAGAGTAGTGATGCTGGTGAAGTTACGAGCTGGTTCGTTTCTAAGTGGGGTCCGTTCCTAAGTAATAAGATGATGCGCAATATCTTGGGTCAGACGAAGTCTGGTTTCAATATTCGCGAAATCATGGATAACAAGAAAATCTTGCTTGTTAACCTTGCAAAGGGTAAAACTGGCGAACAGAACGCAAAGCTCCTTGGTATGATCTTCGTCATGAAGTTCCAGGCTGCGGCTATGAGCCGCGCAGATATTCCAGAAGAAGAACGTAAAGATTTCTGTCTATTTGTAGATGAGTTCCAGAACTTTGCGACAGATAGCTTTGAGTCTATCCTTTCGGAAGCTCGTAAGTTCCGTTTGAACTTGATTGTTGTAAACCAGTTCATGACTCAGCTTACAGATAAGATTCGTGAAGCTATTCTCGGTAACTGTGGTACGATCATTTGCGGTCGTATCGGTGTTACGGATGCGGAGATTATGCAAAAAGCCTTTACGCCAGTATTTACTGCAGAGGACTTGCATAACCAGCCGAACTTCCATGCGATTTCGACAGTCATGATGTACAACATGCCGACTTCGCCATTTACAATGAGGTTGTTACCTCCAATGGGCGAATCTAATGAAGAGCTCATGAAGAGAATGCGCACCTATGCTTTGTCTCGTTATGGTAGACCGCGCGCTGAAGTAGAAGCAGAGATTGATGCTCGTCTTGGTGTGAGTAGCGCAAGTGCTCCAAGTGCTCCAAGCGAAGATGTGACTGCTCCGGAAGTAAATGATATGCCAGCTATGCCAAGCGCTGCTCCTGTTGCGGCTCCTGCTAAAACAGATGCCGCCAAGCCAGCAAAGAAGACATTCCTGGAAAGATGGAAAGAACATAAGAAGGAGATTGCTGTTAATCCAAGTGCAGCTCCAGCTAAGGCTATAGCTCCTGCTCCCGTGGCAGCGCCGAAGCCTGTTGCTGCTCCTAAGAAGACTCCAGTTGCAGCTCCTGTAACTCCAGCACCCGTAGTTCCAGCTCCAGCTGCACCACAGACAGATGGTCTAAAGATTCAGCGTAATAGAATTCCGGATCTAACGGCTCAGCCAGCTACTCCAGCGCCAGTAGCACAACCACAACCCGAACCTAAGCCGCAAACAATGCAAGTTGCAGGTGGTGGCCAGGTCCAGAACAGCGATGATGGTGTTGTTCTGCGTTGGCGATAAAGCACTTTTAAAATAAAAAATCGAAGGGGGGATTTTTTATGTCTTGAGGAAAGTAATAATATATATGGATTTACGTGCTAGAAGGGCGCTGAACGCGTTTGACATGCAAAGACGTGTAGTTATAGCAAAATTTCTTAAAAGCCCCTCAAATGGGCTAATATTGGCTCAAAATGCAATTTTAAGATGTACAAAAACTTGATTTTAAAGAGAAAAAACCTTATAATTTAAGAGATAAATATAAACAAAAGTTGAGGTAGCAATGACTGCAAAAAAGGCTGATGGGGCCGAAGAGTACAATGCGTCTGAAATTCAGGTTTTGGAAGGTTTGGAACCGGTGCGTAAGCGCCCGGGCATGTATATCGGCTCAACGGGTTATGATGGTCTACATCATTGTTTGAAGGAAATCGCTGACAACTCTATCGACGAAGCTATTGCTGGCTATGCAACGCAGGTTCGCGTAACTTTGCTTGCTGATGGTGGCTGTAGGGTCGACGATGATGGTCGTGGTATTCCTGTAGATATTCACCCAAAGACAAAATTGTCTGCACTCGAAACGGTTCTTACTGTTTTGCACGCAGGTGGTAAGTTTGGTGGTGGTGGATACAAGGTATCTTCTGGTCTTCACGGTGTAGGTTCATCTGTTGTAAACGCACTTTCGAATCACATGATCGCAGAAGTTTACAAAGAGGGTAAAGTTCACCATATCGAGTTTGAACGTGGTAAAACCACCGTTCCTTTTGCTGTAACTGGCAAAACAGATAAGCACGGTACAAGCGTTACTTTCTATCCAGATGAAACAATCTTTAAAGAAACCGTAACCTTTGATTACAAGTGGGTTGTAAACTACCTACGTCACCAGGCATATCTAACTAAAGGTATTATGACTAGCGTTTATGATGAACGTACTGGTCAGGCTGATAGCTTCTACTTTGAAGGTGGTATCAAGAGTTATGTTCGCCGCTTGAACGAGGGCAAGGAAGTTCTATCTGATGATATCTTCTACGTTGAGAAACCTATCGAAGATAGCGTTGTAGAACTTGCTGTTCAGTATAATGACACCTTTGCTGAAACAATGCGTCCATTCGCAAACAACGTTTTGACACCAGAAGGTGGTATGCACGTTGTCGGTTTCCGCACAGCTCTTAACCGTTGTTTGAATGATTATGCTCGTAAGAATGGTCTTCTCAAAGAGAAGGAAGAC
>JAZNRZ010000040.1:0-18063 GCA_045590975.1 Candidatus Nanosyncoccaceae bacterium | reverse complement strand
CCAAAGACTCCGCGCCCTCGGGCGCATTATTCCAAGACAATCTAAACGAGCTATCGTCACGTTTCAAAGCGGAGACTTCCGGAGCAGGAAGGGGCGATTCAAAACCATTCTTAACAACAACTTTTATCTTCCTCGAAGCTTCTATTCCAGCACCCGTCGAAGCTGTAACTCCTAATTCGTACTCACCAATATCACTAAATTCAAAATCCAAGATCGCATCCTTCCCATCCAATTCCTGCCCATTTAGCGTCCAAGAATAGCTCAGCGCAGTACCACTTATAGAAAAGCTCTGCGAAGCATCAAAACTAATCCTATCTCCATGGATAATCTCATACTCATCCGCGGGCAAAATTAATACCACTTCATCTCTTATATCCCTAGAGCTGGACTTGGCGGTATATATCTCCAGATGTGACCGCAAATGCTTAATCCTAATCTCTGCAATACGAGACATAATATATATCGCCTGATTCTGCACATATCGAAGATGACCATTATTAGACAGAGGACTACGCGAACCGCCACAAATAAAATCATTTGCATCACAGAACAGGCCATAACGTCCACCGTACATTCCTTGCTCATACGGTTTTCGCGCGCCAAGCGAGCCGCTATTTGTCTTACAATTACCTACCATCACTCTATATCTCGAAAAATCCCGCCCATAGCAAGCCGGCGGATAATCCCCAGCTCCTTCAGGAAGATAAAGCTTCGGATCACCGAACAAACCAACATATATCACTCTGTCGGTTGGGAAATCTTTCAAAGCTTCCTGGATCACCATCGCGCCCTGAGAATATCCACCCAAAACAAAATAACTATTCGCGCAAGCTTCACTTCGGTGCCTTACATAATCTCTTAGTTTTATCACGCCAGTCCATACCGACTCCGCAAAATTCGTCGCCGTACCAGCCGAACTATAAATTCCCAAAACATTATTAAGAGTAATTGCGACCGCTGGATAATCCAAATCCGTAGCCCGATAACTTACATGAGCATACTTAGATACCTCGGCCATACGCATCTCAAACTCTTTCCACTCTGCACCTTCATTTTGCTCCTGTCCGGAGCCACGCACGAAAATATATTCAATATCCCGACAGTCATCTATCGAATTATAGCCATAGTGCCAATAATCCCGAGCACTCACACGATTGCCGAGATTTACAAATAAGATCGCCGCCACGACCCCTAATAATACCCAAATTAGCCTCCTCAAATTTTCCATGCAAAGATATAACCAAAATATCCCAAAAATTAAAAGCGAAAGCACGATACTTGAAGAATGCGTAATAGTTCGCCAGATGGTAAAATATAAACATGCCAGAAAAGAAAAATATTATTTCTGTTCGAAATTTCCGCATTGGTTTTGGCGGCAAAACCGTCATCAAAAACCTCAGTATTGATGTAAAACAGGGCGAAATCTTTGGCAAGCTCGGCAGCAACGGCTGCGGCAAGACCACTACTATCCGCGCTTTGCTCGGTATCTATCCAGCCGAAAGAGGAGAACTCCTTATTAATGGCAGCCCCTTCACGCCAGGCAAAGACATCAAGGTTGGCTATCTTCCAGAAGAACGCGGTCTCTACAAAAAAGAGAATGTCATCGACGTCATGAATTATTTCGGTAAGCTTCGAGGGCTCAAGCAGCCAAAGAGATGGTCTTTGAACTATCTCAAACGCGTCGGCCTAGAAGATCACGCCAAGACTCGCGTTGATAGACTTTCTCAGGGTCAGCAACAAAAGGTCCAGCTCGGCATTACTATCATGAACGATCCAGACATCCTAATTCTTGACGAGCCTACCAAGGGCTTCGACCCAGTCAACCGCCGCCTCCTTCTCGAAATTATCAATGAGCTCCATCAAAAAGGCACTACAATCATCATGATTACTCACTACATGGACGAAGTCGAGAAGCTCTGCGATCGAATCCTACTCCTCAAAGACGGCACTGCTTATGCCTATGGCACCGTCAGCGAAGTTCGCCGCAAGCACCGTTTCAAATCGCTTGATCAAATATTTGTAGATATCTATGGAGCAAAAGAGTGAGTAAAGTTGGACAAGTTGTAAAATTCGAAGTAATTCGTAGTCTCAAAAAGCCTAGCTTTTGGATCGCTGCCATTTTGGTGCCAATTGCTTTTGCTATCTACATCCTAATCTGCGCTACGCTTGGCTATAACACTGGCACATCGCTAGAATCTGGCTCCGCCGTAGATGGCCTAAAGTTGGCTTATGTCGACGAAGCAAACTATCTCAAGAATAACACCTTCACAAACGAAGCCCAGAACGAGCAAACGCTAGCAAAATACGAAAAACTAGATGTCGCTCTTAACGACCTAAAACAAGGCAGACTAAACGTTCTCTATCATATCCCAAAAGATTTCAAAGATAGTGGCCAGGTTAACATCTATACCAAAAACGAGAAAAACAGCGTACTAGATGATTATAAAGCCCCAATAGCCGCACTTCTTGCTGCGAGCGCCAAGAGCAACGTTGACGAGATTGATTACAAAATCATCTCCGAAGAAATTAACTACAACACAACTGCCTTCGCAAGCGACAATCACGTCATCGACCAAAAAGAATTAATCTCGAAGATTATTCCTCCTGCCGCCTGTCTCGCCTTGTTCTATATCCTTATGGTTGTGCTTGGCAACCGCCTTGCCATGGCTGTCACAGAAGAGAAGGAAAACCGCATTAGCGAGCTGCTCCTAGTAAGTATCAAGCCCGTAAGCCTTATTGTAGGCAAAATTATCTCCTTAATGCTTGTAGGCATTATTCAGCTTATTATTCTTCTAATTCCAGTCGGCGCTTTGTATATTCTTGCATCGAACCAAGGCATGATTCCACAAGAATTCAGCTTCGACCTAGACCCAACCAGAGTTATCCTATCCGTATTGGTCCTTATTGCATCCTATCTCATTTTCACAGCAGTCAGCGTTCTCTGCGGCGCACTCGTTTCTACCGCAAAGGAAGCCAGCAACTTTACAGGCATCATTGTCTTTATCATGATTATCCCGCTATTACTCCTCAATATCTTCCTAGACAACAGCAATCCAACCCTTAGCACAGTTCTAAGCTACTTCCCAATCTCCGCGCCAATGGCTTTGATGCTTAGGGCAATCTTCGATAACATTACCAACATCGAGCTAATTATTGGTATCATAGACCTAACCGTAGTCTCCGCATTAATTATCAGACTTGCAACCTATATCTTCTGCAAGAATGCAGTAGATTTCTCGGTGAAGAAAAACTTTAAGAATCTTCTAGGAAAGCCACGAAAATCATGGAAAGATTAAGTATAGTTCTAGGAAAAGGTGTCCGCGCGCTTGCAAAAATCCGCGGCACCGGCGGCTCTGCCTTGCCAGGCCTAGTTATAGAGAAAACCAACCCAGATTTTTTACGCCATATTTTATCCAAACTACCTTATGGCGTAATTGTCATTTCTGGCACAAACGGCAAAACCACCACAACCAAAATCGTCAGCGAATTACTCACGAAACAAGGCCTCAAGGTCTTTACAAACAAGACTGGTAGTAACTTCGTTCGCGGTGTTATCTCGGAAGTTTTGGAAGATATTTCCATCACCGGCAAGTTCGATTACGATATTGCAGTCCTCGAGCTAGACGAAGCTCACGCCGTAAAATTCTGCGAGAAGGTTCCGATTAACTACGCCCTTATTTTGAATGTTCAGCGCGACCAACTTGACCGCTTCGGCGAAATTGACCATACGGCCGACCTTCTTCAAAAAGTCGCCAATAATGTCAGCAAATGCGCCATCCTTAACAGGGAAGATCCTCGCGTCTCCAAGATTCAGGCTAAAAATCGCAAGTTCTTCGGCTTGTCTGAAAAGCTTCTCAAAACTTTCCCATCCGACGATAGCCTCCTAGATAAAGATAAAGAGGCAATCAGAAAATCCAAACCACAGAAAGCCGAAGTCATTCTCAGCAAACTCAAGGGCCAAGTCGCAGAGTACGAAATTGGTGGCCAAAAGTTTAGCTGCGACCTTACGCTCAAAGGCGTTTACAATGCTTTCAACGCTGCTGGCGCACTTGCTCTCTGTATGGAAGTTTTACCAGACGTTCCAGCTAGCGAATTCATCAAATATCTCGACTGTATCGAGTCCGCTTTTGGTCGTGGCGAAATCTTCAAAGTCAATGGCGTAGATGTTGAGCTACTACTCGTCAAGAACCCAGCCGCCTTCCAGCTCAGTCTCGCAAGCTTCACAGACCCAAATTACGATTACATGATTGCTATTAATGATAAAACCGCTGATGGACACGATGTTAGCTGGCTCTGGAACGTAGATTTCTCGAAGCTGCCACACGTCAGCTACACGACAGGCATTCGCGCCCCAGACATGGCTTTACGCCTCAAATACGACGGAATTAGCGTAGATTTCATTCGCGAAGACATCGCATCAGCAACTTCAGATTTCACGACCAGCAGCAAGAAGCCAAAACGCATTTTTGCAACTTATACCGCAATGCTCGAGATACGCAAACTAATCTCTGGAAAGAGCCTAATATAATGACCACAATAAATATTCTTCACCTATACCCACACGAGATGAACCTTTATGGCGACCACGGCAACATCTTGACACTCGTCAAACGCCTAGAATGGCGCGGATACAAAGCCAAGGTTACCCCATACGAACCAGGCGATCCATTCCCAAGAGACGTAGATATTATCTTTGGCGGCGGCGGACAAGATTCCGGCCAGAACAAGATTGAGGAAGATTTGCTCGAAATCGGCCCAAAGCTCAAAAAGCTAGTCGAGAACGAAACGCCATGCTTAGTCATCTGCGGCCTTTACCAGCTATTTGGCCGTTCATTCAAGACTTCGGACGGACATCTGATTTGTGGCACAGGCATCCTAAACTTAGAAACTGAAGCTGGCCCAGAACGCCTAATTGGCAATATTGTAATTAATAGCGAAACCTTCGGCGAAGTTGTAGGTTACGAAAATCACTCCGGCTTAACAACTCTAGATAATCCAGAAGAATGCTTCGGAAAAGTCGTCTCCGGCGCAGGCAACAACGGCAAAGACCAGGGCGAAGGCTGCTTCTACAAGAACTGTATTGGCACCTATCTTCATGGCCCAATTCTGCCAAAGAATCCAAAAGTCGCAGACTTCCTAATCGAAAAGGCTCTAGCTAGAAAATCTCCAAACACGAAGGTAAAACTAAAAGCCCTCGACGACACAATCGAAGAATCTGCACACAAAAGCGCCGCAAGCAGACCAAGATAACAATCATATGTCACGACTAGTAGAAATACGCAGGTTTGACTAGTTTGACAAGTTTGACAAGTTAACCCGTCGAACCCGCGAGCAAAAAAACACCAAGCCCTAGACGCTCGGTGTTTTTTTATGTGCTATTTCTTCAGTTCTGCCGGAATCGAACCCCAGTTCAAACGTTCGCCAATCGCCGCATCTTCCGCCTCGGTAGCAGCGCGAGGAATCAAAGTATTAGGATCGGTAGTCGTGCCATGGTAATCATATTTCCAGGTCAACTCAAGCTTTGGAAGATTTGCTGCCGCAATATCATCATAGCATTCGCCATTTTTCTCTTTGCAGATCTTAGCTAGCTTGTCCCAAGCCTCAAAATCTACACCGTCCGTCTTTACAGAAATATTCGCCTCAATTGCGGCCGAGCGCGCGGTCTCCATACCGTTCTGATCGAACATAAAGTTACCCATCGAGTAAACGATTAATCTACCATTATAAGCCTCGGCATTCTGAGTCCAATGCGGATGGTCAGCAATAACCGCTTCAACGCCACGATCAATCATATCGTGATACAAATTCATACGAAGTTCATCTGCGGTAGCCTGGTATTCTGCACCCATATGCGGCATAGCGACCGTCGGTACAATCTCGGCATATTTGCCCATATTTGCACGAGCAGCCTCAACAGGAATACCATAGACGCCATGCGCACTACAAAAGCCCATCGGAATCTCATGATCCTCAGTCTCGCCATTATCCAAAGTCACACGAAGCGGCAAGCTAATGATTCCGCAGTTATTCGTACCATCAGAATAATCATAGCTACCAAAATACTGAATACCATTCTCTTGAAGATGCTCGAGTGTCTCCGCAAACCCCTCAGGCCCTTGGTTATCCGTATGATTATTACCTAGAAGAAAAGCCGTAAAGTATTTCTTTGCCTCAGTAAGATAATCTGGATCACAGTTAAACTCGAAAAGGTTTTCTTCCTTATAATCATCATGGCCATTATTCGTAACAGGGCATTCCAAGCCAGCAATCCAAGCATCATAATCTTCACGATGCAAAGTGTCAAGCTGCGAAAACGGATAAGCAACACCGAGCTCAGAAGCACGCGCCTTTGCATTCGTGCGTCGACCCCAGAAAGTCGTGCCTTCAAAAAGAACTTTCATTTCGGCACTCACTGCGACTGGATCAGGCTCGGGTTCATAGATTGGCGCGATCGTCGGATCAGCCGGCTTTCGCTCCTGTTTATCTTTATCATCTTTCTTTGACGCCATCAAACAGATGCCAAAAGTCACACCCGCTGCAAGCAATACACAAGCAGAGATAGCTGTAATCTTCGCAGTTTTCTTCATCTTAGTTTTATTTTAGAACATTTCGATAGTTTACGAAAATCTTATATAATAAAGCAAAAGGAGTTATAAATGTTCGATTTAAAAGATAATGTAGCTGTCGTAACAGGCGCATCCTCTGGCCTTGGTAAACAGATGGCCGAAGCTTTCGCAAAGCAGGGCGCAAATCTTGCAATCCTTGCTCGCCGCATGGAACGCCTCGAGGCCCTCAAAGCAGAACTCGAAGAAAAATACAAAGTCAAAGTCTTACCAGTTAGCTGCGATGTCACTAGTACCGAAGCTATCGATTCTGCAGCCGAAGCTGTCGAGAAAGAATTTGGCAAAGTAGACATCTTGTTAAACTGCGCAGGCGCCAGCAAAGACAAAGGCGTACTAGAAATGGCTGACGACGAATGGGATTTTACTATCGCTACCGACCTTAGCTCCGTCTTTAAGATGACTCGCGCTTTCGCAAACATCATGGCCAAAAATAACTATGGCCGCATTATCAATATTGCCAGCATGTATGGTCTCGTTGGTAACGCCGAAATTCCAACCATCGCTTACCACTCTAGCAAAGGCGGCGTCGTAAACTTCACCCGTGCGGCTGCAGCTGAGCTTGCCACCAAAGGCATCACCTGCAATGCAATCTGCCCAGGATACTTCGAAACTGAGCTCACGAAAGCCGTTCTAGATACCGAACAATTCCAAGCTTTCGCAAACAGCCACGTTCCAATGAAACGCTATGGCAAACCAGGCGAGCTCAATGCTGCCGCAATCTTCCTAGCTAGCCGCGAAGCAAGCTACGTAACCGGCGCGATCCTACCAGTCGATGGCGGATATACTGCTGTTTAATTTTGTTAGGTTAATAATAATTAAAGGAGTAAAAATGAAAGCACTCTTTCAAAAAACTAAAAAAGGCGTAATCTCGGTTGCTCTAATCGTCATCCTAGCAATCGTCGCCATCGTTGGTATTCTTGCCGCCAGCGTTATCGGAACATACAACAGCCTTGCTACTTCAAGAGAAGCCGTAACTTCCAAAGCCGCAGACATTGACACCGTGCTTCAGCGCAGAGCAGATTTAATTCCAAACCTCGTTAACACCGTCAAAGGTTTCACTCAGCACGAAGACGAAGTTATTGAAAAGATTACAACCGCTCGCGAACATCTTGTTAATGCCCAGAGCCTAGAAGAAAAGTCCGCAGCTAACGCCGAGCTTACCAGTGGCCTTAACGCCCTCATGGTTATTGTAGAGAACTACCCAGACCTAAAAAGCTCTGAAAACTTCATCGCACTTCAGGACGAACTATCTGGTACAGAAAACCGCATCGCAACCGCTCGCCACGATTATAACGAAGTCGCAAAGACCTATAATACAAAGATTCAGACCTTCCCAAGCAACATTATTGCTGGCATGTTTAACTTCGAAAAAGCTGAATACTTCGAAGCAGACGATTCCGCAAAGGAAGTCCCAGTCGTAGATTTTTCTAAATAATCTAATTCGGACAAATGCTTAAAACCTTATCCAAGACATTCGCAATTAGCTTGCTCGCCATCTTTGGCGCAAGCTTTTTGCTTGTCGGCGATTCTTTCGCAAGAGACCGCTATCCAGAGCAAAGCAAAGAGTTTTATGTTAACGACCTTGCTAACGTTATTAGCGAAGAAACTGAAAACTACATCATTGACTGCAATAAAAAACTAGCTCCATCGACTGGAGCTCAGATTGTCATCATGACAGTCGAAAGCCTCGACGGCGAAGCCATCGAAACCTACGCGCACGGCGTATTTGAGCAATACGGCATTGGCGCATCAGATAAAAATAACGGTACGTTAATTCTTTTGTCTATCGGCGACAGACAATCTCGTATCGAAGTAGGTTATGGCGCAGAAGGCTTTATTACTGATGCCGGCTCTGGCCGTATTCAAGATAACTACATGATCCCAGAATACAAGAATGGCAACTGGGAAGCAGGCCTAAAGAAAGGCTTCGATGTCATCTTGGCGCTCTACGAAAAAGAGTACGAAGTCGAGATTAGCGAAGGAGCAAATATCTACGATTACGATAATATGTCAGACAACAGCTCAAGCGAAGAAATGGACAATATTATCAACGGCTTCGAAACTGGCTTCTTCTTTACTATGATTTTCACCATAATAGGCAAAAACAACAAGAAGAACAGAATTATTCGCCTGATTATTGGCGCTGGGGCTATCGTTTTTGGTATTTTCTGCAATAGCGCCTTAGCTTTACCAGCCCTCGCAGCTATCCTTATCCCGCTCGGTGGCGCATTGATTATTAGTGTCATCTTATCCGCAATGGATATCACATTAGGAAGCGGTAGTGGTGGCCGATACTATGGCGGACATAGCAGCGGAGGTCATAGCAGCTTCAGTAGTGGCGGAAGCCATGGTGGCGGCGGCCATAGCGGCGGAGGCGGAAGCTCGCGTAGTTTCTAAACAAAAAGCATCCACAAAGAACAGTGGATGCATTTTTTGTTTAGAAACTAGCTCGTGTTAAGATATAAATAGATCGTCGCTTGTTGACGATAGAATCTTATACCGAGGTGATTATATGCAAAAGCTCGAAAAAACATGCATGAAGTCGCAGACCAACCTCTACGAGGAGCTCTATTTGATCCGCGACGCCATCGAAGGCCTGCAGACTCAAGTAAAGCAGGCAAAGAGCGAAGTCCAGAAGCTCCACTCGGAGACTCTCTGGATGAAAGAGCAAAACGATTTGCTCTGCAAGAATTTCAAAGCATTTTCCAAGCAGCAAAAAGGCAAAATCAATGCAGTTAGGAACGAGATTTCGAGCCTGTACTCACAGACTGAGAATCCAAATGCTTCGTCGGTCGCACATCTCAAGAAAAGGATCGAGGAACTGAACGAGGAATTCAGGAACGAAAGACTCAGCATGCAGCAGAAACTCCACCCCGTAGATTGGGGTCAGTATAACCTGGCGAAAATCCAGCTTGAGAAGCTCGAAGGACAACTCAGAACACTCAGGAAGCGCGAAGAGAAATTGCTTAGCAAGATTAATTCCAGAAAAAGGAAGCAGCTGAAAAGCAATAACTATCTCGTAGTTACCGAATAATCATCACGACTAAAAAGAGGCCGCTCGTCGACCTCTTTTTTAAATCCTTTACTAATTAGAAGATTAGGAATCTGTGGTATTCTGCTTCGCACTCACCAGTGATCTTGCAGGTAACTTTGTTCTTTGTCTGAGCTTCCTTACACTTGGTAGAAAGAAGACCATTCTCTTCACAGATTTCAATAGTTTCGTCTAGGCGGCGTTGTGCGCTAGCTTTAGAAATTAAAGTAAATACGACGCTAACAAGGATACAAACACCAATTACAATACATGCAATAATAATTGCTTTCTTGTTGTCTTTTTTGGAGACTGGTGCGGTTGCGTTTACGCTCGACTGCGTAGGAGTAGAGCTAGTTGGTGTTACTGGTGCTACTGGCGTAGCTGAAGCATTATTATTTTCCATATAACTTATATTTTAGCATAAAAAGAGAGCTTTTCTAGAAAGAGCCGACGCCGAGCTTCGTCAAATCTCCGTTCAGAACCTTAACTCCGAAAGAATAAATCTCGTCATGAATATATTTCTGATTCGGCAGGGGATTATATGCATAAATAGTCTTCTCATGATAATATGCAAAGCCAGCTTCAAGAAAAGTATTTGCGCCAATATAATTCTTAATACGCCTTTTCGTAAAGTTACAAATTAAAACCGCATCGGATTCATGGATTTTGTCAAAATGATCGCGAATCGCATTATAGCCATTACAAGTCTTAGCAGCCACAGGGTCAAAATTTGGATCTTTCGCTATATCGAGTAGGATGCCATTTGGAAGCAATACTTCATGCCCCATTTCTTCAAGTTCTTTAGCGATTCTTTTTACTTCATCACTAAAGCTCAGGCTACAACAAATACAAATTTTCATACCCTTATTATAGCTAACAGGGCAATAAAAAAGAGACCTTTCGGTCTTCTTCTAAATCTTAAATATGGTGGACTATACGACTAAAAGTTCTACACTTCTAGATGTATCGCCACACGACACTATTATATCAGAAAAATCTAATGCGGTAAATACAGGAGATACACTAAATAAGGAAGAAATATTAAAAATCAAAAAAGAATTACAGAGGTGGTACTCTATTCTCACGCCAGAATATAATCGTTGGCAATTTGGGGAGTATATGGACTCTTTTCTTTTAACAACAGAGTGGGTTAAAACTAAGGAAGAGAGTGAGTTAGAAGAGGAGTAGGCAGTGGTAGTATTGATTTAGGCGTAGAGTAGTTTTGTGATTTGATAAGGACTAGTGTTTGGTCTGAGACAGTTGGGAGCGTTAAGGGATTAAAGGGAGAGGGTAAGTTTCTTGTCGTCTAGCGACTTTATGCGTTTTGTGGTATAATTTTGCTAGATGTCTTTTTATTTGGAAAACACCACTAAAGAAGAACGAGATTATTATGAAAAATTACTCGTTTTAATAGGGTCGCTTTCAAATCTCTTCTCTAATAGTAAAAATCCATATTTAGCTTCTAGGATTACAGAAAACTTATTTTGTCGCTGTTTGAGGGCAGAAAACTTGTCTCGTTCTGACATTACGGCAGACGCTAGGAAGGACGGGATTGGTATAGGTATTAAGACTTGGACTGGTTCTAGCTTGCAAAAGATTGCCGAATTTAATTCCCAAAAGCCTACATATGAACATCTCGATGACGAGCATATGATTCTTAGAATTGCCGAATTGCGCAACGAACGAATTAGCTTCACTATGAGAGCATATGGTCTTTCCAGCATGATTTATCATTGTACGATTCGTGAAAAAGGTATTATTAAGATTGTAGAATGTCCTCTCGTTCCTATTGATATAGAGCATATCGCAAACATAAATCGCAAGAAAAATGTGATTACCTTTAGTGACGGAATCAATAAATATTCTTTTAATACCTCAAAAAGTACGCTTTACAAAGATTTTTCTTCAGTTGAAGCGTTAATGATTTTAAGTGTAAAAATTTATGATGACCCGTTTAGCCTGCTTGAGGAAAAATTATTGGGCGTTGTCGAGGGCATTACAAGCGAGCCCGAAAAGGATTCGGTTTATCTACCACTTTATTCATTTACAAAAGCTAAAGGTAAGTATGTGCCAGATAAAAATGGCTTAAACCTGAGGTTCGCAGGAGGAAGAGAACGCAATCCTTACGAGGTTTCTATTCGTATCTCTAGTGAGTTTAATAAACTTCATAGGAGTTTCTTCCCAGCAAGAGATACGGCTTTTGAATTAGCTATGCCAAATGGCGCAATTATTTCTGCTAAAGTTTGCCAGGACAATGATAAAGCTTTAATGTCTAATCCTAATAAAGTTTTGGGGCATTGGCTCATAGATGATGTACTGAAGATTTCACCAGATACCCACATAACTTACGATATGCTTGAAAATTTTGGTATCGATTCAGTAAAAATTACTAAACAAAGCGATAATAAATATTCCATCACATTCGCTAAGATAGGAAGTTATGATGAGTTTATGGGCACAAATTCAGACGCTGGCGAAGATGTTGATGAAGATGACGATTCGGAAGACTAGTCTTTTGTAGCCTCAATAGCTTCAACTATTTTTTCAGCAATACGATTTATAACGGAAACACATACAGAATTTCCGGCTTGTTTGTAGAGTCTGGACTCGGATTGTTTGGTTGGTAATTTAAAATCTTTGTCGAAGCCTTGCGTATTAAAACATTCATGTGGCGTCATCTTTCTGATGCCATACTTTGTCTTCACTAAGCAAACATTATGTCCACCTTCACCTTGGTTTGCCGTAAGTGTTGGGACGACGCCACTTTTATTTTTTCTAACATAGTGCCTGCGCCATTGATATACCGCTCTATCATCATCCATTGCTTCTACGAGCTTTTCATAAATGTCACCTTTATATTTGCCTTCTGTGTAATAGTATTTGTCATCTAACTTTGAATCAAAATCTATAATATCTTCTAGATTTTTTGTAAGTTGTAGAGGGTGTGGGAATTCAAAGTTTTTGTAAACTTCTTTATCTTTAAAGCCTACAATATAAATGCGTTCTCGATTTTGAGGAATGTTGCCATACTCCATAGCATTGAGCACCTGATATTTTACGCTGTAGCCTTCTTTTTCCAACTCTTCAAGAATAACGCGAAAAGTGTTACCGTTATCGTGACTAACAAGGTTTTTGACATTCTCGAGGAATACGATACTCGGTTTTTTTATTTTAATAATTCTGATTAGTTCAAAGAATAAGGTGCCACGTCCCTTCTCATCCTCGAAACCTTTACGATAACCAGCAATTGAGAATGCCTGGCAAGGAAAACCAGCTAACAAGACATCGAAATCCGGTATTTCATCAGCTTCAACTATATGAATATCACGACAATCAGACTTGATATCAAAATTCAGGTCAAAAGTCTCACAGGGATATGGGTCGAATTCGTTTGCGTAAACGGTTTTAAAATAATTAGTTTTTTCGAAGCCTTTATCAATCCCACCTACGCCGGCAAAGAAAGAAGCGCAACTTAATTTTTTCATGGATTACCTCGCTTTATATTATCAACATAACCATTATAACAAAAATCGCGGCGCGCCGCAATATATAGGTTATGATTATTCACAGAGGTAGTCAAAATAAAACAGTTGTTTTTGTCCATAAATGTTTTTTCATTTCGCCTGATTCGAGCATTTTGGTCTTCAAAAAGTTCATGTAATCTAGGCGGTCAGCTTCGTCAGCAATATCAAAACGGTCTAAAACCTTGAAATGATAATTATTATCTGAGCCGAGATATTTCATAATAGTTACAGTTTTAGTCTTATTGGTGAGTCGGGTCGGCTTTTTAGTGAAGACTTGTTGAAATAGCTGTTCCACCTTTGAGTCTTGTTCCATGTCGAAATTATATGAACCGACCAAGGAAAAATCCAGGGCTTATGAGCTTTTACTCTCTTATAAATCCTTGACAGAATAACATATTTATTAGGTTATATATAGGGACGAAGGGAGAGCTATGTCTGCGTAAGGGAGAACAGCGCTTTTTTGATGTTTTATTTTTTTATGTCGGCAATAAATTACCTCTATTAGCCAAAAAACTAAAGCAGACCCAACAGAGGTAATCATAATACTAATACTTATATTTGCATTTTCGTCAAAAAAGTAATAAAATGGTCGCAAAGAAAGGAACGAACCTTAAATAACAATCTTAACGAGTGAGCGAGGACTCTTGTCGCCACTCAGAAATGGAGGATTTTTTGCCAGGCAAAATCACGCTATATGCGACTGCCTGGAACGGCTTAGTGGCAGAACCTAAAAATTGAACTAAGCCAAACATTCACAGCAATTGGTACGGCAGGGTTTGAAGCCCTAAAACAGAGCGTTAGCTCACGCTACTTTTTGAGTGCCTTTTGCGAAATAATACTAACTTTAAGTGGGTATTCTTTTTGAGTGCCCAAGGAGGTGGAAAAGGATGGAAAAGCGCAAAATCCTTCGATTGCCCACGGACAACTTTGTCAGAGATGTGGCGACGCATAATAAATTATTCCACGACCAATTCGGAGAAGCCTATATGGCGGTCGATGGAAAGGGGGCAGAAGTGTACCGGATTAATTCAAGAGAGTACGCTAGCTGGCTAAATACGCATGCATATAATAACTATCATGCAATTTTAAAAAATAATCAGGCGACAGACATCAAGAGAGCGCTTGAAAGTCTAGCCATCTGTGGCAAAGATAGCGAGATTGACTTAGAACCGAGATTGCGCAGAATCGGCAACGATATCTGGTATGATTTAGGTGAAAAGGCAGTGCGCATTAATGAGAACGGTTGGGAAGTAGTTGAAGAACCGCCAATCATGTTCAGGCGATATGGCCATCAAAAACCACAAGTCGAACCTAAACAAGGTGGAGATATTCAGCTGTTCCGTAAATTTACAAATATTACGGACGAGAGCGACTGGTTAATGTTTTTAGCTTTCGCAGTAGCAACACTTATCCCGGATATCCCGAAACCAGTTTTAGTTATTAATGGTTCTCAAGGCGCAGGCAAAAGTACACCAATGAGAATGCTAAAGGAACTTGCAGACCCATCTAGGCTTGTCAGTGCTGGCAAAATCACTGGAGAAAAAGAGTTAGCTAGATTAGCAAATCGCCATTCGCTTTTGTTTTTTGACAACTTATCATTTCTCGAGAAGGACAACTCAGATGTGCTATGTCGCCTAATTACGGGCGACGGGTTCTCGAAGCGAAAACTATACAGCGACGACGACGAAGTAATTTATAACTTTAAGCGCCCACTAATGCTGAACGGTATTAATAATTTTATCACGCAGGCTGACTTGCTCGACAGAGCATTAATCCTAAATGTAGAGCGAATCCCAGAAGAAAAACGCTTAACGGAGCTGGAGCTCTGGAATAAATTTGAAGAAGAAAAACCTTTGATTCTCGGCGCAATGTTTACCGTATTGTCAAAGGCAATGAAAGTTTTTCCGAGCACACCGACTAGTGGCCTTCCAAGAATGGCAGATTTTGGCAGGTGGGGCTATGCTATCTTTTCTACTATTACCAACCGTCCTTTTAGCGACTTCAAAGAAATTTTATCTGAAAATAAAGGTCGACAAATTGAGGAGAGTATCGAAGCTGACCCAGTAGCAAAACTAGCTAAGTTCCTAGCAAACACGCTTGTTCGCTGGCAAGGAACGGCCGTAGATTTTATGAACTCAACTTACGGCGCAGTAGAATACACCCCAGACGATATTAGTAGTCTAGAAGGCCATCAACATTGGCCGAAAGACCCAAGCCAGGTCGGAAAAAGGCTTCGTAGGGCAGAAGGTATGCTAAGAGAATCAAATATTGAGCTTTTGTTTAAGAAAGAAGATAATAAGCGACTAATTTGCCTTACTGACAAAAACTATCCTCATCCAGAATCCGTGCCTTTTTCCTCTACTCATGACGGTTATTTTGAAGATACGGAAAACGTCCTGAGCCGCCAAAAAATGGCAATGACGACTTCAGAGGATATTATTGCTAAAGAGTCCGAAAAGCGTGAAGTCAGAAGCAAGGAGCGTAGAGATTACGAAGCTGAAAAACTTTTGAAAAAAGAGCGCAGTCGCAAAATCCAAAAATTCCTCAATAGCCCAGCTCAGAATAGTCTTATCGCAGAAATCAGCGAAGCAGTACTCGAAATCGAAGAAGAAGAAGCGAAAGAAAAAGCTTCTCGCGACGAATACTTGGCCCTACAACCTAACTTTGAGGACCTATAAATGACGACTACACCATCAAACGAAGATGCCCTTTATGATTATTTTTGCTTCGTTTATGAGGTGTGGAAGCATCAACAATACAATTCATAAAAGGGTAAAACTGGAACTTCCCTGTAAAAGTTCATATAAATATAATAAGGAGAACCAGATGAAGAATTTGAACTCATCTTACACCCAATCAGAAAGTATCTTTGGCTTAGAACTGACCTTTAAATTATATAAATTGCTCACAATTTGCGAGTATTGCAATTCCAATATCTCATATGTTTGTTTGACCAAGCAAGAGGCTCGTTATTTATTGCGCGATATTGCCTTATTTCGTTTTTATCAGCATAGGTTCAATAAACTCGGCGTTGAGTTAGTCTGCCCTAGTGTCGGAAAGGAGTCCTAATAAATGCCTGTCAAGCAACAGATTTGGGCTTTGGCGAATTGTCGTGTATCTTCCTGGGCGCAGGAAGATAGCGATAGTTTGAAGCATCAACAGGAGAATATAAAAAAGTTGGCTTCAAAAATGAATGCTCATATTCCGACAGAAACTGAAGTCGGCAGAAAAGGTGGAGGTTGGTGGATTGGCGTTCAATCTAGCCGTAGTGGTAAGAATATTTCCCGTAAAGACCTCAGAGAAATGATTGAAATCTGTAAGAAATACAAGAAGATTAAATACATTTTCTTGAACGAGCCAGACAGATTCATGCGTTCCGTAAAAGAGGCAAGCTGGTATGAGGTTGAGTTTTACCAGTTGGGCGTGAGGGTTTATTATGCCAATAACCCCGAATTAAATTATGACGACGACGCAACGGAACAAGAGAAAAATATTATAGATTTACAACGAATGCTGAAGTATTATATTGCTCAAAGCAGTAATACCGAGAGATTCACTAAAGCTGTGAATGGGCAAACTGCGGCGATTAAAGACGGTCGTTATCCATTTATGCCGAAGTTTGGGTACATGAAAGGAACTGAAGCTGGCGTACATGTACCTATTCCAGAATTGAAGCCTTACCTCAAAAGTATTTTGACAAGATTAGGCGACGGCGTAATCTCTCTTCATAAATCTATGGAGGAATATAATAATTGTCCGTATGTTAAAAGCGGTAAACAAAAAGGCTATCAGTTCGACAGGTGGAAAAAGGTCGTTTCAGACCCTTATTACGCAGGAATCGTTGAAAAGAATGGCAAGTGTGTTAAGGCGAGATGCGAGCACGGACGACACGAAGCATTAATTACTAAAGAACAGCACTATTATATATTATCGCTCGTTAGTAGCAAGAAAAAACATTGCGACGGTCCGAGAAAAAACGGAAATCCGGATTTTCTGCTAAATATTATGACTCAACACAAAGAATGTACGGAGAGCGAAGAAAAGGCTGGACGAGTTGGCAAGAGCAATCGAGGTAAGCTCGTCGGCTATTCTACGACGAACGGCAGGAGCTCCAAGCAATATTCACGATATAAATGCAGAAATCAAAAGTGTAAGTTTTCAGTATCCAAAGAGGAGCTAGAGAGCAAAGTTAAAGACTTATTAGATTCTTTAGAGTTTACGGCGAAGCATTCGGCGGTGGTAGAAAAAACCCTAAAACGAATTTGGAAGATTGAAGAGGCGGGGGATGAAGCGGAAATCAAAAGCCTTCGAAGCAAAGTCGTAGTCGCAGAAAAAGAGCTTAATAAGCTTATTGATAAATGGACATCTAGTACGAATCTCAATGCGACTACCGAGCAAATCCTCCAGAGCCGTATCGAAGAGAAAAATAAGGAAATCGACGAATATAAGGCAGAAATTGCCAAAATCTCAGATAATGACCATAGCAAATATGAAGAATTCGTAGGTTTTGCTATGCATTTCGTCAACCATCTCGGTACGCATTTCTTTACGCTCACTCCTGAATATGCGCAAAAATGTAAACTTTTGGTCTTTCCCGATGGAATTTTCGTGGACGACGACAAAAAAGTTCAAATCCCAAAAATCAGTTGGTTTTACAGTGGTCAGAACAACAAAAAAGAGTCATCAGACTCTAATTTACCTAGTATGGTGGAGCGTATGAGATTCAAACTCATGACCTCCTGCTTGCAAAGCAGGCGCTCTAATCAGCTGAGCTAACGCCCCATATCAAATTTTAAATACTAACTCAGCTGATTAGAGCGCAATGCGCTAATATCTATTTACTCGGCGCTAGCGCCTCGAACAGGCAGCTGAGCTAACGCCCCAT
>JAZNRZ010000039.1:0-16091 GCA_045590975.1 Candidatus Nanosyncoccaceae bacterium | reverse complement strand
TAGCAAGTTCTTCTGGATTAATTTCTTTAAGATCTTTCTTGTAATAAAGGAATAGGCCGCCGATACCAATAATCATAATAAGCACAAGCGCCAAAAAGACCTTCAAAATACGAAGCTGACCCTTCTTAGAGAACCACGCCTTGAAGAAACGATCTGGACGTAGCTTTGCGAAGAAACGCAAAATTGGATTTTTTGGTAGCTTAGCCTCATCTTCGGCGCGCTTGCGGGCCTTCTGGTCCTGTTTGACGCGACGCTTGTAGGCTAGGTTTGAATATAGTGAAATGTTGCCACTTTTCTTCTTCTTGGAGGAGCTTTTCTCGCTCTTCTTTGGAAGTTTATTCAAAAGACTTTTGGCCGAAGCACCAAAATCTTTCTTTGTGGCAGATTTTTTACTCGCAGTTTTATTATTTGCCATTACTTTATTATACACTATTATGCTTATATTGTATTAACTTTAGCATTTTACACCCCTAAGATTATAGGGTAAAATATATAACATTATGAGTCATTATGAGCCGTTAAAAATCGAAGAAAAGTGGCAGGCGATTTGGGAAAAAGAAAAGCCATTCGCTGCCAAGGACGACGATAATCGTCCAAAAAAGTTTGTCGCGGAAATGTTTCCGTATCCATCAGGTGCTGGCCTTCATGTTGGTCACGTACGTAATTTTTCAATCGTAGACTGCGTAGCACGCTTCTATGCTCAAAATGATTTTAATGTCCTTCGTCCATTCGGCTATGATACTTTCGGTCTCCCAGCAGAGAATTACGCAATCAAAACTGGTACCGCTCCTCAGGATGTCACTCTTGTAAACATCGAAAACTTCCGCAAACAGGCAAAGCGCCTAGGTTATGCTATTGACTGGTCTCGCGAAATTAATACTTCTGATCCTAATTATTATAAATGGACTCAGTGGTGCTTCTTGCAACTCTTCAAGAAAGGCCTTGCTTATCAGGCAGAGAGCTATCAGTGGTGGTGTCCAGTAGATCAGACTGTTCTTGCTAACGAACAGGTCGAGAACGGCCATTGCTGGCGCTGTGGCTGCGAAGTTGAAAAGAAGAAGATGAAGCAGTGGTTCTTCAAGATTACTGCCTATGCAGATGAGCTTCTTGACGAAATCGATTCTCTTGACTGGCCGGATAAAATCAAGACCATGCAGAAGAACTGGATTGGTCGCAGCGAAGGCGCTGAAGTCAAGTTCAAAATCAAAGATAGCAAAGAAGAAATCACGGTCTTTACGACTCGCCCAGATACTCTTTATGGCGCAACCTTCATGGTTCTTGCTCCAGAACATCCAATGATTCCAAAGATTATGACAGAGGATGTACGCAAGAAAGTTAAGCAGTACTGCGATGACGCTATCAAGAAGAGCGAAATCGAACGCCAGGAAAACAAGGAAAAGACAGGTGTCTTTACTGGGGCTTATGCAATCAATCCTTTGACAAAGAAAGAAATCCCAATTTGGATTTCGGATTATGTCCTTATGGGTTACGGCACAGGCGCAATCATGGCCGTTCCTGCTCATGACGAACGCGACTTTGCTTTTGCAGAGAAGTTTGATCTTCCAATCGTAAAAGTTATTGAAAAACCAGAAGATTCCGACGATGACTCTAAGTGCTACCATGACGAAGGTACGCTCGTAAACTCCGAATCCTTCAATGGCATGAATAGTGCCGAGGCTCGCGAAAAGATTGTCGAATGGCTCGAAAAGGAAAAGATTGGCCAGAAGAAGGTTACTTATCGTATGCGCGACTGGCTCATTTCTCGTCAGCGCTACTGGGGCTGCCCAATTCCTATCGCTTATGACAAGAATGGTAATCCTCATGCAATTCCAGAAGATCAGCTTCCTGTCATGCTTCCAAAGGTTGACGACTACAAGCCGGACAAATCCGGTCGCAGCGCATTGGCAAAGTGTGAAGATTTCTTGAAGGTTACGATTGACGGCGAGGAAATGACTCGTGAAACTGATACGCTTGATGGTTACGCATGTTCTAGCTGGTATCTCTGGCGCTACACAGATCCTCATAATGATAAAGAAGCTTGGGGTAAGGACAAGGTTAACTACTGGGCTCCAACTGATGTTTATGTTGGTGCAGACCACGCAGTTGCTCACTTGCTTTATGTTCGCTTCTGGTGCAAGTTCTTTGCCGACGAAGGCTATCTAAGCTTCCGTGAGCCAGTCAAGAAGTTGTTATACAACGGCTATATCAACGCCCCTGATGGCAAGAAGATGAGTAAGTCCAAGGGTAATGTTATCGACCCACTTGATGTCATTAATCAGGGTTACGGTGCAGACACTCTACGTACTTACGAACTCTTCATTGGCCCATACGACCAGAAGGCAAACTGGAATACTAGCGCAATTGGTGGCGTTTATCGCTTCTTGAATCGCTGCTGGGGCCTTGCCTTTGAAGCTAAATACAACAAAGAAGACAAGAATAAGGTTATCCGCAACCGCACCATCAAGAAAGTTACGGATTACATGTATAGCAATGGCTACAACACGGCTGTCGCTGCTATGATGGAATTCGTAAACGAATTGTACAAGGAAGGCGCAAAGAAGGAAGACGTCGACGTACTTGCTCGTATGCTCAAGCCATTTGCTCCGCACCTTGCTTGCGAAATGCTTGAAAAGCTAGGCGCTAAAGACGATTTGTGGCCAAGCTATGACGAATCCGCACTTGTTGCCGAAGAAGTCGAAGTTGTGGTTCAGGTTAACGGTAAGCTTCGCGCTCGCGTAAATGTCCCAGCAGAAGATGCTGAAGATAAAGAAAAGCTAGAAGCTGCTGCAAAATCCGACGAAAAGATCAAGCAGATCCTAAGCGATCATCCAGAAATCAAGACGATCGTAATCCCACGAACCCATCTTGTAAATATTGTTGTAAAACAGTAACAGAAAAGCCACCGAATTAACCGGTGGCTTTTTGTTGAAAACGATTTTATTATCGTGGCGCGCGCTTGATAAGCTTGGCATGTAAAACCATGCGCTCCGTATCGCTATAGCAAGTAGAAAGCGTAAGAATATGATCGCTGCTGCTGACGGTAGTTTGGAAATCGTGCGAGCTACGAGCCTTAAGCATGTTTACAAAGTTCTGGAAATCTGTATCGTTTGCAAACGAAGTGCGGATGTAGTCCGAAGTGGTTGGTAGATGGTAAGTACTAAAGACCTGCCACATAGAGGTCTCTTTGTCTGTAACGGTGCGAACGATGTAGTTATCTGAATTGTTTAGCCAGCCATTCGTCTCTGCGGTGCGAAGTGTTCCAAACATTGTGCCGTCATAGCGACCATGTGCATAGATAATAGTATTTCTGTCGGTATTATCTAGTCTTAATCTATAATCTGCGAATACCCAACCGGCGCTGTTATAACTTTTGTCTAGCGAATGAGTTAGATAATATTCGTTATCGCTAGTCTGCATGAACGGATAATTAATATTTGTACCGCCAACTTTGATCCAACCAACAACATCCGGGTTAGTCTTGCGTAGCTCGTTCAAATCCACATCGAGAAGGCTCATGTTTAAGAACTTCCAATAAGGCGATTCCGGTGCGTCGTCTGACTCTATAATCTCGGTGTTTTCGTCGTCTTCGATCTCGGTGACATTGGCTGCTTCGGTAGCTTCTTGGGCTACTACCTTTGTGTTCATGGAATCAATTAGCCAAGTAATAATTTTGTATCCAGAATAAAGCACGCCGCCAGCGCAGACGAGGGCAATAACACAGCAGATTCCCAACTTGATGCGAAACTTCGTCTTTTTTATTCTCATGCTTATTATTATACACTAAGTAAGCATATGCAGAACCTGCGCAAAAAGCAAAAATATTATAAAGCTCTCCCTTGATAAAAACATCTAATTATAGTAAAATATATACCAAGTAATCTATTATTAAGGAAAAAGGAGCATTTTTACATGCCTGAACCAAAAAAGCAAAGTAGCCCAAGAAAGACTGGTCTACGCCGTAGTCATTTGCGTTTGAAGCTTGCTCGTAGTGTCAATAAGCACTCTCCAGTTAAAGCTTTTGAGACCGCAAAATCTACACCAAATCTAAAACTAAAAGCCTGCAAAGCTTGTGGCTCTAAGCCATGCGCATGCAAAAAAGAAGCTAAAAAGACAAAATAAAAAGGGAGGTAATCTAAAGTGGCAAGTAATCGACATCTCGGCCGCATTATCGTGTTGCAGAGTTTATATGAGTGGGAATTCCGAACTAAAGCCGGCGATAAAAACGTCGATATGGATAGTATTGTCGCAAAGAATATCGAACCCTACGCCAAAGCCCTCGGCGACGTCGAATTCGTTCATGACCTCGCTAGGGGTGTTTTAAGTGAGTCCGAAGCTCTTGATAAAGAGCTCCAGCCTATGGCGCCTGAATGGCCAATCGCTAGCATTTCGTCTGTAGACCGTAATGTGCTTAGGATTGGCCTTTTTGAGCTTACGCGCCGTGCAAAGCAAGTTCCACCAAAAGTTGCTATTAATGAAGCAGTAGAACTCGCAAAGGCATTCGGATCAGATAACTCTTCGAAGTTTATCAATGGCGTATTGGGTACGGCATATCGTAACATGGGGGGAGAGGAAAAACCGAATGCAGAACCAAAAGAAGCAGCTGAAGCGTCGTCTGAATCAGCAGATTCCAAGAAAGAATCAGGCGAAGCCTAAAGCTAAAAACGGCTCTAGGGCCGGCAGAAGTTCGGCTCAAAGAAACGTTCCAGCAAAGCGCAACGGATATAAAGTTCCGGAGGCTTTGCCAACAAAAAGATACAAAGAACCTAGCTTTTCAAAACTACGCCAAGTAGTTTTTCGTAAAAAACCAGAAATTCGTGAAATCGTACGCGAACCAACCGCTGGCGGCATTGTTTTTCGTCCAACCGCTGATGGTAAAGATATAGAAATTCTTTTAATCCAAGATAGTAAAAACCGTTGGACGATCCCAAAGGGTCATATTGAACCAGGAGAAACTGCGAAAGTTACTGCAGTCCGCGAAATCGGTGAAGAATCTGGCCTAAAGGATGTCGAAGTATTGTGCTGGCTTGGTAAGATTCATTTCAAATATCGCCGCGCCGAAAAACTTGTTCTTATGACAACTCAGGTATATCTCGTTGAGTCCATGGACAAGAATGAAAGGCCAACCAAGGAAAAATGGATGAATGGTATCCGTTGGTTTAGCTTTAGTGAAGCGCTTGATGCGATTGAATATGCGGATATTGAAAAGCTGATGCTTATTGCAAAACGCAAAATTCGTAACGGAGAATTTGATGGACAAAAGTAGCTTAGATGAATACAAAAGTTTCGCTAAGGAAAAACTGGGAATCCAATTTTCAAATATCGACCTATTAGTTACCGCACTTACACACCGTTCCTACGTAAACGAACATAAGAAGACAACCGTCATTCACAACGAGCGCCTAGAATTCTTGGGCGATGCTGTCCTAGAGCTCGTTGTGTCGGACTTTCTATTTCACTCGTTTGACCAGCCAGAAGGTATTATGACTAGCTGGCGTGCCGCACTTGTTAATACCGAAGCTAACGCTGCTGCAGGCGAAAGACTTGGATATAATCCGCTAGTCCGCCTCAGTAAGGGTGAAAAGAATGGCTCCGAACGCGCTCGTCACGTTATCTTAGCAGACTGCTATGAAGCTATTATCGGCGCAATCTACGAAGATAAAGGTTACGAAGAGGCGGAGAAGTTTATCTATAAAAACAGTCTCGTTCCAGCTATCGATAAGATTTTGAACGAAGAAAGCTGGCGTGATCCAAAGTCTCATCTTCAGGAACTTGCGCAGAAGATTGATGGGGTTACTCCAATCTATCGTGTCATGAAGGAAGAAGGGCCAGATCACGATAAGCTCTTCACGCTTGGTGTATATATCGGCGAGCATCTAAAAGCTACTGGCGTAGGCCATAGCAAACAGGAAGCCCAGGTGAATGCGGCTGCCGAAACTATTAGGAAATACCGCAAAACTCATCCAAGCGCTGCTCAGCCAATTATTCCAGAACGAAAACCATATAAATGGGCAAAATAATAAAATAAAGAGAGTTCATGTAGTTTCATGGCTCTCTTTATTTTTGGCTAAGTACGGTACCTGGAATATAGGCTTTAACTTGCCGTTTTGGAAAGTTTATACGCTAGAGCGGAATGGTCTAATCTGTTTAAACTTGCCAATTTGGAAAGCTAATGAGTATATAGAAAAACAAATAGAGTTCGAACCGATAGGCATCTCTTGAAAATTCGGACAAAATTTGATATAATATAAAAATATTATTAATTATTAGGAGAGATTAATGCTCGCGATTCGCTTACAGCGTAATGGTCGTAAAGCTTTGCCGCTTTATCGAATAGTCGTCCAAGAAGCGCAACGCCACCCTCTTTCGGGTCGTATTGTTGCTCAGGTCGGCAGCTACAACCCACATACAAAAGCAACCACTTTGGACAAGGAAGCCGCTCAGAAATATTTGAACAACGGCGCCCAGCCAAGCACTCGTGTTGCTCGCATCCTTGAAGCCGAAGGTATCAAGATGCCAAAATGGTACAAGAAAGCTGGTGAAAAGCATGCTACTGCAAAGCACGCAGACAAGCTACGCAAGAACCAGCCAAAAGAAGAAGCTGAATAAGCTCCAGCTGAGGCTTAATAAGTTCAAAGAATATGCTCCATAAAACGGAGCATATTTTTTATTAAATTTGCTTTTATGTTTCCACTAATCTTTATGTGGCCAATCTTTGTTGTTGCGGCTGCAATATTTATAGGTGTACTATCGCAAGAAATAAAGAGTAGACTCACATTTTTAAGCAAAACCATATATAATATCCTTATAAAAACTAAAATTTAATGGAGAACCTATGGCTACTATAGACCAGCAATTTGTCGAGTATATCGTAAAGACCCTCGTCAACAATCCAGACAAAGTTAAGATCGACCGCACAATCGACGAAAAAGGTGTATTGCTAAGCTTGGAAGTTGATCCTGAAGATGTAGGCCGCATTATTGGTCGCCGTGGTGCAACCGCACAAAGCATCCGTACATTGCTTCGTGCTCTTGGCACAAAGAACGATGCTCGTTACAATCTAAAGATTATAAACAACGATGGTTTCGAAGGTAAAGAAAAGGCAGACGATACCGCTGCTGATGACAGTTTTGCAAGCGATGAAGAAACTACAGAGGAAACCAGCGAACTTGCAAAAAAGACGCGTCAAGAACTTGCAGACTTGGACGATCTTGATATATAATACTGTTAATGCTTAACAACAACGAGCATTAAGCTAACTGCGAGGTCAGCTTTACATATACATAAAGTTGAGAGCTTATATGCTTAAAAACCACCCACCTACCCAATGGGTGGTTTTTAGGGTCTTGATTTTTTCGAAACAAAAAATACTCCCCGTAATTCGAGGAGTATTTTGTTTTAAGCCTGTGGTTGATTCTGGTTTGGATCTTGTGGTTGGGGTGGCGTCTGGCTATTGTCTTTGTTTGCAAGTCTATAGAAGCCAATAATTACCGCTACAATAATAACAAGACCAAGAATAATGAACCAAAGCGCGGTGTTGCTGCCAGTAATAGATAGTAGCTGTAGTAAGATAGTAGCGATTGCGAAACCTTGCAAAACTTTCCATTTGCGGATCATCCCTACAATCAACACGCCTAAGTTTACCAAAACGCCTACAAGCGCCACTACGGCTAGTCCGCCATTCTGATAGCTTGTGTCGACCATGTTTGGGAAATAGATGAGCTCAAACAATACATATGCCGTAATTAATAAAGCATTTGGCGTTGTCTCTTTCTTTGATATGGTATTTAGCGAACCGTGTGCGAGCATTGCGATTGGAATTGCTTCTGTGGCAAGGAATGAAAGCATAACCGAAGTGCTTTTCTCGAACGTTGCTGCGGTATGAAGAAGCATGATTGCTAGCTGGTAGAACATCAGCTTAATAACGGTTAGCTCATTAGTGATGCATGCCAAAATCATTAACGAAGCCAAGCTCATTCCTGTAGGGATAAGGAAAAATGCATTTTGTTGATCGACACTTGCCTGAATCATGAAATTGGATAAACAGAGAGCTAGAAGTAAACCGACTACACCAAATAGGGCTTCCTGCTTGTCTTTCTTGTGATTTGTAAAGTAAATGAATGGCGCAAGGAAGCAAAGGACCGAGAAGGCGATAATGAAAATAGGCGCAAGTCCAACATCGCTGCTGCGAAGATTAAAGAACGATACGATAAACAACACGGTAGGGCTAAGCCATAAACTTGACTTATCCAAGAAGAACATTGCAATACCGACGAGACTACATAGAGTTAGTGCTATTCCACCCAAAGTTAGGTCGAAGCTGTTATATGAGCCAACCCACTTCATTACGTTGTCGAAATATTTGTAAGCAACAAATGAGCTAGCTACTGTGGAAAGACAAATGATCGAGCGTTCCAGTGTGCGGTTATGCTCGTCTTTGTTTGCGACCAACATTATTCCGGAGATGATACACTGGATAAGCGACGAGGCAAGAACGACGACGGAAATTACGTTTGTTTGATCGCGGTATGGTTCGCACGTTGCGCAAATATCTATCGATATAACAATTGCAGCGACCTGAGCGAGTGCGCGAAGTACTGGTATTGATACTTTTTCTTTTCCGATAAACTTCGAGAAGACATAGTTAAAGAATAGGAAGCAGATAGCAGTAGTAGCAGTAAAATGTGAAGCCGCTAGGAAGCTAGGAATCATAACCAAAGGAACAATCTGGTAGATGAAAGCGAAGTTCATTACACTGCGGCGCATCGATTGCGGAACAAAGAGAGCTTTGCTCTTCCAGAGATATATTAATATGGTCGAAAGCAGTGAGAAGATGACGGTAAGGATAAGCAGTGCAGGCTCGATTCTGAGTCCGTTATCCAAATCTTCGAAGAAGGCGATGATTGATGTAATTAGGAAGCCAAAGAACGCAAAAACGCAGTGCCAATACTTTGAATCATTGAATATAATAGCGGAAATCAATGAAACAAAAGTGATGCTTGCAAAAGTTATGAGACTGGAACTTGCGACGGAAATATCATAGGCGTCGAGAGATGGCCACCAGAACAAGAACATTATAAGAGCAGAGATATTGAATGCTATTGCTGCCGGCTTTAAGAAATTGACATATTTATACATTAAGATGCTTGCTAGTGCCGTTAATAATGTAATAGTAATAACGGTTGGCGGAACAAGCATTGTGTCGATGCTGGAAAGATAGGCTGTAACGGCAGAAATAAAAATGAATGAGCCTATATATAGAAATATATTCAAGGACCTATATTTTGACTTCAATTGAGCCTCTTCTGGAGAAAGTTGCGCCTGGGCGCTATTATTATTTCTCCTAAGAGTCAAAGAATTCTTGGCTCGATCGAATAATTCTGCAAAAATACCCGATTGTCCATTATTGCTTCGCTGATTTAAATATATGGTAATCAGCACCACCATGATACTTGCTATAAAGACAGCAAAACCCATATCTCTCCCATCAATTAACTAATTAAATTCTAATGCTTAATTCGCGAACTTTCAAGTCAAAGACCGGCCCAAAATCTACTTGAAGTATGTGAAAAAATACTGTAAAATCTTACCAAGAAGTAGTGTGCTCCGAGTTATTTTTATGCAAGTCCTGGCAAGATTAGTGCAGGGCTCGGGGCGGTAATCTTCGCGCCAAGAAAGATATCAAACACTAAATAAATGCGAGGGAATGTGGCAGAAGTAAAAACTGCAAAGAGTGGTGGCCGCGTGAGTTTCACCGAAGGCGACCAAGTTCTTCCAATACCAAACCTAATCGAACATCAAACAAAATCCTGGAAAGAGTTCGTAGACTACGGGCTTCGGGAAGTTTTTGAGGAATTGAATCCTATCGAAGACTACACCGGAACCAAGTTTAGCCTTAGCTTCAAAGATTATTACTTCAAGGATCCAGTAGAAACTGATCGCGAAGCAAAAGATAATCTTACTACCTACGAAGCTGCTCTACATGTTAATGTTGAGCTCCAGAACAAAGTTACTGGCGAAGTAAAAGAGCAGGACATCTATTTTGGTGACTATCCATGGATGACCGACCGCGCTAGCTTTGTTATTAAAGGTACCGAACGCGTCATCGTTTCTCAGCTAATTCGTTCTGCTGGTGTTTTCTTTCAGGCAGATAAAGTTGGCCTAAAGAAATATTATGGTGCCAAAATCATTCCTGGCCGTGGTGCATGGCTAGAATTTGAGACCGATACCAAGGGTGTAATCTATGTCAAGATTGACCGCCGCAAGAAGGTCCCAGTAACAACTCTTCTTCGTGCTCTAGGCCGCAAAAAGAGTGAAATCGTTAAGGATTTCAAAGAAATTGATAATGGCGAAGTCCATTACATCGAGAACACACTAGAAAAAGATCCATCCGACAGCCAGAGCTCAGCTCTTCTTGAGATCTTCAAGCGTCTTCGCCCAGGCGATCTTGCCACTGTTGAGAACGCACGCGAGCTTATCAAGAAGACTTTCTGGGATTACAAGCGCTATGATTACAGCCGTGTTGGCCGTTACAAAATCAACCAGCGCCTAGGTTTTGATACTCCAAACGAACCAGAGTTCCGTACTCTTCAGATGAACGACCTTATTGCTATTATTAGCGAAATTATTCGCCTCAATAATACTCAGGATCCAGAAGACGATATCGACTCCCTAGCAAACCGCCGCGTAAAACTCGTTGGTGAGCTTGTTCAGCGCCAGTTCCGCCTAGGTATGCTTCGCTTGCAGCGCAACATCTTGGACCGTATGTCCATGAGCGATCCATCGACAGTTACTCCTTCGCAACTTGTTAACTCTCGCCCAGTCGTTGCCGCAGTTAAGGAATTCTTCTCCAGCTCACAGCTAAGCCAGCTTATGAATGATACCAACCCATTCGCAGAGCTTTCTCACAAGCGCCGTCTATCCAGCATGGGGCCTGGCGGTCTTACCCGTGAACGCGCTGGTCTTGAAGTACGCGATACGCACCCAACTCACTATGGTCGTATTTGTACCGTTGAGACTCCAGAAGGCCAGAACGTCGGTCTCGTGCTTAACATTGCAACTTATGCAAAGATTAACGAATATGGCTTCCTCGAAGCTCCATATCGTGTCGTTAAGAACGGTAAGGTTACTGACGAAGTAGTCTACGTTGATGCTGCTGAAGAAGAAAAGATGGTTATTGCTGACACTAGCGCAAAGCTAGACAAAGATGGCCGTTTCGTCGATCAGTACGTATCTGCTCGTAAAGCTCTACAGCCAACTCAGGTTGAAGCCTCAGAAGTTACTCACATGGATGCCGCACACAAGGAAATTCTTGGTGTTGCCGCTTCTATGATTCCATTCGTAGAAAAGTCTCGTGTTGACCGCTCTCTCATGGCCTGCGCTATGCAGAAACAGGCAGTTCCACTAATCAAGACTGAAGCTGCTCGCGTATCTACCGGTATCGACGCTGAGGTCGTAAAGAATCTATCTCAGGTTGTCTTTGCTGAAGCTGACGGTACTGTCACAAAGGCAGATTCTACCGTTGTCGAAGTTAAATATGGTAAAGAAACCAAGAGCTACCCACTAACTCACTTCGAAAAGACAAACGATGACCGTTGTTATGACGAGCACTGTGTTGTTGAACGTGGCCAGAAAGTTAAGAAGGGTGATGTTCTTATCGAGGGTGCTTCTATTGATCATGGTGAGCTCGCACTTGGTAAGAATATGCTTGTTGCCTTCATGCCATGGCATGGTTTCAACATGGATGACGCTATCGTCATCTCTCGCCGCCTAGTCGAAGACGATACTCTTACAAGCATCAATATTCGCGACTACGATGTAGAGGTCCGCGAAACTAAGCTTGGCCCAGAACAGGTTACTCGTGATATTCCTAACGTCTCTGAAGCAACTCTTCGCCACCTTGGTGAAGACGGTATCGTAATGATCGGTTCCGAAGTTCGCAACGGTGATGTTCTCGTTGGTAAGATTACGCCAAAGGGCGAACAGGAACTCAGCTCTGAGGAACGCCTCCTTCGCGCAATCTTCGGCGAAAAGGCTAAGGATGTCCGTGATACTTCCGTTCGCATGAATGGTTCTGATACTGGTAAAGTTGTCGGTGTTAAGATCTTCACTCGCGAAAACGGTGATGAGCTCAAATCTGGCGTTTTGATGCAGATCAAGATCTATGTTGCTGAAATGCGCAAGATTAGCGTTGGCGATAAGATCGCTGGTCGCTACGGTAACAAGGGTGTTGTCGCTCGCATTCTTCCTGTAGAAGATATGCCATTTATGGAAGACGGTACTCCAGTTGATGTAGTTCTTAACCCAATGGGCGTACCAAGCCGTATGAACCTCGGTCAGCTTTATGAAACTCACCTTGGTATGGCAGCTCGCGCACTCGGTTACAACGTTACAACTCCATCCTTCAACTCCGTAACAGATGAAACCATCTCTGAACAGCTCAACAAGGCTGGTATTGAACGCGATGGTCGCGTCAAGCTTTACGATGGCCAGACTGGTGAACCATTCGAGGAACGCATTACTGTTGGTGTTATGTATATGCTTAAGCTACACCACATGGTAGCAGACAAGATTCACGCTCGCTCTACTGGTCCATACACAATGGTTACCCAGCAGCCACTTGGTGGTAAGGCTCAGAACGGTGGTCAGCGCTTTGGCGAGATGGAGGTGTGGACACTCGAAGCTTATGGTGCTGCATCTACACTTCAGGAAATGCTTACAATCAAGTCTGATGACGTCTTTGGCCGTGCAAAGGCTTATGAATCTATTATTAAGGACGAAGAAATCGAAGGTCCAAAGCTTCCAGAAGGCTTTAACGTCTTGGTTAAGGAACTTCAGGGTCTTGGTCTCAAGGTTGATCTTCTTGATAATGGTGACGCAAAAGACGCAGATCGCGTAATCGAAAAGACTACACGCCGTGTTCAGAGCGAAAACGACGATGCTGCAATCTATGCTCGTCACGAAGAGCTAGCTGCTGAAGAAGCAGACGAAGCTGCAGAAATGGGTATTAGTGTTGGTGAAACAGACGAAAATGGCGACTTCATCGAAGATGAGCCGGAGGAAATGTCTGAAACAAATGATGATTATGAAGAAGGGGAGGACCTATAATGGCTTGGGCAGATAATTTTATCAGCGCAAACGATTTCGATTCGATTCGCCTGTCGGTGGCTAGCCAGGAAGATATCCTGAACTGGAGCTACGGCGAAGTTACGAAACCAGAAACTATTAACTATCGTACGCAGAAACCAGAACGTGATGGTTTGTTCTGCGAACGCATCTTTGGACCAGTAAAAGATATCAATCCAAACGATCCAAAGCTAAAAGGTGTCCGCTCTCGCGAAGCAGCCGTAGATAAGGAAGGTAATCTTGTCACAAAGAGTATTACTCGCCGCGAGCGCATGGGTCACATCGCACTTGCTGCACCAGTTGCACACATTTGGTTTATGCATGGTACTCCAAGCGCACTTAGCCTACTTCTTGACCTAACCGTTAAGAGTATTGAAAAAGTTGTTTACTTTGCAGCTTACCTAATCATCGAGGCTGATGACGAAGAAATTCAGAAGCGCCTTGAGGATCTCGAAGCTCAGACCGACGTTGCTAAGCAGGCTATTAACGCTCGCTATGCAAAGGAATCTAAGGTCGAGGGTGCAAACCTTGAGAAGCTAGCAGCTGATCAGGCTAAGGAACTTGATGATCTTGAAGCAGATTATCAGAGCAAGAAATCAATCCTTACAAGCTTTAAGAAGGGCGCAATCATCAATGAAGCAGATTACCGTGATCTTGATGATGAATACATCGATCTCATTACTGTCGAGATGGGTGCAAGCGCAATCGAAAAGCTTTTGAAGGAAGTCGATCTTCCAGCTCTTGTCGACCAGCTACATCAGGAAGCTGACGAATCTAAGGGTACAAAGCAGAAGCGCATCATGAAGCGCCTAAAGGTTCTTGAAGGTATGCTATCTGCTGGCATCAAGCCAACCGATCTAGTAATGAATGTCATTCCTGTCATTCCACCAGATCTACGCCCAATGATTTCTCTAGCTGGTGGCCGCTTTGCTACATCAGATTTGAACGATCTTTATCGCCGTGTTATCAACCGTAACAACCGCTTGAAGAAACTTATCGACCTTAACGCTCCAGAAGTTATCTGCCGCAACGAAAAGCGCATGCTTCAGGAAGCTGTCGATGCATTGATCGATAACAATGCTTCTCGTGGTGGTCGTACCGCTAACTCTCAGAATGGTCGCCGCAAGCTCAAGAGTCTTTCCGATCTTCTAAAGGGTAAGCAGGGTCGCTTCCGTCAGAACCTTCTTGGTAAGCGTGTTGACTACTCTGGCCGCTCCGTAATCGTTGTAGGTCCAGAACTACGTATCCATCAGTGTGGTCTTCCAAAACAGATGGCACTCGAACTCTTTAAGCCATTCGTAATTAGCTGGCTTATCAAGCACGAACATGCTACAAACATCCGCTCCGCTACACGCCTAATTGACGCTGGCGAAACAGTTGTTTGGGATGCTCTTGATGAGGTTATTGAAGGCAAATACGTTCTTCTTAACCGCGCTCCATCTCTACACCGTCTATCTGTTCAGGCTTTCCAGCCAAAACTTGTCGATGGTAAAGCAATCCAGCTTCACCCACTCGTAGCTAACGGTTTCAACGCTGACTACGATGGTGACCAGATGGCTGTCCATCTACCACTTTCCAGCTCTGCGCAGCGCGAAGCTAAGGAATTGATGGCAGCTGGTCGCAACCTCTTGAAGCCTGCCGATGGCGCTCCAGTTCTATCCATTACACAGGACGTCGTTCTTGGTAGCTACTACCTAACTTACGAAAAACCATCCGCACAGGGTGAAATCCGCGCCTTTACAAGCGTATACGAAGCAGAACTTGCTTACGATATGGGTATTATCCAGCTTCAGAGCCCAATCCGTGTTCATACGAAGGGCGAAAAGCGTGATACAACTCTTGGTCGCGTCTTCTTCAACGAGATTCTTCCAAAAGAATACCCATACGATAACGGTGTTCAGAACAAGAAGCATTTGTCTCAGGTTATGGCAAACATCATGGACCAGTTCGGTGCAGATGTTGCTGTCGAAGCAGCCGATGCTATCAAGGATCTATCCTTCAAGTATGAAACCATCGCTGGTATTTCCGTCTCTAAGGACGACTATCCAGACTTCGATGGCGTAGAAGAGAAGATTGCCGAAGGTGAAGGCCGCGCTGCTCAGATTTCTCAGCAGTTTGATGAAGGTCTTATTACCGAGGATGAGCGCTATCGCTTGACTGTCGCTTCCTGGAGAAAGACAGATGACGAAGTCTCCAAGCTCGTAAAAGACGATCTTGATTCTCACGATACTAACATTACGATCATGACCAACTCTGGTGCTCGTGGTTCTGCAGGTAACATTAAGCTTGCTTCCGCTACGATCGGTATCATGGTCGACGTCTTCAACCGTGAGATTGAGCTTCCAGTTAAGTCTAGCTACAAGAAGGGCTTGAACACGCTCGAATCCTTCATTGCAACTCGTGGTGCACGTCAGGGTCAGGTCTCTACCGCTCTACGTACTGCAGACTCTGGTTATCTAACCCGCCGTCTCGTCGATGTGTCTCAGGACGTCTTTACTGTCGAAGAAGAAGCAGAAGATCCAGGCTTCGCAATTCACAAATGGGAAAGCGAATATACTGGTATCGACTTTGCTGCACGTATCTTTGGTCGCTATGCTGCCGAGAATGTTCCTAAGTATGGTATTCAGGAAGGCGAACTTATCAGCCTTGATGTCGCAAAGCAGATGGCTGAAGATGACGAAATCGAAAGCGTCAAGATTAAGAGCGTTCTTACGACTACCTGTAACGAAGGTGTTCCACGCGATGCCTATGGTATCGATATGGCAACCCGCGAACCTGTAGCTTACCACGAACCAGTTGGTGTTATCGCTGCTCAGTCCGTCGGTGAACCTGGTACACAGCTAACGCTCGATACCAAGCACTCTAGCGGTGTTGCTGGTTCCGGTGCTATCTCCCGCGGTCTTCCACGCGTTGAGGAGCTTCTCGAAGCTCGTACGCCAAAGGGTATGGCATATATTGCTACTGTTGCT
>JAZNRZ010000038.1:0-3411 GCA_045590975.1 Candidatus Nanosyncoccaceae bacterium | reverse complement strand
CAATGGTGGAGCAAGAAGCTGTTAACTTCGAGGTTGCCAGTTCGAGTCTGGCCCGAGGAGCCATTTGAAGAGAAAAAGATAGACCGTAAGGTCTATATTTTTATATAAACTTCTTCTCGGCCAGACGAAGAGCGTAGTTCGCTTGCGCCAGGAGCCGAGCGAAATAGAATATTTACATTCTCATTTCCGAGGCGACGCCCGCGCAAAAGCCCACTCGTTTAGAGAGGGCGCCGTCTGGCCCGAGGAGCCAAATTTATGCAAGAAATGGCCGCAAGGCCTATTTTTATACCAAAAAATACTCCCCTGTTTCCACAGGGGAGTATTCATGTTAGGTCATCGCAACGCTATTAGAAGCAATCTGCTCTGATTCGTTCTTTTCCGCTTCTTCCTGATTTTTCAGGCGAAGCGCCGTCGGAATAGCGAACGGTACAAAGAGTAGAATCGTCGCCAAGATAGCGTATCTAAGGTCAGTGTCTGCAGCCTTGCCAATTACCCAAACAGAGATAATGTAGTAGAGCTGCGAGCAAACCTTCGCAAACGATTCAACTGTAACCCGCTGAGTCTTTTTGACATGCGTCTTAAGATTAGGCATCATCGTAGTCCTTGTCCAGCCCTGCGCCATTCCGAAGAAAGCATAGAGACCGAGCGTCAGAGCCGATAAGCCAAAGAACATCACGCACGATGCCATAGTTACGACTGCAATCGGCGCAGCAAAGCATATCCATTCCGGCAGCCTTACACTATACCTTCTAGCAATCTTTGTACCAAGGTAAGACATCAGTGAGTTTGCCGCCCAACCGAGCACGATCCATTTGCCATCAATACCAACGAGCTGCAGTAAAGGCGTAAACACCCACGTAATGCCGTGCGTCATCTCTCTAGAGATCATAAAAGCCGCAATACGGATATTAATTGCCGGATTCTTGATGCTCGATGCCGCGATTTTCTTCATGTCGGCAAAGGGAGACCTCTCAGACTTCTCGAGCTTCTCGCTATCATCCTTAATGAATAAGGCTGCGATAGCTGCCATTATGAACGTGACACTCGAGATTGTAATAATCTGACGCACATCCATATCACCAATTGCGAAGCCAATCAGGTAGTACGCAAAACAGGCGAGCTGACAAAGCGAAGACATCAGGCCAAAGCTATCCTTGAACAGTTTGTGGTCGTGCGACGCATCCTCTTTGTCTGCAAAGTGCTGAAGCAAGCTCGAATCGACGCCCTGAGAGAATGCCATACCGACACCAAAGAAAGTCTCACAAAGCACACAGTCGAGCATCGTCTGAGCTCTCGCGTAAAGCAGCAAGCCAGCAAAGCACAGCAAATCGCCGGCGATGTTTGCAAACTTGCGGCTAAAGCGATCGGCAACCCAGCCAAGCGGAACGTTCAGAAGCATAGCTACTACCGTGTAGGCGGCCTGAGTGAGCGCAATCTGCTCGTGCGAGAGACCAATCTCATTCTCGTAGAGAATGGTCATGAACGGGATGCTAATAATTCCGGCTGTCAGCACAGATTCTAGCATTACCAGAAAACGGTTTGCTCTCGGCGAAGACCAACTTTTGATTCTTTTGGACATAAGAATTCCTCCTTCTTTTTCTTGTCCGAAGTTATAAAATACTAGCCGTCGTTTTATTGTACGACTAGATAAGTCTCAAAAGCGCCAATCTTTGCTTTGTATTATTGTCGATTCTTTCTAGATAAGTACTTTTGAAACTTATCTAGAATTGCAAGAATTTAGACAGTTTCAAGTTTATTTTCCCAAGGCATAAGAAGATAACCGTTGTTACGGGCGGCTTCTACGACAGGGGTAGTAAACTTGATACTGTGTTTAATCATAAAATTAGAATATCATACTTTTGCGCTTATGTCAATAAGTTTGTTTTGCAGAAAAAAGCCCCGCAATTAGCAGGGCTCTTTGTCAGATGATCGAGAATTCATGAACCGTCATCGTGTCGTCATCTTTGTCGTATTTCTCAGGGATAAGCAAATCATAAACTTCTCTACCCGTCTCACGCGCTGCCAGCGCGGTTCCACGATCGACAATATAAAACACGTCGTCGCGAATTGCAGGAAATTCTTTTACCTGACCACTCTGAATAAACTGAAGCGTGGTATGCTTCTTGGATATCGGAATACCAGAGATAGATTTCGGCAGCGGAATGGAGCCCTGCATCTTGAGTGCCAGACCATAACCGCTAATCTTCAGGTTTGCAATCCGAGTCTTCGGAAGCAACGAGATTAACTTTACCTTCTGCAAGTCAATCTCCTCAGGCAGTAACGGTTCGGAATCGAGCGACATATCCAAAAGTTCGTCAGGCTGAATAACCGTAGACGACTCAGCTTCAGGTGCTGGTTCCGGTTCAGGGATTTGCTCTGTTTCAGGAGCAGCCTCAGGAATCGGCTCAGACTCTAACGCTTGGGCTGTTTCGAAAGCAGCCTCAGCCACAGGTTCAGACCGATCCTCTTCGCTCGGCGCAAGCTGACTTTTTTCCTCTTCTACGGGTTTTGCGACGGCCTTTTCTTTCTTGGGCTCAAAGAGCTCGGGATGTTCCTCAATGATAGTTTCGAAGTTATCCTCAGTAATACCCAATTCAGTCGCCTTTTTTCTAATGCATGCTTTAACTGTGTTCCAGTCGCCACCAAAACGTCTCTCGTAACTCTGAGGACTTGGCGCGCGAAAATCTTTTCGAAGCTCGCTGATGTTCGGAAAATGGCCAAGTTCCTTTTGTAGGCGCAGCGCACTCACAACATATTCTTCATCAGTAATAGCTCTTCTGGACATTAATTCTTCCTCCTCTTCGGTAAAAATACGGATTACGGATGTTGCCTTTGCTATTTTTGGTTGCTCTTTGTAAACAAGTGCTTTTCTATGCGCGTCTTTGACCGCCTCTGTGAAGCTACCAAAATAGTACGCATAGTCGTTTGGCTCAGGTAGGCTAGGTTCTGCTTTTGCTTCCATGAAAGTCGGGTCGCGACCGAGACGTTTCATAAAAGCCACAAGAGCGTCTAGCATTTCGCGCGCTTCTTCTGGTAGCCAGCTCATGAGACACCTCCTCTAAGAAATACTTTTAAGGTTCGTGAGAAATAAACTCACAAAAAGCGCAAAGCAAGACTTTGCTTGAAAATACTATAACACACCCCTGTTACTCTACGAAATCTTCTATATCCTTATCTTCGTCTTGATCTTCCAAGCTTCGCTCGCAATAATCATCGCCGCGACAAAGGAGGGTTTCATCATCGTCAGAATAGTCAAGATCCTGAAAACGCTCATCATTTAGCCAGTTGTCTCCACGCTCTACGATTAATTCTGTAGAATCGTGCCTATCCCATTCCTCGGTACGGATTTCCTGGACTTTTTTGTCTGAGAGCTTTTTCTTTGACACCATATAGCTATTGTAGCAAAGATGC
>JAZNRZ010000037.1:0-46206 GCA_045590975.1 Candidatus Nanosyncoccaceae bacterium | reverse complement strand
GATGTTTTCTTGGGTTATGCGGATTTATCTAACAAAGAGTTGATAGTTGAGGATTATGACTTTGAATTAAAAGTGGCTGTAGCCTATATGGATAAGAATGGTAATCTTGGCGAGTGGGTTGAAGTGGAGGTTCAGAATAATGAAGAAAACGCAGCTTTAACCTTGCCAGATATTGGTGGTTGGCTATTCTTGTTCTCTCTTGCTTGTGTTGGACTAATAATCTCGGTCATAAAACTAATTAGGGATATACGAGCAATAAAAAGCGCCCAGAAGCGGATGGCTTCTGAGCGCTCGACGAGAAGTAGTGGCACCCTACGCGAATAGCGTCCACGCAAGCGACTTTGAATCGAACTCTAGTCGGCAGCGGTTTTTACCAATCAAGCATTCAAAGATATGCTTGGCGGTGCCGCCGATGAATTTGATGCGAGTACTGGTTGTTTCAGTAATCTCGACTTCGTCGCCCCCTCGTTTGCGGAAGTATAGCGGCTGGCACGGAATCTTGCTGTAGTTGAAGAGTGCCATGACCTCTACTTTCTCGCCTGTTAATGTTTTATTGTTCATAAATTACTCCTTTATTTGATTAGAATTTTGGAGTCATTTATGTGAGCCATGAATTACTCGGCTCGGTGCCGCCCGTACAAATGACAAATACGTTGCGACGAGATCTCTCGACGTCAGTGACCGAAGTTTGATGTCGTACTTATATTATATATTTAGCTATAATCCTTATGCTAGTCTTGAAATTTAGATTTTTGAAGTTGTTTTTATGTGGACAAGTTTACCCTGTTAATTTGTGGCAAAACGTCGAAAAAGTGGATATTTTGTAGAAAAAGCTGTGAACTTCTGGTGGATTTGTTGTTAATAAGAACTGTCCTAAGAAAGCGGAAATGCACCGCTTGGTAGCGGTGCATCTGCGCAAAAGTTAACTCTATGTTTATAATATTAGCACAAAATTGCTATTTTGTCAATAAGATTATTAAAATTATTGATTATCTCCGCAATAAATAGCGCCACCTTCGAGAGCGTATAGGATAGCTATTTCTCGTTTACCACCCGCTTTTGTAAGAAGTGCGTCATCGTTTTCGATGCATTTAGCAGAATAATTGACGGAAATCTCGTGTGAACCTTCTGCTGGTATGTAGTTCTGCGGCTTTCCTTCGGCCCAATTATGAATGTTGGAAAAATGATACATTTCGCCGTCTGGGTCAGTAAAGAATTCGTTGTTACCTTTGAGGATGTAGTTTTCGAGGAATTTGCCATGAAGACCCTGTTCTTCAGGGAAATTCCCGTTATTATTTGATTGGTAATCCATGAAGGCGGACAGGATATATGCCATATCTTGGCGGCGGTTTGTGTTTCTTTGGCTTCTTTCGAGTGCTTCTTCGGCTTGTTCTAGCTTATTATCTTTATGTGAGCCTTTTGGCGCCAGAATAATCGCTGCTACTATAGCGGAGATGCTAATTAATACTGCTATTGTAACGGCTATTATTGCTGCATAGTTCGTTTTCTTTGGTATATTATCTTGCATGTGTTTATTCCTCTAAGATAATTTTACAACAAAAACGCCCATGTTCTTTTGGGCGTTTTTGTTGTGAAATTATTTAGTCTTTGTTCCCCAATAACCGGATAGGATATTAGTATCAAATGAGAAGGTTAGATTCTCTTCTTCTCTTGCACGCTTGAGGCCTAGCTGGATTAGCTTGTCTAGAAGGACTGGATATTCTGTGCCAGTTTGGCGCCAGAGATGATTAGAAAGGCTACCAGGAATGGTGTTTACTTCGTTGACATAGATCTTCTCTGCATCCTGATCGATAATGAAGTCGATGCGGATTACACCAGAACAGCCAAGCGCATTGAAGGTCTTGATAGCATAATCTTGAATCTTTTCTTTGGTTTTGTCCGAGATTTTGGCAGGAAGCTCGAGAGATGGATTAGAATTATCTGAACCCATAGTGCCGCCAAATTTGTTGCCTTTGGAGCTTGTCTTGCAGGCGCTGTTTTTGGCACCTTTTGTTCCCTTTACGCCCTTTGCTCCACCTTTGACAGAGTTGCCGAGATATTTGTCTTTGTAGCTCAAGATTTCGTCGACTTTGATTGGGGATTCGCATTCTGATGCCCAAGCATTTTCGTAATCTCCGAGGACTGAGCAGTTTACTTCCTTTAGATTCATGATGGCCTTTTCGACCAAAATCTTTGAAGCATAAGTAAAGGCGTTCTCTAGAGATGTTTCGAGTTCTTTCTGATTCTTTGCGATGCTGATGCCGACGCTGGAGCCAAGGTTGACCGGCTTTACGATAACTGGGAATGAGAGGGATTTTTCGATATCTTCACGAAGTTTCTTCTCGTCTTCTTTGTATTCTTTGACGCTATAAAGCTTACCGTCGATAACTGGGATATTGTTTTCGCGCAAGACTTCTTTACAGGCGAACTTGTCCATGCCGAGTGCGGAAGAAATGACATCACAGCCAACGAATGGGATATTTAGCATCTTTAGATAGCCCTGGATTGTGCCGTCTTCGACGTTTGTACCATGGACGATCGGAAATGCGATATCGATATCTGTATAGATTTGCTCTTTGAGGAGTTTCTTCTCGCAGCGCATGAGAACGGTTTTCTCGCCAAGGTTTACAGGAACAATCTGAGTGCTCTTCTTGAGCAAGGCTGGGATGTTCTTGTATGAATTAATATCTGCAATAGATTCGCCAGCGAACATCTTGTTGTTCTTGGTGATGTATATAGGAATCACATCGTACTTTTCGGTATTGATGTTTTCGATTGCCTGCAAGGCTGTAATGATTGATACTTCGTGTTCGACGCTGTTTCCGCCGAAGAAGACTGCGACTTTGATTTTCATAATACTCCTTAATTATAGTTATCTGGCAAATCGTTTAATAGTAGGATGCTTAGCTTTTCTGATGGGAAGCGACGTGTTGCATAGCTGACGCCTTCCTGTGGACTTTTGACATACTGAATCTTACTTGCGTCGAATTTCTTTGCGGTCAGTCCTGCTTCGATGGCGGCGGTTTGGCTACCGCGACCAACTAGATATACGTGATCAATCTCTTGTTTTGCGATGTGCTCACCGAGCTCTTGATTGTATCGCTCTTCGTCGTCGCCGAGTTCGATAAGGCCAGGAGTGATAACGACTTGCTTACCCTCGAATTCGGATAAAGTATCGACGGCAAGCTTGGAGCTGACTGGGTTGGAGTTGTAGGTATCGTCGATGATGCTAAGGTTGCCTCTGTTGTTGAGCTCTAGGCGATGTGGTGCCCCTTTGATATGTTTGAGCGCATACTGGATGTCTTTGTCCGAAACGCCAAGGTATTTCGCAGCAGCGATAGCGCCAGTTAGATTCTCGGTATTATGGAAGCCGAGTAGTTTGGCCTGGCATTCTAGTTTTTTGCCTTCATGATTGATCGTAAAGCGTTGACCTTCGCTTGAAGATTTTAGCTTGTCGGCATAGTAATCTAGCTTTTCATTCTCGACGCCATAGCTAATAACGTTTGCTTTGGTGTGATGCTTCTTGATGTATTGGTTATCGTAATCTAGGAATACGACGCCGTCGTTCTTTGCGACCGAATCAGCAAGCTCAAACTTAGTACTAATGATAGTATCGATAGTCTTGAAAGTCTGAAGATGTTGTGGACCAATAGCCGTAATAATGCCAAGGTCTGGGTTGGCGAGTTCGCAACATTCGGCAATTTCGCCCTTCCACATTGCGCCCATCTCGCAGACGAAGATTTGATGGGTTGGTTTTAGTTCGGTCTTGATTGTTCTAGCGATGCCAAGAGGCGTGTTGTAGTTCTGTGGAGTTGTTAGGACGTTGTATTTTTGCTTCAAAAGTTCGGTTAGGAAGGTCTTCATGCTGGTTTTGCCATAACTACCAGTAATGCCGATAATGGTCAAATCTTGATGTTTTTCAAGAATGGCTTTTGCGCTATCGATGTAGTGTTTCTGGCCGACCTTTTCGATTGGATAAAGCACGAAGTTTGCGACGAGGCATAGGAATGGTGCAAGAACATTAATGATGTCTAGGCGAATAATCGTGCAGTTTAAGCTTGGTTTAATAAAGATGATTAGCGCTGTAATGACGGCTTCGAGTGCGAAAAGACGAAGAACTCTTCCGGTGATTTTGAATGGAACTTTGGATTTTTTCTTTGGGATAAGTAAGAAGATTGAAAAAGCGAGCACTATTGCGGCGAAAACTTGTAGGATTAGAGGTTCGGTTAAAACTAGAAGACCACAAAGCGACAGAATGCTGCGGAAGGCTAGTTTGCCGATATTGCTCTTGCACCAATGGAGGTGCATATCGGTTTTGTAGAAATTAAGCTGGAACATGTGCAGGTAGTTTGCACATGCTAGGGCTAAGTTGATAATTAGTAAAACAATTAAAACGTATATCATATTAACTTGCTAAAAAGTTTTTTACGATTGCAGCAAAACGAGCGCGGTCTTCTAGGAATGCAAAATGCCCGCAATTCTCGAACATGATTAGTCCAGAATCTTCGATTAGGTTTTCCATAACTTCGCCATCGTGAAGCGGAGTCTGGTCGTCGATTTCTCCCCAGATTAGAAGAGTCGGTTGGGATAGATTTGGCAGTAGGTTGCGGAGGTCTTCGTTTACAAGATTGACTAGAGTTTCGCGCATGACAGGAGTTGCGGCACGATAATCGTCGGAGCCCATTCTGCTCTTTAGATCTTCTTCTAGATTTGGGGCGAGCTTTTTTGCTAGCTTGGTGCTGATAGCTTTCTTGCCAGCCTTCATAAGGCTGGTTTTGATTTTGGTTGCAGTGCTCTTTTTCTGAACAAGGCCAGCACAGCCGGTCAAAACGATATGGTCAACTTTAAAATCTAGCTCGTCTGGATTCTCGCCGAGCATCTTGATAATGGTGCGTCCACCGTTTGAGTGGCCAATAAGGTCTAGTCTGGTAATGCCTTCTTTTTTGATGAATTCTTTGACGAGTTTTGCGTAATCGCTAGAAGTTAGGGCTTGTTTTGGCTCATCTGAAGAACCGCAACCAGGCATTTCTAGACAATAGACGGTGTGGTTTTCTGAGAAATCGTCAAAAATGCTTTGGTAGGTAGCAATAGTTGTGCCCCAACCAGCGAGGACTAGTAGAACTCTTCCGCTACCCTGTTTGGCGTAGTGGATTTTTAGTCCAATAAGTTTACAGTAATCTTCTGTCATCTATGCTTATTATACCATTCGGTGTAATATGGCGCATCCTCTAAAAAAAGACGAGCAAGCTCGTCTTTTTCTCTCGGATGCTTATATTATACCATCTGGCTCGATATGGCGCATCCTTGAAAAAGAAAAAGACCCTAGCTTGCGCTGGGGTCTTTGAAGGAGATTAGATAATTATGGATCTCAGCTCGTTAAGAGTGTCTTTGACGACGCTGCTTGTGATGGGGCTGTCGCCGTCACAGATGATATATGCGCAGTGGGTTCTGGCTCGAACAATCTCGGGCTTAACGTTCCAGTGCTTAAGATATCTGCGGATGATGACGAGTGTAGTGTAGATAGCTCGCTCGGTTACCTCTCCGACGATTTTGTCGTAAAGAACGGCGATTGTCTTTGTATTCTGATCTGCGACTACATAGGGATTGCAACTGCCGAGTGTTGTCTGCCATGCGCTCAGCTCATTACTGACAGGTGTGCAGCGTACGGGCAGGTTACCTTTCGGAGGGATGTTGTAAACAACGAAGCCTCCTTCTGTGAGTGTTTTCTCGAAATTTGTTCCTTTCAGCTGGTCCATTGAGGAATCCTCCTTTGAAATGTTCTAACACATGCTACCTAGGGTGCTTGCGTGGCTATATTATACAATGATTTGTATTTTAAGTCAAAGAGGATTAGTCTTCGGAAGACTATCTTCCGAGGAGGAACTTGTCGTTATAGAAGATACTGCGCTTATCTATTTCGGCGTTTATTTCTTCGATGCCGTATTTTTCGAGTAAGGTCTTTTCATTGGAGAATAAGTTGGTACCAAGGGCTAGACGGTTACCTTCGATTTTTACGCCCATTGCAGCAAGCGTGGTTGGAAAAATGTCCATCGAGGTGAATTTGCGGTTATTGCTTTGCTTTGGTTTAACAGCAGAGTTTATGAATAGGTTATAGAGTCGACGATTAGCAAGTGTATCTTCTGCGAAATGCGTATTGTTCATGGTTAGATGATCGCCGGTAATAACGATAGTGGTGTTTTTGTAAAAATCTTGTTTCTGGATCCAGGATACGAAATCTAAGATTTGCCCTGCCGTGCAGCTAATTACGTTAGAGTACTGTTCGCTATACTTCTGTGGGCAGCTGGATTCCATATAACCTTCTGTCGCATGTGTGTTTTCTGTAAGGAATGAATAGTTGAATGGAGTGTTGTCTTTTGCTATTTCGGTTAGTTGTTTTTTAGCGAATGAAAAGAGTTTGCTATCCTCGAAGCCCCAGTAGACATGGTATCCTTCTGGTAGACTTCCGTCTCTATGTGCGCTTGTTAGATCATAGATTTGATAGTTTCCATGATCTGTAAGTAGGGCGTCGCGGTTGCCGAAGTCTTTGAAGGAGCCCATCATGAAATACTGGCGGTATCCGTTTTCTTCTAGGATATCTCCTATGCCAGTAGCACCAGGTAGAAAGCTATCATGATGCTCGTCTAATCCGATCGATTCTTTTCCTAGTTTTATAGGGATACCAAGCATTTGTGCGGTGAGGCCTGCCGATGTGTAATCTGCGCCAGAACTGACGTACGCTCCGCCGAATTTGTCTGTGTCAGAGAAATTAATGTTGTCCGAGGTGAGCTTGACTAATTCGTCTAGAAGATTTACATCTTCTTGTCCGCCAAGCTCTTTTGAGAAGTAGCTAGCCTCGAAAGATTCGACATAGATATGAATAAGGTTTCTCTTTTGCTCTGGAAAAGTTAGCGTGACGTCATTAGGGTTGACGTAGTTGTCTGCAATAAAGGTGGAGTTTTGGGCTTGATTTAAATAGTATTCCTTGATTCCGACTTCGTCCATGCAGCTGTTTAGGATTGCTGTGATAGTTCCAATATTTAAAACTACGAGCAAAAAGAATGGAATAAGACCACTAATTCTAAATTCGTGGATTTTATGTTTGAATAATTGAATCTTGAATTTAAAGCTCGAAGAAGCAAAAAACGAATACAAAATAGTTAGCAAAACGAAAATTACGAGTGTAATAATAACTGCCGGCTTTAGGGCGTCTCTTTTGAAAGAATCAATAAGGCTGCCTTCGGTTCCGCGGATTGGCGCGCTTAGCGTAAAGAGAATTTCGTCGAAGCTGATATTTCCATAGGTCGCGCGTAGCCACTGAGTGGCATATACAGCTAACGCGACAAAAAAGATGGCTAGTAAGTTAATTATGCTTAGAATTCTTTTGGCGATTTTCACGGCGTACCTCGATTTTGAAGTTTTTCTTGATGAATTTATGAATCGGCGGAAGAATCTTGGCTAGCACACAAGTAAGGGCAAGATATTTTAGGGTGAATGTGTAGGTATATTCTATTGTAGTACTGCCAGTAATGTGGTGAAGGACATAGATAACTAGCATTGCGACAAAATTAATCGCAAGCACAGAAGTCGCGTACTTCTTGATAATGTTTACAGGTGTGTCTTTGAGATCTTTCTTTGTCAGGGTTAGAAAAGCTGGCAAAAAGAGACAGATAAATTCATTCATAGGGATTTTATAACAGATTATTCAAGATAAAGCGAGCATAAGCGCTTTGGAGATTTACCAATTTATTGGAGTTAATCTCCATTCCTCTAGCTGCTCATTGCACTTTTTGAAGTGATTGCAACCAAAGAATCCGTTATACGCAGACAATGGCGACGGATGGGCGGCTTCTAGAACAAGGTGTTTGCTTTTGTCTACTAATGCCGCTTTGTTCCTGGCGTCTCTACCCCAGAGTAAGAAAACGAGATGTGGACGGGTTTCGGATAGGTATTCTACGCAGTGTTTTGTAAAATCTTCCCAGCCATAACCACGGTGACTACCAGCTTTGTGGGCTTCGACGGTTAGGACGTTGTTAAGCAATAAAACGCCTTGCTCTTGCCAGTCGGTAAGCTTGCCAGATTTCGGAATTGGCGAGCCGAGTTCTTCGTGAATCTCTTTGTAAATATTGATGAGCGAAGGTGGAATTTTGACTCCGTCTTGAACCGAAAAAGCTAGCCCGTGGGCTTGGCCTGGTTCGTGGTATGGATCTTGGCCAAGGATTACGACTTTTACTTCGTTCAGGTCTGTTGAGAAAGCCGAAAAGACTTGTTGCTTTGGCGGATAGATCGTCTTGGTTTCGTAAGCTTCATGCAAAAACTTGCTCAGCTTTTTGAAATATGGCTGATTAAACTCGTGCTGTAAAAAATCTTGCCAAGATTCGTGCATTAGATTTGCCAGAATTCCTTTAGACGTTCAAAAACTTCATCGATAGTGCCGCTGGTATCGAAAGTTGGAATATCAAACTCTTTAGCAACCTTAAGGTAGGCTTGATTGAGTTTGTGCTGGAATTCATAACCTTTGGACTTAAAGAATTCGCCTTGGCGGACTTTGCCCTGGCTTTCTAGGCGTTTGGCCTGCTCTTTCTCGTCTAGAGTCAAAATGACGATTTTGTCTGGGTTAAAATATGGCGAAGGCATGACCTGCTTATGAATCTTCGTGATAAAGCTACGACTAACGCCCTGCATATAACCTTCATAGATAAGAGTTGAGAACCAGTTGCGCGTAATAATGACGACGCCGTTTTCTTTGAGGGTTGGTTCAGCGAGCTTCTTCCATTGTTCGTAGCGATTGACAAGGTAAAGCAAAGCGCGCGTGCGGCGTTCGATGCCATAATCTTTGCCGTAGTTTAATTCGGCGATGCCCTTTATGAAAGGATCGGTGCTGGTGGTGCCAGATTCGGAGTAAGTAACGACTTTTTTGCCCTGGGCTTCAAAATATTCCTTTAGCTTGGCAGCCTGGGTGTCTTTGCCAGTTGCGTCTTGGCCTTCGACAACAATAAACATTACTTCTTCTCCTTTTTAGATTTTTTGACGTCACGTCTTAGGTATTTATAGAAACATTTTGGACAGATCGAGCGGTATTCGATTTCACTAGTACCATCAATGAGGACATCTGGGCCATCGACAACAAGTTTGCCGTCGAGCCAACGGGTGTTCATGGTGGCTTTACGACCACAATCGCAGATGGTTTTTAGTTCTTCGACTTTGTGGGCGATTTGCAAAAGTCTGGTTGCGCCTTCGAAGCCGCCATCTTGTTGGCGGAAGTTAAGCCTAAGACCATAGCACATGACTGGAATATCTAGCTTGGTGACAACCTTCATAAGCTGGTCAGCTTGTTTTGGGGTCATAAACTGCGATTCGTCGCATAAGACGCAGGCGACATCGCGGTATTCGCGCTTGATTTTATTAAAGATATTATCGTGTTTCTTGAAAGTAAAGTTGGTTTCACGCTCTGGTCCAATGCGAGTCAAAAGTTTATCGCCATTTTTGGTATCTGTTGCTGGCTTGATGACGCAGACTTTTTGGCCGCGCTCTTCGTAATTGAAGGCTACCTGTAATAGCTGCATGGTTTTACCGCAGCCCATAGCGCCATAGCGGAAATATAATTGTGCCACTCTGTATAACTCCTAATAACCCTTTGGTTTTAGTTTAGCACAAAGATTTTAAAGTGTGGTTAAGCTATTATGATTTTTGACAAAAAATACCCCCGCTTTTAATGCGGGGGTGTCAGTCTGAGATTAGTCGTCGCTGTCAAGACAAGCTATCAGAGCGTATGTGAGGTCGTGGTAGAAGTCTGTATCTTCACCCAGTCCATATGTAAACTCGACATAATGGTGATAGGAGCTTACGATCGTGCAATCTCTGCCGCGAGTATTCTTGTGTGAATAGTTGTAAGCGATTGCGCCTGCGATTGCGAAGTTTCTCTTGGTGCGGAAGCCATTGAAGCTCATCACGACTGTGTGGTCCGACACGATGATTACGTCGCCAAAGTCGAGAGTACTAAGATAAGCTTTTGCGGCGTCGACGTTGTTGAAATTGCGTACGACGTCACTATCCGAAAAGACGTCAGCGATCGTGAGATTGTCTGTGTCGAAATCTTCCGGATCGACATTCTCGAACGGTAATGCGTCGGAAAGAATCAGGAGCCTTGCAGGACTCGTGTCTTTTCTCGGGGTTTCGCGTCTATTGCTCTGGCCGTATGGATAGCTGGAGCTCGATCTGGGCTGTCTTCTTCGTGGGCTTTTCTTTTTGCTTGGATAGCTGGAGCTCGATCTGGGCTGTCTCCTTCGTGGGCTTTTCTTTTCCTTTCTGCTTGCTGGCGGATCGTCAAAATCATCGAGATCACCGACATCGATAGTAATGGGGGCTCTTCTGATTTTGCTTTTGAGGTATACTATCGCTGCTTGGCTGAGAGTCATCGCTACTATCGCGCCAACACCTGGACCAGAAAGTATTGCATTTAAAAAAGCATCGTCATTGTCCTTGAGGTATTCTTTAGGTACGAGCATTATTATCGTGAAGAATGCCACGAGCGTAACCAATAAGGCGATGATGAGTCTCATGTCCTTTTTGGCAACCGGCGCCTTTTTAGCTGCTGGCGTGTTGTCGTATTTTTTGGCTTCCATGTAGAATGTAGCCAAAGATAAGAGAGCCAGGAGCATCAGCATTGAGATAAAAATGATTTTCATCATGGGAAAATTCCCCCTTTCTCTCGCTTCTGCGAGAAGTCGAAATGCGGTTCAGACTGACTGTTAAGATGCGCCTGAGTTGCATCAGGTTTTTATAGTATGCCATAAAACGCTTATTTTTGCAAGGCCATGCGCTAGTTTATGGTTTTGCTATAAAGATAAACAAAAAAGAGCTATCCGTTTTGAATAGCTCTTAAAATCTGGTTATTAGAACGAAATCTCGGTCTTTTCGCCGGTTTTTAGATTCTTGGCTTCGAGCTTGCCAGATGCGGCTTCGCTGTCACCGATAACGATGGCGTATTCTGCGATCTTCGCAGCACGATTCATGCGTGAGCCAAGCTTTCTGGTTTCGAAGTCGATATCTACGGTGCTTCCCTGTTCGCGTAGCTTTGCTGCGGTTGCCATGGCGAATTTGTATTCGTTTTCGCTAAGTGGTAAGAGACAGTAATCTACTGGGTTCTTCTCTTCGTTGATGTTGATAAGGCCGCATTCTTTCAAGACGAAGAAGAGGCGAGTTAGGCCGATGCTTCCGCCAACGCCCGGGAAGGATTGGTTCGAGAAGTTGCTGGCAAGGTTGTCGTAGCGGCCGCCACTTGAGATTGAGCCGAGTTCGCGGTGATCGGTAATGAAAGTTTCGAAGACGGTGCCAGTGTAGTAATCTAGGCCACGGATAATCATGAGGTCGATAATGACGTCGTCTAGGCTTTCCTGAGCGTTTAGGAGGTCAAATACGGTTTTGAGTTCGCTTAGACCTTCTGCGATAGCTGAAGTGTCGCCAAGGAGCTCGGCGAGGGCTTTCTCGACAGTTTCGTAATCGCCCTTAATGTCTGTAAACTTGATGATTTTCTCGACTTTATCGGAGCCGACTCCTAGCTTGGCTAGCTTTTCTCTGGTAACGTCTAGCGGAACTTTTTCGATGTGGTCGATAATCTCTGCAATTTCGGCATTCTTTGTCTCGAGCTCTAGGGCGCTAAGGAAGCCAGAAAGAACCTTGCGGTTACTGATGCGAACTTGCATGTTCGGAAGCTTGAAAGCCTTGAGTGCTTCGTAAATGCAGGAAATAACCTGTGCGTCGTAGGCAATTGGAAGGCTGTCGCGACCAATAATGTCTGCATCGCACTGGTAGAATTCGCGGAAACGACCACGCTGGGCGCGTTCGCCACGGAAGTTGCGGTTGATCTGAGTAACGCTGAATGGGAAAGCTAGATCGTTATTGTGTTCTACTACGTAGCGAGCTAGAGGCACGGTGTGATCAAAGCGAAGAGCCTGATCGGCGGAATCTGCAGTTTCGGCAGTCTTCATGACGCGATAGATTTGCTTCTCCGTGTCGCCGCCAGCCTTAGCGAAAAGAATTTCTGTACGGTCGATAAGTGGGGTTTCGATACTTTGGAAGCCGTAATGATGGTATACGTCGCTAATTTGTTGTTTGAGCTTGTCAAAAACGACCTGCTCAGTTGGTAGGAGTTCTTGCATGCCAGATAGTGGCGACGTATTGAATTTTTTCATGATTCTATTATACCATCTTATCTTATCTGTTGTTAGACAATATTTTTATAAATTCGTCAAAATATTCTATAATGTTAGTGAATGACAGAAAAAGAAAAGATTAGCTTTGGAAAGAAACTTTGGAAGGTTGTTTTTGAGTTAATCGATTTGGTTGTTACCTTTGGTCTTGGACTAGTAGGTAACTAATTGTTTGCGTTCGGGGGGAATATGTGATAAAGTTTAACTATTGAGTTGGTCATGTAGCTCAGTTGGTAGAGCAGCGGCCTGAAGAGCCGCGTGTCGCTGGTTCAAGTCCAGCCGTGACCACCATTATTTCGTGATTAAATCGCCCATCTGGGCGTCTTTTCGTGCTATAGTTTAACCAAATATAACAGGGGTTATTCGTGGCGGATATTGCTAAGCCAGTAAAGATTTCTAAAGAAAGGAAGCCAGGAACGCTTCATTCTTTCTTTGCTCTAAAATTTCATGATGGCGACCAGGATAAAACTAAACTTGAGGCGATAGAAAAAGCCTTGAATAAGGCTGGCATTACTATTACTGTAATGGCTCGTGATGTTGAGAGATGGGGCCAAGCGGAAATTCCAGAAGGAAAGACCTTGATGAAAGATTTTGCCTTTCCTGCGATGCTTCAGTGCGACTGCAATATTATCGAGTTTAGCGAAAAAGGCGTTGGTCTTGGTATGAATGGCGGCTTTTGTTATGCTGTCGGAAAGCCGGTATATGTTATCGCGAAAAAAGGTAGTGACATCTCCACTACGATGGCGAATATTGCAACCAAGGTTATCTTTTACGATAAACCTAGTGACCTAGTAAAACCATTTACGGAGATTGCGAAGAATTTTCCGCGCGTAATTTTAGCTTCAAAGTCCGCCGTGCGCAAACAGCAAATGATCGATGCGGATATTCCTTTTGAGGTTATGGCTAGTGATGCTGATGAGATGCCAGATAATTCTAAGTCTTTCAGGGATCAATTGGCGGAAATATCTATGCGCAAGGCGCAGGTTGTCTTATCTAAAACAAAGACTCGTGGACGTCGTCTGATTGTGGCAGCCGATCAGAATATAGTCTTTGATGGAAAAATGTATGGTAAACCAAAGGATAAGGCTGCCGCGCGCGAGTTAATAAAACAAATGCGTGGCTCAGAAGAAGTCTATGCCTATACTGGAAATGCGATACTTCTAGCCGAGAAAGGCAAGGTTCTTCAAAGCATTAATATTACAGATACGGCCAGAATGAGCGTTGATGATATTTCTGACGAAGAACTTGATGATTGGATTAATAATTCTAGTTGTCTGAGTTATTGCGGTGGAATATCTATAATGTTCGCTAATTTTGTGCATTTGGAGGAAGGTCGTCTTTCTACGGCAAAAGGCATGACGTTAGAATATGCTGAAGAGATAATGAAAAATCTTTAGCGTGAAATGAAAAAATCCCGCAAGCGAACTTGCAGGATTTTTGTAGTAGGAACTCGGTTATTTGAAGAATCTGTCGAGATTTTCCATGAAGCGGGTCCAGGCACTTCTCTTTACTTTTGGAGGATGAGCGACTTTGCCGCCCTTCTGTTCTCCGCCAGGAGTAAGGCCGTTAGGACCCCATGGGCCCATGCCATAGCCATAGCCGCCGAATCCTCCCCAATAGCCTCCATAGTTTCCGAAACCGTTTGAGCCGCCCCAAGGTCCTCCAGGAGGAGGTCCGCCAGGTGCGCCAGGAGGAGGTCCTCCACCAGGAGGTCCACCGTAGGGTCCGATAAGCATAATGTTGTCCGGAACCTCCATGGCCTGATAGGAGACTGCATAAGTGAGGTCTATTTCGGGTGTAGAATAAGCGAATTCTTCGGGTGAATATGAGTTCCTCTGTAAAACTTTGACCAGGGTAAGCGCTTCGATTGCTATGCCAAGCCAAAGGATTGCTACTGTCATTGTCATATGATCACCTCCTATAGTGTATATGTGACAGTCGTACCTATATTATACCAGATTTGGGCTAAAAAATCAAGATGCTATTGTTTTTTATAAAACGCTATATTTCTTCTCTTGCATGCTATAATGACCTCATGGAATAGAATAGCTTTTCGCAAAAAGTTTATTACTAACATTATGCATATTTTTGCAGTTTCAACGGAGGTTATATGGACGAGAAAGTATTAAACTTAATCAAATCTGAGCAAAAACGCCAGAGCGAAGGGCTTGAACTTATCCCAAGCGAGAACTATGTTTCGGCAGAAGTTCTTGAAGCAATGGGTTCTGTGCTTACGAACAAGTATTCTGAAGGTTATCCAAATTTTGCTGGCCTAGACGGCGATGACGATTTGGCTCTTCTTGCTACTACGGAAGATTATCGCTACTACGGCGGCCAGGATAATACTGATAAGATTGAGCGTCTAGCAATTGCTCGTGCGCGTAGGATTTTTCATGCTGATCATGCAAATGTTCAGCCACATAGCGGCGCTCAGGCAAACAACGCAGTTTATAACGCATGGCTTCAGCCTGGCAATACTGTCCTTGGTATGGATTTGACACAGGGTGGTCATTTAACTCATGGCGCAAAGGTTACTCAAAGTGCTCAGATTTACAACTTTGTAAACTATGGCACGAATCCTGAGACTGGCGATTTGGACTACGACGATATCGAGGCAAAGGTTAAGGAATATCAGCCAAAGATTATCTTGATTGGTTATTCTGCCTTTATGAAGATTCCTGATTTTGAGCGTGTAGTAAAGATTCGTGACGAGTTCTGTCCTGATGCTTTGCTTATGGCAGATATGGCTCACGTTGCTGGCTTGATTGCTGGTGGTGTACATCCAAATCCACTAGACTTTGGTTTTAATGTTATGACGACTACGACCCACAAGACACTTCGTGGTCCACGCGGCGGTATGATTCTCTCTAAGGGTAAGGTCACTAATCCGCTCAAGAAGCCTGAACATACGATCGAGAACATTCCTACTCTTATTGATCGCTCCGTCTTCCCTGGCACTCAGGGTGGCCCATTGATGCATGTTGTTGCAGCTAAAGCAGTTGCTTTGTATGAAGCTGAGCAGCCAGAGTTTAAGGAATATGCCAAGAATATCGTAAAGAACGCCAAGGCTTTGGCTGAGGCTCTAAAGGAACGCGGTTTCAAGCTTGTTGGCGATGGTACGGAAAACCATCTAATCTTGGTCGATATTATGTCTTCCTTTGGCGTTGATGGTAAGACTTATGAGCGCGCGCTTGATCGTATTGGTTTAACTTTGAACGCAAACGCAATTCCAAACGATACGATGCCTCGCTTTACGCCTTCCGGTGTTCGCCTTGGTACGCCAGCGATTACTTCTCGCGGCCTGAACGAGAAGGATATGGTTCAGATTGCCGATTGGATGAAGCAGGTTGTAGATATTTGCAAGGATAAGAGACAGGATGCTGTTACTGATGGCAGGCTTCGCGAAGAAGTTCGCAAGATGGCTCTAGCTCATCCATTGCCAAGCGATAAGAAATAAGACTTTAATATTAAAAAATCCCCCGAGTGATCGGGGGATTTTTGTTTTTTGTGAGTTTTATTGGGTTGAGAGTTTATGTTTCAGATGTGTCCTGGATTGCTTTGGTATCGTCTACGATCCCGCTACCCTTGATAGGGTCAGCAATGGCGCCGACGAGCTTCTTTATGGTTTCAGCCAGGGCTTCTTCGTTCAGGGCCTGATTCTGTGCATCCGCCTGAGCAAAGAGCTGAGGGATGTGGCCAATGACACTCGTAAGGAGATCTCCGCCGCCTTCAGTTTTGCTACCGCCGCCAAAATCGTAGAACTTAGCGTTTTTGCCGACTTCGGCCATGACGGTTGCGATGTTGGTTGCAATCTGTACTCGGGTAGACTGTTCGATTTCGATTTTCCTGAGCTCGAAGTTAACCTTGTCGTTGGCCGCCTGAGCATCAGAGAGAGCTCTTGCAGCTTCGGCTTCGGCCTTACCCTTTGCTTCGATAGCTTCAGCTTCTGCCTTACCTTTGGCGGCAATAGCGGCAGCTTCAGCTTCACCAGTTGCACGGATTGAGGTCGCGTCGGCTTCTGCTTTTACCTTGATGGCGGTTGCTTCGGCTTCGGCTTCGGTCTTGCGAGCAGTTGCAGCACCTTCTGCCTCGGTCTTGCGAGCTTCGGCAGTAGCGGTTGCTTCTTTGGTTTTACGAATAGCGGCAGCTTCGGCTTCGCCGGCGGCGCTGAGCTTTTTGGCTTCAGCCTGACCTGCTGCAGAAACTTTCTGTGCTTCAGCTTCACCAGTTGCCTGCTCTTTCTTGCGAGCTGCTTCTGCCTGAGCGTCGATAATAGAAGTTTTCTTTGCGGTTTCGGCCTGGGTGATGGCAACTTCCTGCTGCTTTATTGCAGCAAGGTTTGCCTGTTCGGCTTGCATTACAGCAACGGCACCCTTCTTCTGTTCGAGTTCCTGGTTGATAGCCTGCTGTTCGAGCTCGCCAGCCATTTCGGACTTGGCTTGTTCTCTGGCGGTTTCGGCTTGGAACTGAGCCTTCTTGACGTCGGTATCACGCTGACGTTCTGCAATTGCGACCTGCGCGTCGAGCTCGGCCTGCTGTGCGGCGAGGTCGGTCTGGGCGCGCTTTTCGCGCATGGACTGTGCGGCTTCTGCTGCGATGTTTTCCGCATTCATATGAATAGTCTCACGGTCTTTTGCTGCGAGGTCGCGGTAATACGTTCCGTCACGAGCATCCTCGACTTCATGAATGGAAAGAATTGCATTAAAGCCCAAATCTTTCATCTGAGCAGCAATAGATTCTTTTACCTGATCGTCGAGCTTGTCCTTTCCGTTCATGACTTCTTCTGGTGTCATTTTTGCGATAACGGCACGAACACCACCAGAAACAACATCGAGAATTACGCGCTTAAGTGCTTCCTCGTCCTTGTCGAGAAAGTTTCTGACTGCTTTTTGAAGGCTATCTTCGCTGGATGTATCTGGGCTGTATGCGACAGCCCAGTCTATCTGAATTGGCACGCCAGTTTGAGTCTTGGTAACGTCACTGGTGACTTTCGCAGTACGAACGCAGAGGTCGAAGTATTTTGCTTTCTGAATGAAAGGAATAACGACCCTGCCGCCTGCAGTCTTGATTGTGGGATTACCGTTTTTGTCGGTTGCTCCTACGCCGGAGACAACGAGGGCTTCGTTAGCGTTTGCTGTTTTGATCATTGCGAACAGTAAAACGATAACTACGATTGCGATAACTACGCCGATAATGATCGGGATAAGTGTGGACAGCTCCATGGTAATTTCCTCCGAAATGAAAAGTATTTCAAAGGTGATCTCTCTAGAAAAACTCACAAAAATACTAAAGAACACCACCCTTGATTGGATATTTATATCATTTTATGGTGTCTTGGTCAAAGATAAGCGCTTTGTTTTGGGGTGTATCTATGTGCTAGATTTTTGTGCGGTTGTTTAGTGCCGATGCGAGCGTGATTTGGTCGGCGTATTCTAGACTAATACCAAGAGGTAGACCACGGGCCAGACGTGTGATTTGGAGTTCTGGGTATTTTTCGTGGAGCAATTTCTCGAGCAATACCGCTGTGGATTCGCCCTCGACTGATGGGTTTGTGGCGATAATGATTTCTTTTACGGAATCTTCCTCGACGCGGTCGATTAGCTCTTTGATATGCAACTGGTCTGCCGTAATTCCGTCCATTGGGGAGATTGCGCCGCCAAGAACATGATAGGTACCATGATAGGACTTAGTATGCTCGATAGCATAAATATCTAGCGGTTCTTCTACTACCAGGATGGTAGATTTGTCTCTGTCTGGACTATCGTAAAGCGGAGATAGCTCGTTTTCTTCGCTAATAAGCGCGAAGGTCTTTGGGCAGGTTTTGACGCTGTCGTGAAGCTTATCTAGGGCGTTTGCGAGGTTTTTGGAAATAACTCGGTCGTTCTTGAGTAAGAAATATGCGTAGCGCTCGGCAGTACGTGGACCAACTCCGGGTAGCCTGCCAAGGCATTCAATTAGGTCATTGAGGGCGGATGGTAACATGAACTTATTATATCATCTGGATTCTATAGCTTTCTCTAGTTAAAGAACAAACTATCGAAAGCTATAGAATCGCAGATCGTATAGCTAAGTTTTTTCTATGAATCTAGGATTCTGTAAGAATAAAAAATAGCTCTTTATTTAAGATGTTCTTTTCTTAAATAAGAGCTATTTTTTTGAATTACAAACCTAGATTTCCTAGAGAACCCATCAATGGCTTCATCTTGTCTGTTGCGATTTCCTGTGCCTTTGCATAGCCATCACGCAATGCGTTTTCAATCCAGCGTTCAGTCTCGTGGATGTCGTCTAGATCGATTTTTTCTGGATCAAGGGAGACCTTCTTGATTTTTAGTTCGCCGGTAATCTGGATAACGACTGCGCCGTCGCCAGCTTCAACTTCTACGATTTCATTCTTGAGACTCTTCTGGGCTTTGCGGAGTTCGTTAAGCATTTTCATCTGGTCCATTGTCTGACCCATAGTATTTATTCTCCTGTTTCTTGCTTATCTGTAACTTTGGTATATATGTATAGTCTATCAGAGTTTCGGCTTTTTGACGATGTTGAGATATGGGATAGTTCATATCCTTTAGCTTCGACCGGTGCTTCAATAACCGCTACGCGGCCTTCGCTATTCTTTGGGAACTCATAGTTAATATTGATATTGTTCTTCTTCGCAAATAGTTTATAGAAGTCGTGGTTCTCGTCTTCTGTATTTAGGATTAATGTATCACCTGCTTTTAGTTCCTTTGTAAACAAGGCTAGGTCTTCACTAAAGTTCTTTGTGACGCGTGGTGTGTAATGATAGCCCTGAATATAATGAGCGAGGCCAGAAATGAGCATAATAGCCAAGGTGATAACAATCGGAGTTGCACCGATAAGGTGTGCGTACGGATTTTTTGGGAAGATGCTCTTCCAGCGCATGATCATAGAATTGATAGCAGCTGAACACATAATTGCTACCGGGACGATAATGATTGCAGCGCAGGTTACGTTAAGACCAGAAATAATCACGGCAAAAGCTACGAGCATATAGGTTACAGAGTTTCGCGATGCAAATAGCTTGTCTAGTGAGCTAATAAAGCCGATTGCGATAAGTGCTACTGTTGCTAGGCCAAATAGTGGTGCTAGATGTACGCTGTCGTAAGCAAGTGTAAATGAGAAATATGGCGCAAAGGCATTCTTCAAGTTCTGGATGTAAGCTTTCTGAGAGAAGTTCTCCATGAAAGCTAATTCCTGAATGATATCGTGATGAAAGAAAACAGAAATGCCAAGTGGGGCTACGCCGACAGCAAAGATAAGGATCGCTAGGATTAGCTGCCATGGCTTTAGGACCTTAATCGAGTAGCGAAGATGTGGGTGTGCGATGCCTGCGATAAGAATTGCAAGTGCAATATAGCAAAGATGTGGCGTGTATAGAGATAATGCGATTGAGCTCGTGAATAGTATTACAAAGAATGGGTGAATATTCTTATTGCCGACAATTTTACTGCCGAGCCAGAGGATTAGGGAGATCCAGAAGATATATAGAATATCTGGCGTACCGAAGTTTGCAAGCGACAAAAAGGCCGTAGAAAGTGTTGCTAGAGCTGAGCCAATAATAGCAACATCAGATTTAAACCAACGGTTTAGGAGTAAGGTAATGAATAATGCAGAAAATGCGCCAAAGATGATGGAAGGGATTTTAATGGCGTAAAGCGTTAAACCGAATATCTTGATGCTTAATTTTTGCAAAGCATAATATGGAAGGTTTACGACGTTTCCCTGCTTTATGAAATCTAAGTGAAGATTGTCTGAAGTGACGGCAGAATTCATTTCATCATGACTAAGACCTTCTGGCGCGATTGATGGCAAAATAAATAGAAGCGCCACAAAAATCACCATTATTAGAATGTAGCCAATTATGAAACGGTGGCGGAAAAGAAAAAATTCCTTTGTTTTGTCTTTCACTGCTATTATTTTAGCATAATGTTTTTGCTTGGCAAATATGGTCAAGCTTTAGGCGGCTACATCTCCATTTCGTCGTGATGCGTATCGAGTGACATAAAACGGACGCGAGCCTTATCGAAGTATAGGCCAACGGAGCCAGTGGCACCGCGGCGGTGTTTGGCAAGAATCAAATCCGTAATGTTTTGGCGGTCGGTTTCTGGGTTGTAGTAATCTTCGCGGTACAAGAACATGACGATGTCGGCATCCTGCTCGATGGAACCAGATTCACGAAGGTCGGATAGCATTGGAATCTGAGGAACGCGGTTTTCTACGGAACGGGATAGCTGTGACAAAGCAATAACCGGTACGTTTAATTCGCGCGCAACAAGCTTTAGGCCGCGAGAAATCTCGGAGATTTCTTGCACGCGGTTGTCCTGTGCTTTTCTTGAGCTGCCAGACATAAGCTGGAGGTAGTCTACGATGATTAGACCTAGCTCGTTATTGTGAGCAACGCGGCGAGCTTTTGTGCGCATCTGAAGGACGGTTAGACCTGGCGTATCGTCAATATAGATATCTGATTCGCTCATCTCGGACATAGCTTCGGCAATCTTTTCGAAATCTTCGACGTCAAAATTACCAGTTTCAAGTTTGAAAGAATCAACGCCAGAAGCATCGGCGAGCATACGGTTGATTAGCTGCTCTTTACCCATCTCAAGGGAGAAAATCAAAACAGCTTTTTTATTGATGTTTGCGACGTTCTGAGCGAAGTTTAGAGCCAAAGCGGTCTTGCCCATAGCAGGACGTGCAGCCAAGATTACAAGGTCGGAGCGGTGGAAGCCTGCCGTCATGCGATCAAGGTCTGGGTAGCCAGTTTTGTAGCCTGCAATAGAGCCCTTCTTTTCATGGAGTTCCTCAAGGTGATTCCAAGTATCAGAAAGAAGGTCCGCCATGGAGATCATGTCGCCATGAGTATTCTGCTCGGAAACCTTAAAGAGCGATTGCTCGGCATCGCCAAGGATCTCGTCGGTTTCGATAGATTCGTTGTAGGCAGATTCGGTAATATCTGCGGCGGCGCCAATAAGACGGCGACGAACGGCGCAGTTTGCAATAAGTTCTGCGTAGGCTTTTGCGTGGGCGGCGGTTGGCGCGTAGGTTGAAAGCTCGGAAATATATGCTGCGCCGCCAGCTTTTGTGATTAGCTTGTGGCGTTTTAACTCATCGGTTACGGTAAGCAAATCTACTGGCTGGTGGCGTTCGTAAAGATTCCACATCGCATTGTAGATGTGCTGATTCCTTTCGTCATAAAAATCTAGCGGCTTTACGATTTCGGTAATATCTGGCAATGATTCTTCGGAAATCAAAATGGAGCTTAGGAGTGATTTTTCGGCGTCGATATTCTGTGGCGGTATACGCTCGGCGCGCTTTTTTACGTCCTCGAAGCCTTCTTCGTCATTCATCGATTTGAATTTCCTCTCCCCCACCCATTAAATCCGCAATATTAGACATTGTGTCGTCGCTCCTTAGGGAATCCTCACTAATAACAATCTCAATCTCTTTTGGTACGACCTCTGAAATAATGCCACGTTTCTTCTCGATCTGATTTTTGTTGAATTTGTGATTGGCATAGATTGTTAGCGTGTTGTTTAGTAGCTCATATTCACTGTCTTTGAAAAACTTAAGCATCGGTTTTGCTTTTTGTGTGATGTTTTCAATAATATGTGACCAAAGTTCGGCAGGAGACGAGAATTCAGTAGAAATACTGACGGTTGCTGCTACTTCTGCATTTGGCGATTGTTCTTTTGGGGTATCGGTTGGCTTTGGTGCTGGAGCTTTGACCGGTTCTGGGGCTGGAGCGCTTGGGGCTTCGGTTTTTGGCTCTTCTTTTGGTGTTTCAGGGACTTTTACTGGCTCTGGTGTTTTGGTTGATTCGGCTTTGACTGGAGCTGGCGCAGGAGCGACAGCAGGCGCGTTCTGTTGAACGACCTGAACTACTGGCGCATTGATGCTTGGCGTAGTTAGTGCGACAACGAGTTTGGCTAGCGGGAATGGCGATAGCTTTACTTCGCTAAGCTTTGGTACGAGTGAAAGTAGCTGTAAGTCTATAGAATCTACAGCTTGACGAATAAGTTCCTCGGCGATAACGTCTGGCGAAATATTGTCGTTCTGGATTTTTTCGATAGCTTGGTGGATTGCGGTTAGATCTTGGTTTTTGTAGCTACTAACTAGGTTGGAAATAAAGACGTTCTGAGGTAAGCCCAAGATATCTTGGACCTGTTTGGCGGTGATTTTCTTGTCGCTAATGGTCGAGATTTGGTCGAGTAGAGACAAAGTATCGCGGAAAGAATAGCCGCCGCGTTTGACGATGATTTCTAGGGCTTCGTCCTCGATGTCGATTTTTTCTTTTTTGCAGACGTCCTTGATGTGCTTTAGCATTGCTTCTGGTGAAGCGAGCTGAAAATTGTAGACTTGGCAGCGCGACATGATGGTTACAGGGACTTTTTGTGGGTCGGTCGTAGCCATAATAAAGATAACGTGCTCTGGTGGTTCCTCGAGGGTTTTAAGAAGAGCGTTGAAGGCGGATTTCGAGAGCATGTGTACCTCGTCGATGATGTATACCTTGTATTTGCCTTCTACTGGAGCGATAATAGCCTTTTCGCGGAGGTCGCGAATATTATCTACGCCAGTGTTGCTGGCGGCATCGATTTCTATGATGTCGATATAGCTATCTTCGAGCTCGTATTTAAAACCGTTGACTTCATGGGCTAAAATACGCGCAACGGAAGTTTTGCCGCAACCGCGTGGGCCAGTCAAAAGAAAAGCGTGTCCAAAGTTGCCTTTTTTGATAGAGCTTGCTAGCGGCTCTGTGACATTTTCTTGTCCGATAACTTCGGCAAGAGTTTTTGGGCGGTACCTCCTATATAACGCTTTCATACTTATTATTTTAACACTTGAAACTCTCTCTGTCGCTCTTGATAAATAAAGATATATATGAAACAAAAAATACCCGGCATGGAAGTCGGGTATTTTGCACGAGCTTAGCTATTTCTTATTGATTAGAGAATATGCGCAAGCTGCTACGGCTGCACCACATAGCGGAGCTGTAAGGAAGATCCAGAGCTGGCTCAAAGCAGCGCCGCCAGTAAGGATTGCTGGAGCAAGACTTCTTGCTGGGTTTACGGAAGTGCCAGTGAATAAAATGCCTAGTAGATGCACGAAGCAAAGCGTTAGGCCGATTACGATTCCGGCCATGTGGGATTTCTTGCTATCTGCTGTTACGCCTAGGATCGTATAAACGAATACGAAGGTTAAAATAAGCTCGATTAGGAAGCCTGCGCAGGCTGTGATGCCGAGTTCTTCGGTTAGCGTGTTGGCGCCAAGACCAAAACCAGACACGCCGACAGTTGTTGAGCTAAAGATTGCGTAAAGTACGCCTGCGCCTGCAAATGCGCCTGCGATTTGTGCTAATACGTAGCCGCAGAAATCTTTAACGTTCATTCTCTTCGTAATGAGCATAGCTAGAGATACTGCTGGGTTCACGTGACAGCCAGAGACATCTCCGATTGCATAGGCGGCTGCTACAATACTTAGGCCAAATGCGAGCGATGTGGCTACTAGGTTGCCCGATGTTATTGCTGCTACGCCGCAGCCAAAGAGTACCAAAATAAAGGTACCGATAAACTCGGCGATATATTTTTTGATAGAATTTTTCATAAGATTATGTCCTTATTTATAATGCTTATGATATAATTATATCGTAATTTATGGCTAGTAAAACAAAAACAAACAGCACGAAAAAGTCGCTGAAATCTTTTGTTATTAAAAAGAAAAGATTGTCGGCCTCCGAAGTGCGAGATAAAGCTCATACTTGGCGCATGGCAAGCTACTGCGTGATGTTTTTGTCACTTGCTGTTCTTGCTTTTAACTTTACTCTCTTCTTTACTGGTGGACAGGATGACCTTGAACCAAGCTTGATGGTGCTTGCTCCGGCTCTAGCTGTGCTTGCATCTGCTTTGGCGCTTAGAAACATTGTTAAATATAAATCTAGGAAGTTTGAGCTCGCGGCTTCGATTGTAGTTTTGGCGATTGCTGGTTTGTGTTTCTGTGCAGAACTTTTGATTTTAGTATTAGCAGCCATTATGCCGAATGGTCTTAGAGATTCTGATATTAGACTTTCTGGTCGCTATAACTGTGCTGATCATCAGGAATTACTCGAGAACAACAGATATTCTGTTACGATGCAGTTTTCTGGTAAAGAGTTCCGTTTCTGGAATTACTATAACGGCGATACTTATGTAAATGGTAGTTTTAGTATTGATAGGCTATCTGATGACGAAATTAAGGTTCACTCATTAATTGCCGAGAATTATGCTAAAGGGTCTAAGATGAATCTTGATGCTACTAGCTACAATGTTAAAGTAAATGATTTTAGAAATATTGAGATTACTTACGAAGACGGCTCGGTTAGGTATTGTAAGAAAGATTAATTAATTGAGCAAAAAAACCATATCTGTTAGAAGATATGGTTTTATTATTTATTACAAGCTTGCTTCGACTGCTGCCCAGGTTGCTTCGTCGTTGTCTGCTGGGATTACGACGCTAACCTGATCGCCAACCTTTAGGCGGAAATAAGTAACGGATGCGTAAAGAATTTTGTACTCTTTGCCGTTTACTTCGACGAAGTACTGATCGTCGTGGCTAGTCAATGTGCCGATAACTGTGCGGCGCTCGACTGGGCCAATCTGTTTGTACATGAACTTGCCGGTTTCGCCAATTGTTAGCTTCAAGATGTCGCCTTCGACTAGCTTGGACTTGCTGGCGTAGTTGGCTGGAACTGGATAGTTCTTGCCATCAGGACCAATCATGATTTGTCCATCGAAGACACCTTCGATAATTTTACCTTCTGGGCTATCAGTTATAGTCTGGGTTGGAGCAGTAATTGTACCGCCATCGCCCAACATTGAAGTCAAAAGTTCCTTAGCTGCTGCTAAGTTGGTCTCTGCTTCGGTCAAAAGACTTCGCAGACGTTTTATTTGTTTTTCTGGTAGATCAGACATACCTCGCATCCTCTGTCTGTATTTAATATTACTAAGTCTATAATATATGACTCTAGCACTAGTGTCAATGTTGTAAAATTCGCTTTTTCCACAGCCGTAACAGGGGTGGGATGAAATTTGTTGTAAATATTACCATTGACTATTGTGCTTTTGTTTAATCTCTTTTTGTTTTTATGAAAAAGAAAAAGCCCCGGATTTGTGGTCCGGGGCTTCAATATAAATTATGTGGATAATGCTTCAAATAGTTCTTTCGCTTCTCTTTGTAAACCGTCCCATAGATCTTGGTCTCTGATGGTAACCTTACTACCTTTTTGGCGTGCGATGACTTTCTGGTCTTTGTTGCCATACGCATTAATATAGATTCCTGTATCTCTGATATATATTGTTTCTACACATATATCGTCACCGAGAGTTGCATCTTTGCCTATATAAATTGCGTAGTATGTATCTATGAGTTTTACGATCACGTATTCTTTGAGAATTAACATACGAACTCCCGAATGCCAAAAGTAGCGATGAATTACCGGCGGCTTTCTGGAAAGACTTTTCCACCATGTGTCTACGACACAGTAGCATGCTTTATATTTTTCTGTATCCGTGCGGTATTTTGCTTTTTGCAGTTTGTCCTTTGCCCGTGTACGTATCATGCTTGTGTCCGGATTAAAGTCTTCAATACCTAGTACTTCGCGTACTCCTTCTTCGGTGCATTGGCTTTCCTTAACATCGCAAGAATCGCTAAAGACAGATAGATAGTTTGTGCTAATTCTTTGTCTTGCAGAAGCTTTTTCGAATAACTTTTTCAACATGTAGCATTCCTCCTTAGGAACTAAACGCGAGGGTGAATATTGCGAATCTTATATATTATAGCATAAACGGAATGAAAAGTCAAGAAAAGCCCTCGGTTACTGCGAGGGCTGAGTGGTTTTAGGAGTGACGATGATTTTCGAATCTTTGATAGAAACGCTAAGTTTGCTTGTTATATCAAGGTTAAGGTCCTGGCGCAGATAAACGCCTTCCTGCCTAGTCTTAGCGTATCTGGTCATATGAAAATCGCTTGGTGAGCTAATGAAGTTCGCGTCGCCTCCTATCGGTAATACGGGTGTTGGGCTCGGTTCGCAGTGAAGCGCAAGCGTCTCGGCATTGGATAGCGCGGTATAGAGCTGGGCGCTTTTTCCGGGGCTTTCTTCGATGGTGTAGACGGTAGCATATTCGAGGCCATTAAAGATAAATTTGTTGTCGGACACGATGATGTACTTTGTAGTGCCATTGTGCTCGAGGATTGTCTTTGAATTGCAATGACCATCAATGATCACGAGGTCATTGATAGGGATTGCAAACTCGTTGCCTTCCCCTGCTTTGAAGGGATCGGTCGTGACTTTTCTTGCGCCAGACGCAAAAAGTGACTTTGTCATCTCGATGAAGATTCCGCGATTGTTCATAATGTCATCTCCTTTTCTAAGGTGCTACGATTGGACGTTCGATACTATAATTACACGCTTTTATCCTAAAACTGTCAAATTGATAGCACAAAAAGAGCCCCTTACGAGGCTCAATTTTGTTTACAATCTGGCTAATAATTTTTAATAACTTAAGCGAGTTCGATTGTTGCGCCAGCTTCTTCCAAAGTCTTCTTAAGAGCTTCAGCTTCTTCCTTTGCAACCTTTTCCTTGATGGTAGCTGGAGCACCATCAACGAGAGCCTTAGCCTCACCGAGGCCAAGACCAGTAGCTTCCTTAACAGCCTTGATGACTGGGATCTTGGAAGCACCGGCGTCTTTCAAAACGACGTCGAATTCAGATTTTTCTTCAGCAGCAGCGCCACCTTCAGCAGGTGCAGCAGCAACAGCAACAGCAGCAGCAGCTGGCTCGATGCCGTATTCGTCCTTTAGGACATTCTTTAGCTCGTTAACTTCGAGGACGGTGAGCTTAACCAATTCCTCTGCGATTTTCTTTACATCAGCAGCCATTTTATTGGACTCCTTTATGATTTAACGGTTGATAAATAATAATTAATTGGTTGCTTTGTCGGCGATACCGTCGAGCAAGGCGTGTAGATTGCCAGATAGTGCATTCGTGACATCGTTGACTGGGCTGAGAAGCATATCGACGACCTGGCCGATGAGCTGTTCCTTGCTTGGAAGCTTGGAAAGCGCAACGACATCTTCTTCGTTGAGAGCTTTACCATCACCAGAGAAAGCACCCTTAAGTTCTAGAGCAGCATGATCCTTAGCAAACTTTGCTAGAACCTGTGCTGGAGCGACTTCGTCGTTATTAGAAACGGCATAAAGTAGCTGACCTTCTAGAGCGCTTGTATCGGTGTCTTTGTAAACTGCGATTTCGCCCATGGCGACACGGACGAGGCGGTTCTTGACAATCTTGATTTTTACGTCGTTCTCGCGAGCAGTTTTGCGAAGTTCCTGCATTTCAGCGACCGTAAGGCCCTGGTATTTAGCAAAAACTGTCATCTTTGCATCGCTGAGAAGCTCGTTTAAGTCGGCAACCAATTGTTGTTTCTTATCTTTGCTAATTGCCATAGATAGAAATCTCCTTTTGGTTTATTCATTTTAGCCAGATTGTTAATTGCTACTCTGCACTTAAAAAGCGCTAGATATAGCGCGTCACCAAGAATATATAAGAATATTTATCCTCGGCGGCATGATTAAGCTGATTGCTCAGCCGCCGCTGTCTTTGGTAACTGGGAGTATTATAACAGATAGGACTTCAAAATGCAAGAAAAAGAGCCCTCTTTTGAGGGCTCTAATAGAAAGGAATACTCAAGGTGTGTACTCGTGGAAATCTGCGCCAACCCAGTACTCGAGATATGCTTTGATCTGCTCGAAATGTTTTGCTGTAAAGGGAGCGATAGGTTTGGCTTCGTTGCAGACGTAATAATCCAGGAGCTGGGAGTTTATGAGATTGCCGCTTGGCGCGATCGCTTTGCTCTGCTCTTTGCTAAGGTTGAGATACTGCGCGGAGTAGATAAAATCGCACTTCTTATGGATGATTTCGCCGTAGACAGGGTCAATCACTTCACCGTCGGCGTCCATGTAGCTGCCACCCTGGTAAGGTCTGAAGGGGCCGCGATAGACTCTGGCGTTCATGAAGTTGTTAATGATTCTGTCGTCTTCGCTCTCGTATTCTTTGGGCTCTTTAAGTTCAAATTCGAGGCTGTAGCCGCCATTTTTCTTGTCCTCTCCGATTATTGCTTTGTATTCTCCGGAGATCATGCAAACCATAGCATCGATAAGCTGTTTGACGGGGACTTCTCCCAGGGTGAGAATCACCATCAGCTCGGGGTCTTTTCTGAGCTTGTTAATGGCGCTCTGGCCTTTGATTTTGAAGACGGGGTTCTCATCGTTGTTTCTGAGGACGTCCTTCTCTTCTTCTGTCAGGAGCTCGTTGATGCTTGCATCGAGATACTCGAGCTGCATCGGGGTCAAGAGGATGCCGTTTCTTCCTGGCGCGGCAAGCAACACGCTTGCGAGGGTATAGTAGTTGATTCTCTCGTCCATAGTTAGATCCTTTCTCTCAATGTGCGGTGCGCCAAGAAACAATCTGGCGCGCGGATTGCATAATTATATAATGTTTTTGCTGGTTCGTCAAAGCAAAATATGTTATATTTATCTTATGATAAAGATTCTTGCAGGCGGCAAAAAGAATAAAGATTGGTTAGCTGAGGCTTGTGGCGAATATGAGAAGCGCCTCCGCAAGCCTTTTGATCTTACTTGGCAGTTTGTTGAAGAATCTGAACTTGATTCTAAGGTTTTATCTCTAGATAGAGATAACTTTGTAATCTTGCTTGATGAGCGCGGTAAGATTTTGAGTTCGCCTGAACTTTCCGAGAGGATGGCGGATGCTTTTGGCTCTTCAAAGAATATTGTTTTTGTGGTTGGCGGTGCATTTGGGCATTTTTCGCCAGAAATGCAGGCTCGCGCAGATCTGATTCTAAGTTTTTCCAAGATGGTGTTCCCGCATCAGATTTGCCGCTTGATTTTGGCTGAGCAGATTTACCGTGCGCAGGAGATATATCTAGGGCATCCTTATCACCACGCGTAGAATGATATAATACATCCATTTAGGAGTCATATGAATCTAATTAACTATATTCAAAAATACGGGCAGATTAGCTTTAAGAAGATGCCTTTTAATGATTTGGATAATTTGGTTTTTTGTTCCCTTGCTTACCTTGATTATTCTGGGACTTGTGTTGATTCTGGGCTTCATAGCATCAAAGAGATTGGCCAGGATTATCTAAAGACGCATCGTTTTAAGGATGTGTCGAAGCTCGGCCTTTCTATAAAAGATGCCTATAAAACTCTTGTTGAAGTTATAAATGCGCCACGTTTTGCTAATGTCGGCATGTATGACTATGTTTATTTGCTTGACGAAGAGACGCAGTTTGGTGCTATGACCTTCACGATTACGCCGAAGCTATCTTTCGTGGCTTTTGAGGGTACCGATCAGACGATGAGTGGCTGGAAGGAAGACTGTTTGCTTGCTTGTCGCTTCCCTGTCGAGAGTCATACTTTGGGCGCTGAATATCTGAAGAAACATATTTCGCTTACTGGCCCGAATGTGATTGTTGGCGGTCACTCTAAGGGTGGCAATACTGCCCTTGTGTCGGCTATGTTGGTTACTGGTTTGAAGCAGCGAAAAATTTCTAAGGTTTATAGTAATGATGGTCCGGGTCTTAGAAAGCACGAAATGGAGTCGAAGGCTTATAAAACGGTTCGTTCAAAACTAATCCATATTGTTCCACATTGTAGTATTGTTGGTATGCTTCTTCGCCACGATAAACACTACCCGATTAAGAGCAATACTTATGGTGTGTTTGCTCACTCGATGCTAACCTGGGAGATTATTGATGATAAGCTTCGCCGTAGCAAATTGACTGCTAAGAGTCTTGCGCTTGAAAAAAGTTTGACGGAGTGGCTTGATGATCATTCTGACGAAGATCGAAAGAAGGTTATTGATGGCGTGTTTGATTTGTTTGAAAAATCTGGCATTAAAGAAACGGTAGATATCGCAAACGCCAAAAAGCTAGTTACTCTTGCCAAGAATCTCAAGACTGTAGACGAAGAAAGCAAAAAGCTTGTTGTCGATATGGTAAAGTATGCTGGCAATAATATTAGTCAGGCAGCAAAGAAATCTGTTTAGAAACAAAAAGACGCCCTGTGTAGTGCGTCTTTTTTGGTTTAGCTATATTTGCCCTTTATTTTGTGTAAACTGGAATCCTAGACCAAAGACTGCGGATACGATTGTGATGATATAGAAGAATGGTACTGTTGCTAATCCAAAGAGCGGGATTAGCGTTAAACCGATATAGTACGCACCGCCGACCGCTGTTACGAAGATAATCATTGGCTTGATTGCTGCTACTGCAATGCAACCAAGAATGACTGCTACGATAACTGCGATTAAGACGTTCGGCATAAAGGTGTATGCTCCGCCAAGATAGTCGATAGTTAAGAAGAAGCCGATGGCGCCAGCGAGCAAGGCTACGCAGAGGCGTTCGACGCTTAGGCCTATCATCGAGAATAAGATACCGATAGCGATTGGAATAACGAATCCCCAAATCTGGTCGTTATTAAAGACGCTTGGTGGTATTAGCTTTCCTACGTGATAGCCAATAATAAACCAAATTATAAAGAACGCTATTTTCTTTAGCTTGTAACCAAAGAGGCAGACTAGAATCGCTAAGATAAGCGTCACGACTGCTTCTGGTATAACTACCGCTGTGTTTATCATAATTTTAGTGTAACACAACAAAAGTAGTAGCTTAAATTTGTGTTAGAATTACGCCTACGACAACAATTACTGTCGCAATGAGGTGTGAAAGTACAATATGTCTATTGAGCTTTTCTCTGCCGAAGTTTGGCCATATTACGGTTAGTATGATGCCTAACATGAAGGTCATGATCAATTCTGACGTGTTTGATACGACGGTTGCAAAAGATGTGTTTGTTGAAGTAAAACTGAGCCTGATAAGGAAATCTGCTGCGCTGCAAATACCGATTGTGAGTGCGGTCATTACAAATAGCTTGATCGGGAAATCTTTGCGAACTTGTTTGATGCGTTTGCGCCAAGATGGCATTATGGCGGTTGAGATAATGTCGAAGGCGGCACGACCTAAAGTGAACCAAAAGAACATGGTCATAGGGTCAGTATTTCGTTGCTCGGTTTTAGCAAAGATAATGTCGCTGACGCTTAGGAGTGCTGCGTATGCTAAGAAGAATAGCGAGGCTTGAATTTCGAACTTGCGGGCAGATTTACGCCTGCGTGCCAAGATTATAATGAATGGCGCGGTTAGGATTATGCAAAAGCCAAATACCTGGAGAGTTGTTAGGGTTTTGCCGAGTAAGAAGACGTCAGCGAAGATACAAAATACTGGGATTAGCTGATAATAGATGGCGGCAGTGGTCGATTCTTCTTCTCTTAGGCCGAGATAGTATGGGATTGATGCGATCGAAGCGACTACGCCAGATAAAGCCGATAGTAGGATTATTTCTAGTGAGCTCTCTTTTACGCCGATGAAGATAAAGATAATTGCGGCGATTATGAGATAAAGAAAACCATTTATTGCTTTGATGGCTTGAGGTTTTCTGCTCTTGAAAATAATATCGGTATTGTAGTTATCGATAAAAGCGGCAATCGAGTAGCCAAACGCGGCTATTAGGCATAGAATAATCCAATGCATTAATCTAAATATAGCATAAGCATGTTATAATTGACTTATGCAAACGAGGGAATTTTAGTGGGAATTCTTAGTAAGCTTTTCAAAAAACCAAAGACTGATGCTGTTTTTGAGACTACTTCTCCAAACGGTCGTTTGAAGATTGTTTTTGTTATCGAGCATGGCGAAATGTCCTACTACGTTCGCAAAGATGACAAGATTATTGTTAAACGATCTAAGCTTGGCCTAGAGCTACGTAGTGAACGCTCCTTTGAGCACGGTATGAGCGTAGTTCGTGCTTTCAATAGGCAATTTGACGAAACTTGGGAAGCCTATTGGGGCGAAGAACACTATATTCGTAATAACTATTCCGAAACCGTGATTTATCTCGAAGAGGTTATTAAGCCTGCCAGGCTTTTGACTTTGCGCTTCCGTGCCTATGATGACGGTGTAGCTTTTCGCTATGAAATCCCAGTTCAGCCTCAGATGTCTCGTTTGGTGATTACAGAAGAGTTAACGGAATTCGCCTTTAACTCTAATGATCGTTCTTGGAGCATTCCTGCTTACCAGCCTGATCGCTACGAATATTGCTATGCCGAAAAGCCGGTTTTTGATTTGCGTGATTCTGTTCATACGCCAATGACGGTTCTTACGACCGATGGTTTTTATATTGCTGTACATGAAGCTGCACTTTATAACTATGGTGGTATGACTTTGAAGATGAATAAGCGTGCTTTGCAGGCGGATATTACTCCGCTTTCGGATGGCACGAAGGCTCACGTTAGCTTGCCGTTTAGTACGCCTTGGCGCATGATGATTGTTGCTGAGAATCCGCTCGATCTTACGACGAGTCGCTTGATGCTAAATCTTAACCCTGCTCCGCGCGAGGATTTCTCTTGGGTTAAACCTATTAAATTCTTAGGTATTTGGTGGGCGATGTTTGTTGGTGAATGGACTTGGGCGCTTGGGGATAGACATGGTGCGACGACTGAACATGCCAAGGAATATATCGATGCTTGTGTAAGGCTTGGTATTTCTGGATTGCTTATTGAAGGCTGGAATGACGGTTGGGAGGGTGATTGGCTCCAGAATGGTGTCAATAACAAATTCCTAGACCCAACACCAGATTTTGATTTGGATGAAGTTTGTAACTACGCCAAAGAAAAAGGTGTCGAGATTGTTGGTCACCACGAGACGGTTGGCTTTGTCGATAATTATGAAGAGCAAATCGATAACGCCTATAAATACATGCGCGATCATGGTGTGAAGTATATCAAGTCTGGATATGCTGGTTCTCGTATGGTTATCAATGGTCAGCGCGAATACCATCATTCACAGCTTGGCGTTATGCATTATCAGTATGCACTTGAACTTGCCGCTAAGTACGGCATCATGCTAGATGTTCACGAACCTATCAAGAGTACAGGTATCGAGAGAACGTGGCCAAACCTTATGACGCGCGAAGGTGCTCGTGGTCAGGAATATGAAGGTGGCGGTTTAACTCCGTCCCACACTTGCTTCTTACCATATACCCGATTGCTTGCTGGTGGTATGGACTATACTTCTGGTATTTTTGATGTCGGTAACCCTACGAAACGTATTGCAACTACCGTTACAAGGCAGATTGCTTATTATGTCACGATTTACTCTGGTATGCAGATGGCTGCAGATAGACCACGTTTCTACGAAGAAAACTTCCCTGATCTCTTCGAATTCGTGCGTAACTTGCCTACAAGCTGGGAAAGAACCCTTCCGCTAGTTGGCGAGATTGGAAAGAGTTATGTTGTGGCAAGACAGGCTTGGAATTCGCAGGATTGGTATGTTGGCGGTGTTACTAACGAAGATGGCCGCAGAGTAATGCTTAATTTTGACTTCCTTGAAGAAGGCTCGAGCTATAAGGCAAAGCTATATCGTGATTCTGACGATGCGCATTATCGCGATAATCAGCTTGGCCATGTGGTCGAAGAAAAGATTCTTCGCCGTGGCGATAAACTCGAAGTCTATATGGCACCTGGCGGTGGTTTTGCATTAGAAATTCATAAATACTAAAAAGATTATTAAAGTCCGATTTCTCTAGCTTTTTCTTCTATGCGGTTCCAGAGACATGGAGTTAATTTCTTGAGATTTCCTAATTAAAGCACCGAACTTGTATCGTTGCAAGGGTGATTTTTGTTTTATCGAACTCATTTTGCTTGTGTTTGCGTTTGAAAAATATTTTTTATATATTGGCATGCAAAACTTAAACCCAGCAAAAAGAAAGGAAATAAAACAATGATTAGACTCGATGAAAGGAAAATGAAAAAGTATCGCAGATTTTATTGCGTAGGCTTTGGTTTCGTAGATATTGATCTTATTTCGAGTGGATTATTCTTTCCGCTATTAATCATCGCTGCGGGTTTGGGAATTATTGTTCTGTCTCGCAGGAGATTACTTAAACGATATCAAATTTAATCGTTACGATATTGTCGTAGCCATACCTGGCGCGGACTTCGTAATCTTTGGCGCGTAGCTCTTCTTGTTCGTCTCTAGTTAGACTGCGGCCACTATCTCTTACGGTAAAGCGAACTTGCTTGTCGTTGTGTTGTTCGGAAATCGTAATTGAATCGCCCGGTTCGCAGTTGCGGATGGCGCGGGAAAGTTGTTCGCGCAAAAAGTCTCGGACTTGGGATAAATCGTCAAAGCTAAGTGATGGATCTTGAATGTCTAGATTAAGAGAAATATCGTACTTCGCAAAAAGCGCGAGTAGATTCTGGTAAATCGGACCCACCAATTCCGAGATCGTATTCATAATTTTATTGTAACATATTTGAATTTTTGCTAAACGCCAGGGCTAAACATCTTGAGGGCTTTTTCGTGGCGTTTATAGTTGGGGTCATGCTCGCCAACTTCGTGCCAGAATGCGCTAGAATGATCCATGTGGTTAATGTGAGCTAGCTCGTGAATGATGACATAATCTCGGAGTGGTTCTGGAAGTTTCATGAGGCCAATATTTAGAGATATCGTGCCTGTACTGGAGCGACTTCCCCATCGAGTGTTGGCATGAGATAATCGAACGCCGGAATAACTATAACCAAACTTTTTTGCCCAAAAATCTAGGCGGTATGGTAGGTACTCCTTTGCCTTTTTCTGTAGGATTTTCTTTTGTGCGTCACGAGCGCGTTGTGTAGCTGGATCTTTGACGTGTAGTTTTTCTCGGATTTGTTCACGGCAAGATTCTAGCGCTTTCTTGGCGTAGCGCTCGCTTCTGCAGCTTGGGATAGAAATAGATAGTCTGCCTGATGTAGACACGCTAAATCTGGCGCCTGTCGAGAATGCGTTTTTGCGCACGATGACTTCGCCAAATTCTTTATCAATAAGAATCATGATTAGTGTTTTGCTTTTCTGCGGTCAGAGATGCCAGTCAAGATGTTGCGGCATTGTGTCTGGAACATATGTTTGCCAGAGATAACGATAGGATCTTCGTAGTCTGCTGGAGCTTCAATCTTGCGATAAGATTCTTCAAGGACAGCCTTGGCTTCGGATGCGCTGCTGTATTTGTGGCGCATGCGTTGCTTAATGGCATTAAGGTCGGTCTGTACCCATACGAGTACTGGGATATATCCAGCTTTAGTAAGAAGATCGCGAACTTCGTTGCGCTGGCGTTCGCTATCGATAGCACCCTCGATAATAAGAGTTTGTTTGCATTTTGTAATTTGAGTAATCAAAATAAGTGCGACTTTTCTACTAACGCGGTATTGTTCGTGAAGCTCGGATAGATTTAGATATGGCGCATTAAAACGTTCGCTAAATTTTTCTGCGAAAGTTGTCTTGCCGCTCATTGGAGCACCGAAAACTAGGATTGCGTATGGCTTAGACTTCCCATTCATATATATTTGAGTTTACCTTAATCTTTGGCTTTTTGCAATTTCGTATCTGTTTGAGTTTTGTTCGAACTGTTGGCGATTAAAACTTGTGATGGATAGTAGAAAACCCAGACCAAATACGCGATGAGCGGGAGTGCTGTAGCTGGTAAAGCACCATCTAGAATTAGGTGCCTGGTGCCGACACATATGTCGCAAGCTATGAATGCCAAGAAGCCATACATGCCATATCTTGCATGAATATCTTTTTTGTTTTTGCTATACCGATTGATGGATAAAACTACGTTCGTCACGAGCATGACGGCATAAACTGCGGTAATTGCGTAGATGGCCGGAATGTTTTGAGTTGTGGCGTAAATAAAGAACACGGTAACGAGTAAAGTAAAGATGCCGATGTTCTTTGGCTGAATCAAACCATGACGGATTAGATGCATGAATTGTGCGAAGCAGAAACAAAAGACACCAAAGACTTCCCATTTCGTCCAGACCAGGATAGTGTCGGCTAGGAAGGTAAAGAATAAGGCTAGGATTAGCGGGGTGTCGTTGCTGGATTTTTGGTAAGCATAGATGATGCAAAGAAAAATGCCGATATATTTTAGAACCGAGCTGCCCCAAAAATTCATGTAAACTGCGTCGATAGTCAGGAAGGTAATATAAATAAGACTCCAGATTGTGAGCCAATTACGGTCCGCTTTTGGCAGATTTAAGAAATCCGTTTTTAGGGCCTTAAACATGAGTTAATTATACCATTTTGGGCATTATGCTAATGTATAATATTAGTATGTTATACGTTATCGTACTACTTGCAGCTCTTCCTGTGCTTGGTGTCTTGTATTATGTAAACAAAAAGGATTTAGAAAAAGAGCCACGCTCGCTTCTTAGGAAGATTTTTATCTATGGATGTTTGAGCTCTGTATCTGTACTTTTTCTTGAAATGTTTATGGATTATTTTGTTCCAGTTGATGGCATTACTAATCCTGGCCAGATGTTCACGAACGTATTTCTTGGTATTGCATTGATCGAAGAAGGTATGAAGCTTTCTGGTGTGATGTTGCTTGCGATGAAGAATGTTGAGTTTGACTGTCGTTACGATGCCATAGTTTACTGCGTATATAGTTCGCTTGGCTTTGCTTTTGTTGAAAACTTCCTTTACGTCATGAGTAGTACCGTAAGTGGCGGTGTTCTTACTACTGTGATTGGACGTGCAATATTCTCTATTCCTGGTCATGCCATGTTCGGCGTGATTATGGGTTACTTCATTGGAAAAGCAAAAGAGGCAAAAATTAAGAAGTCTGCAGGGTATTCTGGCAATGTAGTTCTTGCGCTTGTGATGCCAATGCTCGTGCATACGATTTATGACTGGGCTTTGATGATGTCTACGGCTTCTGGTTATCTTGGTAATAATGCTAACTCGGTGTTATATATCGCATTGTTTATTCTTAGCTTTATCTTTGCGATTTCGATTGCGCTAGTTCTGATTAATAGGACTTCTCAGATTAAGACAGATTTCTATGGTAAGAGTATTCTAGAAGAAGTTAATTTTGTACAGAGTACAGTGGTTACTTACGGTGCGGTTCCGGTCGTAAATGCGCCTGCCGTCAGTCCTGTTCCGGTAGTAGCAAAGCCTGCAGATTTGCCGCCAGTGCTTAGTGCAACTCCGATAGAAACGACTCCTGTGAATACGGCAAGTGCTCAGCCTGCTACCATTACTCCAATTAATGCTGCGCCGTTAACTGCCGAGCCGCAAAATACCGAAGCGCCAAAAACTGATATAAATCCAACCGTAGCATAAAATAGCCCTCTCCTAAGAGAGGGCTTTAAAATATAGGGTGAGGTTTAGAACAAGTTCATCAGCGAATCGGGAATTTCCTTTTCGGCCTCAGCGAACTGAGCCTTGATAATTGCGCATGCAACATCGTATCCAGGCTTTCCTTTAGTGATGGACAGTGTGTGAGCGGTTGTGACGATAACCGGTTCATCTGATCCGGTAATCTCCATAAAATCAGCGTCAGTACCTGTGAGGATACCGAATTTTTCCTTTGTCTTCATGCTGCCTTCAGGCCAACCCTGCTTGATGCGCCAGAGCTGAACGATAGGAAACAGCATTTTGTCGATAACGTAAGCGTAACTGTCTTTCTTCTGGAAGTCTGCGAAGGCTTTGATGGCCTTCTTGCGAGCTTTCTTGGGCAAGTCTTTAACGAGGAGCTTCATGGCTTCGAGCTCGCGCTCGTCCTTCTGCTCGTTGTTACGGTTGCCGTCGTCGGGAATGTCGCCGCCAATCAGGTATTCGGCGCCATCGTGTAATGCCCCGATATATTTAACCTTTCCGGGCTTGAATCCAGGGAGTTCGTCTTTGAAGAGCGCTCCCATGAGCCATGCAGCCCATACAAAGCTGATCATGTGCTCACTATCGGACTCGCAGCGTTCCGAAGCGGAAAATTCCTGGATGTTGTTTGAGTTAGAAACGTATCCAAGTGCAAGAAATCCCATGCGGTTTACGGTATTTGACTCAAGCAAAGTGTTGAAAATCTGGCAGAATACCTTTGCTCTCTGGTCGAGAGTTAAAGCTTCGCCGCTAGCTTTCTTGTTTTTGCTCATTCATATCACCCCTTCTGTGTAATGTACTCACCCTTTAGACAGATTTTATATGATAACTAATCAAAACTCTAGAGATTTGAGAAATTTTACAAAAAAATCCCCACGGAGAAGCGTGGGGCGACAATAATAGGATGGTGTTTTCGAAAATGAATAATGTGGGGAGCTTAAAACTCAAGACTCCTCTTCTTCTGTTTCTGCAGTGTTTTTCTCGCCGCTTTCCTCAGGTACGTCAACATCGATGTCGAAATCGTTTTCGCCCTCTTCGGGGTTACTCGGAGTAAAGTCGAAATCAATGTCATCTTCCTTGTCTCCGCCTTTGCATACGCAATAAAGCATAATGCCAGCGGCTGCAGCAAGTACGAGACTAATGCCGAAAATGACTTTTCCCATGTTTACACCTCCTTTTCGAAGAACTATCGCATAAAACGATAGATGATATTATGCATCAAAAAGGTATATATGTCAATCTATAGAATATGAATTCTATAAAATAGCTTTTGGGCGCGGAAGCAGTCTGTGCTCCAGTTGAAGAATTGAGAGATGCTAGCCTCGGCGGAATCTATCAAATATATATAGCCGTTTTTATACTCGATTAAGGAATCATACCACCATGGCTGGTCTTGTTCTGGATCGTGGAGGTGGCAGTAGGCATCGCCCGTGAAGATTAATTCTAGCTGATAGCCTGGTAGACCCTCGAATAGAACGCGAATATCTCCGGTTTTGGTATGCTTTTGGCACTCAGAAACAAAGGCGTCCTTGAAGCCGTCAGAAATGATTTTGAGGCGCTCTGCTTCCCTTTCTGACGTAACCGTGAACCATTTTGGAAGTACTGTCGCGTTGTCTGCTAGCTGGCATTCTGTAGCGAGTGTGCTTGGCAGCCCTGGCATCTTGCCTGACTTTACTAGGTTTAGCGCTTCGTTTTTGGGTAAGAAGCTGAGGCCTCCGTATTTGCGATTTGAGCCCATTTCGAACTTCCAGCCAATATCACTATCGTCGAAAATAATAATACGGGATGCGAGGCTTCTGTCTAGGAGGTTAGTATCGATGCTGTGGATTTTGACTAGTTTTGTTTTTGTTTGATCGTAAACAATATAATAATCGCCATTTTCGTCATGATATTTACCGAAAACTGCTGAGGTATAAAACTTTCCTTGACCTAGACGAATTATTGCGTGCATTGTATTTATGATTATATCAAGAAATACAGGTAAGGCTTGTGCTATTATATTAGTTAATTACTTGGAGGTTATTATGGAGTTAGCAAAGAAGTATTCTCTATATCTTATTCGTTGGCAGCTTAGTACTCCAATTTTAGCAATTGTCTTGAAGTTGCTGTCTAATATGTCGACTTTGTGGGCTACGATTATTGCCAATTTTATTGGCGGTCTGATTTTCTTTTGGGTGGATAAGATCATCTTTAAAAAGAAGAGCGACGTGCCGCTTTGGGAGATTAAAGACCATGTAAAGTGCTATGATTGTGGCAAGAAAAAGCGTGGATACAGGATTGTTTCTTGGGGGAATTATGACCGCACCGACGATAAACACCCGCAGTATAGGTGCAAGAAATGTAGCTTGAAGAAGATGGAGAAGATTAAGAAATAATTTCTCTCAGCTCCTGCCTTGTCCGAACTTGCGGTTCGCCTCTCCTTCTCAAAACCAAGCAAAAGCCCCGAGTTAAACTTGGGGCGTTTGCTTGGTGCTGGGAGTAGGAGTCGAACCTACGAAGGCGTGAGCCGGCAGATTTACAGTCTGATGCGTTTGACCACTTCGCTATCCCAGCGATATGTTTATTTTAGCAAAAGATTTAAGAAAAATAAAGAGTTCTTATGGAGTCATAAGAAAAGAATTGCCCGCCATGAGCGGCGGGCTGGAATTAGGTAGATGCCAGGGCTTCGTTGATCCAGCTCAGGGTTACCGTAAGTGCGGGGTCGTTGTTGAGTTTCTCGTTGATGATATACTCGAACATTGCTTTCCGCTTCTTGAGGTATTCCCGTCTGTAATCTCCGCAGACGCTTGCGACGAACTTCTCGACTTCGCGACATCTCTGCGCTGCATCGACGTCTTTAAGGCAGATAAAGTCGCTATGTAAGCCACCGCAGCAGATTTCTTCGTGCAGTGCCGCAAATGTCTTGTACTTCGCGTCCGCTCGATTATCGACATAAATTGTCTTTGTCTTGGGATCGAAGAGTACAAGATACTTGGTGGCCGGATCGGACGAAGCGAGCATCTCGCCGAAGTCTTTGGTTTCATAGGCGACATTGACGACTGCTTTTCCTGCGCATTTACCATTCTGGATGGTAAGAGCTATCGTTTTATTCATATATATCCCTCCTAAACTGATGAATGAAAACGTATTGGTATATTATATCATTTTTGGGGTGTTTAGTCAATTTTGTAGCCTTGTTCTAGTTTTTTGCTGTAGGCTATTTTGCTTAGCTATATACGGATTAGCTTGCCAAAATGGAAAGTTTTAACAGATAAGCCAATAACGCTAAGGTGTATTAACTTTCCGAAATCGCAAGTTAAAGCATACACTTTTAAAAAAACTTAAGACATAAAAATACGGGCATCTTTACCCGTTTTGACTCTCGCAGGAGTAAGCAAATGTCTTTGATATTTGCCCACCATACTCGGTCAAATCAACAAAAATGCAAGCATTTTCTGCTTGCTTTGACTCTCGTATGGAGCCGCAAATCAGACTTGAACTGATGACCTGCCGCTTACAAGGCGGCTGCTCTACCAACTGAGCTATTGCGGCGTAATGTTTATATTCTATACTATTTTCTTATTTTTGGGAAGCTTTTTGTTGGCTACGCGGGCGTTTTGTGCGCTAGTTTTCTTTGCGGCCTTAGCAATAGCAGCAGCTTTCTTTGCTTCTACTTTCTTTTGAGCTTTTAATTCTTTGGCTTTCTTGTGCTCTTCTTTTACTTGCTTTGCGAGCTGAGCGCGTTCTTCTTTGCTGATTGATTTGCGATCACTGCTCTTTGCCATCTTTTCGCTCGTACTATCGATCGTGAAACCAAAAAGCTTTTTCTCTCTTTGCGCAGTTCTTTGGATGCGCTGCTTGGTTAGCTCGATATTCTTTTCGTCGTTATTGTTTTCGTAGAACTGCAAAAGATGCTTCAAGATGGCTGTATCTGGCTTAAGCTCGTATGCGCCTTCGAGGGATTCGATGGCTTTGCTGCGCTTGCCGAGTTTTTCTAGAGCTTTTGCATAGGCGATATATCTTGCTGGCTCGCCGCCATCAAGTTCTAGGGCATGCTCGAAAGCCTGAGCAGCTTTATCGTAATGGCCTGTTTCGTAATAAATAAGACCGACGTTATGAAGGCTAGATGCGTTGTTATCTAGGCTCTGAGCAATCTCGAAGCATTCGATAGCTTCGTCGTATTTTCTTTCCTTAGCATAAATAATTCCTAGGCGGTTGTATGCTGCGGCGTTCTTTTCGTCAAATTGAAGGATTGTGAGCAATGCTTTTTCGGCGCGAACTGGTTTCTTTTCGCGGATTGCAGTCTGAGCGACGTTCCAAAGTTTCTTGAAACGAGGGTCTTTTTCGGCTACTTTTTGCTTTTCACCGCCATGATAATTGGGTATGAAAAATACAATAAAAAGACATAATACAAGTAGAAGCACTGCTGCTAACATAGGTTTATTATATCACAAGCTCTTTTATCGCCCAAATGCCTAGAGCATGTTTGCTACTAGCTGCAAACGGACGTTTCCGCCATTATTGATAGCTTGATGAGCGTTAATTAGTTTTTCTATTTTCTGTGCGAAAGCTTTCTGTGAAGTTTTGCTGTAGCTTGCTAATGCGAGATCTATGGCGGTTTCTAGCATCTGCAAAGCATGAATACGTGGTGGATTTTTCTTGTCTTTAGCGATTTTGTTTGCTATTTCGTCGATTTTTTCTGGTTTCGCGGTTAGATAAAGCTTTGCTTCTTCGAAAATATCTTTATCGTAGTGGTCTGGGCTAAATTTCTCGCGGTTAATATAGAACAAAAAGGCGCGCGAACGGATGGTTGGAATTATTTTGCCGCTTTGACTGGTCAGGAAAACGTAGTGAATATTCTCGCCGGGCTCTTCGAGCTTCTTTAGGAAGCAGTTATTGGCAGATAAAGTCATGAGCTCGGCGTTTTCGATTACTATGGAGATGCTTTGTAGCTGCTTAGTATTAGTTAGTTCGGAGATATCGCGAATTTGCTCAATTTTGATCGAGTTTTCGTCGTCGGCTGGCTTAATATGTATGGCTTTTGGCAGAATTTTGCTTTGGTCGATATTTGCGGCAATATCAAAAATACAAAAACCGCACTTCTCTACGATATTATCTATAGCTTCAATGCTACTTAAGTGCATCTAGAAAATGCTCCGGAAGGCTGGCTTCGAAGGTTTTTCGGATGTTGTTTGGCTCGCCTGGAATGGTAATCTCTAGCGATGCGGCATGGAGATACATTCTGTCGGCTTTTGGACCTTTTGGATTATAGATTGGGTCGCCAAGAATTGGGCAGCCGATATGCGCAAGATGAATGCGCAACTGATGAGTGCGGCCAGTCTTTGGCTTTAATTTGATAAGGGCGTATTTTTCGCCAGTCTTAATGACTTCATATTCGGTAATTGCTTCACGGCCATCTGGATCAGGGATGAAAGTAGTTGGACGCTTGAGGTTCCTAGTTAGTGGCACGTTGATAATTGCGTGTGGAACCTGAGGGATGTTGGTTGTGATGGCGTAATAAACTTTGTGCGCATGGCGCTCTTGGAACTGCTTTTGTAAAAAGCCTTTAGTTTCGAGATTCTTGGCAGTGATAATAACGCCAGACGTGTCGCGGTCCAGGCGATGCACAATCTCGCCAAAATCGTCAATGGAAGCTTCTGGAACGTATGCACCCTTTTTAATAGAAAGCATGCCTTTTGGTTTGTTAAAGACGGTTACGTTGTCGTCTTCATAAATGACTTCTGGGCGGTCAGAATCGTTAGTTGGAAGATCAAGTACTAGCTCAGCGTCATCGTCGACGAGTGTGCTAGAAATAGTCTCGACTTTGCCATTTACAGTAACATGGCCAAGGCGAATGAACTTTTGTAAATCGCCACGGCTATAACGAGGGTAAAAATTCAGCAATGCGACATCTAGGCGCTTGCGATTATCTTCTTCTTTGTTGTCTTTTGGGGTATCAAAAGGAATATCCCCGTTGATTTTCCTTGATAATTCTGGCTTGCTGAATTTCTTTGCCATAAGAGTATTTTAGCAAAAAACAGGTAGAATTAAAAACGCTAACGCTTGGCAAAATGCAAGAATTATTTTATTTCTTCTTGATTGGTTTGAACTTGGATTTCTTGATTTTGGCGCGTAGATTTTTTTGGAAGCTAATGAGTTCTTTTAGCGCCTCATTATATCTAGTAGATTTAAACTTCGGGAAGGCCTTCAAGATACGATGGAACTGCTTGTCTAGGATCGTCTGCTTGAACGTTAACTTGCGGTTCTTTGTAAAGAAATCGTAAAGTTCTGGGTGTTTTTGTTCGAGCATGACCTGGTATTTCTTTAGTCTGAAGTTAATCTTCTTGATGCTCTCGGTTGTGACAATGGTATCAATTATGATAGCTACGATTATTGTGATGCCGCTTAGGTAAATTGTATTGAGCGGTAGGTTTTGTAGTAGCTGCATCGGTAGATTATTTACGTATTGGATTAAAACCGAAAAGAGCCCAAAAACCAGGAAGCCATAAAGACAGATGCGCCCATTAAGGTTGGCTGGGAAATCTGAATAATCCCACCAGCGAGCATGGAAGAGTTTTTCTAGCGCCACCGAAACGATATATTCGAGAATACAGGCGAAAATGCCGCCAAGGAAAAACAACTCGATTTTGTTATCTGTAAAGCAGCCTACGAGTAGGAAAATGAGTGCACCTACGCCATATATTGGGCAATAAGGGCCAGTTAGGAAGCCTCTATTTACAAATTTTTCGCCTCGTGCCATTGGAAGAATGGCGGATTCCCAAATCCAACCAAAAAGGCTATATGCAAAGAAAAGGATGGCTAAAATACAGATGAATAGCCCAACGTTGCCGCCAGCAAGTTCCCACCCAGGATACGGATTCATTATTTACGTACTCCGACTTGCTTTTGGATTTCGTAAAGCTTCTTGTTTGCGACTTCGTTGGCGTAAGCTTCGCCCCTTTCTAGAACTTTCTCTACGTCTTCGTCAGAAATGCTTGCGACTTTGGCTTGGAAGCTTGCGAGGAAGTTAGAAACGCTTTCGGCTACCTGTTTCTTCAAATCGCCATAGCGAGTCTGGCCATCAAATTGTGCGATAACTTCTTCGAGAGGCTTGTTATTGATAAGCGCTTCGATCATGAGAAGGTTGCTAACGCCTGGCTGCTTTTGCATGTCAAAGTGAATTACGCCTTCGCTATCGGTTGTAGCGGACATAATCTTTTTCTCGGCTTCTGCTGGGTCGTCGTTCAGAGAAATCTTAGACTTTTCGTTGTTGCTACTCTTGCTCATCTTCTTAGTAGGTTCGGTGAGCGAGCGAATGCGAAGGCCTTTGTCTAGACCCATGAAAGCGACCTGCTTTTTTTCTGGAGCCGGAATCGTGAATAGTTCGGTTTCGAACTTGTTATTCATGCGCATTGCGATATTACGAGTAAGCTCTAGGTGCTGGAACTGATCTTCGCCAAGTGGGATATATTCTGCATCATATAGCAAAATGTCTGCGGCCATAAGGATTGGATAGTTGAACAAGCCTACGGTAATGGCATCGTGATGTTCTTCGGACTTTTCTTTGAACTGAGTCATGCGGCTAGCTTCACCGAATGGCGTGAAGCAATCTAATATCCATGCAAGCTCGCTGTGGGCTGGCACGTGCGATTGTCTGTAGATGTGGACGTTTGGATTGTCTGTATCTAGCCCTGCAGCCATGTAGTATTTGATTCCCTTGATAACCTGAGCGTAGAGCTTGCTGTGGTCGATTGGGGTTGTGAATGAGTGTAGATCTGGCACAAACATATTAATGTTGCTGTCTGCGGCATGTTTGTGTGCGAGGTTTATCATTGGCATATAAGCGCCAAGAAAGTTGCCGATAGTCGGCTCTTCGTTTGCGCGTACGCCAGTTAGTATAGTTTTCATAAGTTATCCTTGTTTATTGTTATTAGCATCAGAATACTGACTAAGTCAGCGAGGAGTTAGTCTTGCCAATAAGGAATAAATGCGGATTGATAGTTCATGCCTTTAATTATACCATGAACACCTTAAAACACAAAAAATCCGCTCTTCTAGCGGCTACCTACATTATCTATATATATTAATCTGAACCGAGCTGAACGTTTAGCTGGTTGGGTTAGCGAATTTGCTCCATGCCTCTGTGGACATGTAAGCGACATCTTTGTCGAGATGTCCAGCGCTGGAATACTGCCAGATGGTCAAGTAGTTCCAGGGGCCAATCTGATAAGGCATGTTTTCCTGCGAATCAAGAAAAGTGCCTGAGTCGGTGGTTTCAGTGTTGGGATATCCGGCCATCCAAAGACCGTAACTTGTAGCAACAGCTTTCCAGTTGTCGCCGCCGTTATTGATATCTCTAGCACAAGCGTACATCAAAGGCTTCACGCCGTCTGTGAGACGTGTAACCTCATCGAGAAATGCTTTGCAGAAGTCTGCGTTAGCTTTGTAGTCAATTTTGCCGTCTTTCTTGATGGAAAACTGCGGTTCAAAGTCGCAAGCCAGGAGCCAGTTATGGTCCCAACCGCTAGCTTTGAGCTGCTCCACAAAGAAGTTGGCTTCAGTGACTGCATCGACACCGGAGTCGGGTCGTACGAGGTGATAAGCCCCGATAAGCTTGTTGCAATCTTTTGCTGCTGCGATATTCTCGGTGGCTTTGGGATCCGTATAAGTATAACCTTCGGTCAACTTAACGATAACAAAGT
>JAZNRZ010000036.1:0-15504 GCA_045590975.1 Candidatus Nanosyncoccaceae bacterium | reverse complement strand
TCGAAGTTAACAGCTTCTTGCTCCACCATTGAGCTACCGAGGAATATAAAAGTATTTTATATCGGATGTTCGTATCTGTCAAGCTTGGAATAGAAACATAAAGACTCTTTCGCATGATGAAGGAATATTTGCTAAAATAGGCTTATACATTAGGAGGTATTATTATGTGTGGAATTGTGGGCTATGTCGGTAAGCGTCCGGCACAAGATGTATTAATTAGTGGCCTTCGCCGTTTGGAATATCGCGGCTACGATTCGGCCGGTATCGCTACTCTAGATAGCAAGGATAAGCCTCATCTTGCCCGATCTGTTGGCAAAATCGCTGAGCTCGAAAAAGTTCTAGCTCTCAAGCCGCATACTGGCACGCTTGGTATTGGTCATACGCGCTGGGCAACCCATGGTGGCGTAACCGTAAATAACGCTCATCCGCATAATGTTGGTGATGTCTTTTTGGTTCATAACGGCATCATCGAGAATTTCCGTGAGCTAAAGGCTGCCCTCAAAGATGTCGATTTTAAGTCTGATACGGATACAGAGGTTCTTGCTGCTCTTATTAATTCCAAATATGACAAGAAGACTTCTCTAAAAGACGCAGTTGCTAAGGCTCTCAAGGAAGTTCGTGGTACTTATGGTATCGTCGCTTTTTCTCCACGTGAGCCAGAAACCCTTGTTGTTGCTCGTCTTGGCAGCCCGCTAATCATTGGCCTTGGCGAAGACGAAACTCTCATTGCTTCTGATGCTTCCGCTTTGCTTGGCTATACTAGGAACGCTATCTATCTAAACGATGGCGAGCTTGCTGTTTGTAATAAAGAAGGCGCAAAGGTTTACAACCTCGATCTCAAGCCTATCGCAAGCACTCCAGAAGAAATCCAGGGCGAGCTCGAGCAAATCCAGAAGGGCGGCTACGATCACTTCCTTCTAAAAGAAATCATGGAGCAGGGTACGGCTCTTAAGAATACGCTTTCTGGTCGTGTTGATGCCAAGAATGGTACGATGCGTCTTGGTGGACTTAATCTAACTCCAAAGGAGCTAAAGAATCTCCGTCACCTCGTTATCGTTGGTTGTGGTACGGCATATTATGCTGGTCTTCTTGCTAGCTACTACTTCGAGAAGCTTGTTCCAGATCTAACTACCGAAGTCGTAATCGCGAGCGAATATCGCTATCGTAGCTTCCATCTACCAGAGAATTCTGCTGCTCTAATTATTTCTCAGTCTGGCGAAACGGCAGATACCCTTGCATGTCTACGTGAAATCAAACGCCGTGGCGCAAAGGTTCTAGGCATCGTAAACGTTATTGGCTCCACGATTGCCCGCGAAGTTGATGGCGGTACTTATGTCTATGCTGGTCCAGAAATCTCTGTTGCAAGTACTAAGGCTTTCACGGCTCAGGTTACAACCATGCTTATCTTTGCTGGCATGCTTGCTGAAAGCCACGGTGGTAACATGGATACGGTTCGTCAGCTTGCAAGCGAACTCGTAGCTTTGCCAGAGAATATCGAGAAGACGCTCAAGACCTACGAAAAGGACATGAAGAAACTTGCCGAGAAATATGCCAAGTATGATAATGCTCTATATCTTGGCCGCGATACGGCTTATCCGCTAGCGCTAGAGGGCGCCTTGAAACTCAAGGAAGTTTCCTATGTTCATGCCGAAGCTTATGCTGCCGGTGAGTTAAAGCATGGCCCAATCGCACTAGTCGACGATCGCTTCTTCGAGCTCGTTGATGTTCTAGATGGTCCACTATTCGAGAAGACTCTTGGTGGTTTGCAAGAGGTTCGCGCTCGCGGTGGCCATACCATCGTCCTTACCGACTCCAAGAAAGACATTGACTGTGATGATATCGTTCGTATCGATACTGACGCAAAGCTAACTGTTCCGCTACTTCTAAACACGCTTCAGCAGCTCTTTGCATACTATGTTGCCGTCGCTCGCGGTAACGATGTTGATCAGCCAAGAAACCTTGCGAAATCTGTAACCGTAGAATAAAAAAACGAGAAAAGTGGTGGCGAAAAAATCTAAAGAGAAAGAAAGCAAAAAAGTAGATTTGCGGGTAGCGTTGCGTGGTGTTATGTATGCCCGCAAAATCTACAACAAAGCGGCCGGCAAGCGTCGCTTCCTTTCCATGCTTGAGCGTCTTTATGGCGCTATTAGCCCATCCATCCTTGCCGTCCTAGGCGGTACCGCAGTTAACCAAATTGTCCAGGCAGCTCAGACGGGCGTTATCTATCCGTTCTTGATTACGATTGCTGTTATTTCTGGTGTTCAGTTTGTGGGTATTTTCCTTGGTCGCATCGTTTCTCTGATGGATATGGAAATCCGCAGGGATGTCTTCTCTGAGGTTACTCGCCAAATCTCGCTAAAATATATCGAGATTCCGCTCGAGATTCGCGAAACTAAAGAGTTTGCCGATCGTTTTGAACGTGTTCAGGATTTTGGCTCTGACGTGAATCAGGTAATAAGTAATGCCTTCTCGATCGCGAGTGCTACTATCTCTCTAATTTCTATCTTGATTACAACCTTAGCGACCTCGCCAATTATTACGCTAGTAATTATTATTAGCTCGATCCCATACTCTGTTTTAAGTTTGAAACTATCCAGAAAGACCCAGGAAAACTGGAGGAAGAGTAGTAGCTTTTGGCGCATCGCTTACGGCATTGGTGACAAGATGACTCAATCTAGCTCTGCGCTAGAGATTAAAATTAATAATCTTCAAGAGTATCTTTGTGACAAAATGATCGAGAATCGTCAGCGCGGCTCAATCGAAAACATCAAGAACTTCCGCAAAACCTTCACTGTTGGTAACTGGATGCGCTTTGTTGAAACGGTAGTAAACTTTGCCTCGTTAGCTTTCGTTGCGTTAAAAATCGTTGCGGGCGAGCTCGCAATTGGTCAATTCGCCACAGTAAGAAGCCTTTTGCAGCAGCTTAGCGGCAATATTACGGCGCTCTTCTCGAGTATTGGTAATGCAAACGAAGGTCTCATGAATGCTGAGGATTATCTTAACTATATTCAGACTCCAATTCCGAAGAATGGCGACGTTGTAGTTGAGAGTATTCCTACAATTGAATTTAAGAAGGTATGCTTTACTTATCCTCATGCAACCGAACCAGCTCTGCAAGATGTTAGTTTTGTTTTAAAACCTGGCGACAGTCTTGCGATTGTTGGTGAGAATGGTGCAGGAAAAACAACTCTTATGAAGCTTCTACTCGGCGCTTACACGCCTAGCTCTGGCGAGATTTTAATCAATGGCACTCCTATCAAAAAGATTGAGCGCGGCAGTTATGATCGTCAGCTTGGTGTTTTGCTTCAGGAATATACGCGCTTCCCGTTTGCAGATTTCAAAGACAATATCTGGTATGGAGATATTTCAAAAGAGCTGGATAAGGAGCGCCTAGAGCTTGCCATCAAGGATGCTGGTCTAGAAAAGCTAGTAAAGACTTTGTCAAAAGGTCTCGATCAGGTACTCTCCAAAGATTACTTCTTTGAAAATGCTACAGATCTTTCTGGTGGTCAGTGGCAAAGGGTTTGTATTGCTCGTACCTTTTATCGTAATCCGAATGTCTTGCTCCTAGACGAGCCTACCTCTGCAGTTGACGCAAAGGCGGAATACGAAATTTTCAAAAACATTCTTCGCCGCCAAAAGGGCAAATCTACTGTCATTATTTCTCATCGCTTCTCAACCGTCCGCAAAGCTAACCGCATTATCGTGATGGATCATGGCAAAATGGTAGAACAGGGTACGCACGAAGAGTTAATCTCAAAAGACGGCTTATACAAAGAGATGTTTACGCTCCAGGCCGAAGGCTATGCCTAAAACAAGCATAACTGATATAATAAACATAAGAACAAAAACCGAGAGAGATAAATGCAAATCGAATTAGCTAGTTTTTATGCGCGACTAGGCTCAATCGCCTTGATTATGTTACTCGGCTTTTTCTTGGGCAAAAAGAAAATCATCGACACGCATACAAACAAAACAATCGTAAATCTCTTGCTAATGGTTTTTATGCCTGCATCGCTATTTGCGGCTTTTCCGAACGAATATGATCAACAAACATCTAGTCTATTTGTCTCTGGTCTGGTGGCTGGCTTTGTTGTAATGTTTGCTCTCATAATTCTCTCCAGGATTATTTTTAATAAGTATATCTATAAGGGCGAACTTCGCTTTGAGTCGCAATTTGCTCTCATTTTTAACAATGCTACATTTCTCGGATATCCAATCATCTCGAGTACTTTTGGCGAAGATGGGATTGTCCCTTACTGCGGTTTTATCATTGCTTTTAATATCGCTTTGTTTTCTTATGGCGTTTTCTTGTTTGAGCGCAAGCTTAGCAAGAAGTTATTCCTTGGCATCGTGACGAATCCAAACATCATTGCCGTTATTCTTGGCATGCTAGTTTTCTTGCTCGGTCTCAAGCTTCCGGATTCAATCACAAGTGCTGTTGGCTTTACTGGTAACGCAACGACCGCACTATCGCTTATTTGTATTGGTTTCATGCTTTCGCACGCAGACTTCAAGAAGCTTGTTAAAAAGTGGCGCCTTATTCTTACGGCAGCAATCCAGCTAATTATCGGCCCACTCGTTACCTATTTCTTGCTCTTGGTGCTTCATTTTCCTAAGGAAGTTATTATTGTATGTACGCTTATTCAGGCTTTGCCAACCGCTACGAGTCTTGGTCTCTTTGCGGCGAAATATGGCGGCAACGATATTGAATCATCTGAACTAGTTACAATTTCAACAATTCTATCTATCGTAACGATGCCAGTGATGGTGGGAATATTATTAGCTTAGAGGTAAGATATGGCAGGCAAAGAGGGTATACTAAAACCAGTAGACAAGAAAATCGAAAAAGCCTCAAGAACGAGAAGTGAAGTTGGCGAACGCAGATATTCTCCAGAGGAACAAGAAAAGCATGAAGCGCTAGAATATCTAAAAAAAGTTGGCTTTTTGCGCTCTGTCAACGGTGAAGAGATGCTTCATGGCCGTTCGAGACCTGACGACAAATCCGAGTTTACGGTTGATGCTGAACATGATAACGGTGGCAATAAGGGCGGCAACGGCAAAGATGATAAGCATTTGAACTGGAATAAGGTGTCTGCATTGTCGACGGGTAATCGCTTTGTGGCAGAGCAGTATGCTAGGGTTCGCTCTGGTGGCGATAAATCAAAAGAAGAGATTTATCGCATTACCTCAAATGATCCTGAAGCGAGCGTAATTGACACGAATTACAGAGCAAAAGACAAGAAAGAAGAAAAGAGGGTAAACGAAGCTTTGCGAAAGCTCCAGATGCCAATTTCGGAGGCTTCTCCTTTTGATTTTGAAGATCGTAGCAAAATTCCGTTTAGTAAGTTAAAACTAAGGCTTTCGTCATTCTCAAGAAAGAAGGCTGGTTTCTTTGATAAGGTCATACCAGATACGGACATCCCGCTTTTGTCTGCAGCGCTTGGTGATTCTGGCATAGCAAAACATATCGCTTCCGCATCGAACAGTAGGCTTATGGTTCGAGATTATAGGAGCGTTCAGCGTTTTGCTCATAAACTCCTGAAGAACGATATGCATTTTGACGGCGCCAGCTATGACGCGGAATATATGACGTCCTGGATGCGCAATGCGCATATTGTGGGTCTTCGTGAACGTCTAAACTCTACTAGAGTAAGAGACGAAAATGGCAAGCGTGTAGATTTTAATAATAATTTCATGCTTGATCTCGAAAGAGTTGATACGGAGGAGAGAAACGAGCGTGCGCGTAGGAAGCGCATGCAGACTTTTGGCCGTCTTGCTTTGAAAATTGATAGTCTTATGGAAGTTCCAGTAACTGCTGTGTCGGGAAAACGGCCAGATTGGCTAGTTGCTGGTCTTGAAGTGGATAGTTTTATTAGGCCGGAACAGATTATAGACCTAGCAAAAAAGGTTCCTGGCTACAAAGATGTATTTGAGGCCGACTCTGGCGTTTGGGAAAAATTCACCCTAGAAGAGCATACCGGTACAATGCTTCGTCTATTTGATGAGAACTTTGCTGATAAAATACCTGCCAAACTTCTTCCAATTACGCGCCTTTCAATGCTTATTCATGATATCGGAAAAACAGAGGCTGCGAAACTTCCGGAATATAAGAATGCTAAGACTCGTGCTGAGCGTGATCTTATCCAGAGTGCCTATAACGAGAGTTATGCAATCGACTTCTTGGATAAAATTGGTATTAGTCCAGAGAATCAGGAGCTTATATTAGGTATGATTGGTGAAGGCAAGGAGTTGATGGCCGAAGCACGCATTATTCCTGGTGTACCGAAAGAAAAACGCAAGAAAGCTAGCGATGCGCTGAACTCTCTTTGTTTGAGATTAGCGAAAGATTGTCTTGGTGGCGGCGAAGAGGAAGCAAAGGGCATTCGTCAGCTTTGCTACATTATTCAGATGTGTGATAGTGGTGCCTATACGACTATTGCAAAGACAAGGGATGCTTCCTCTGGTATTTTCTATCGAAATAGCTCGAAATCTTCATTTAATAAGACCTTTGAACCATCGGTGAACATCTTTAATGGCGGCAGCCGTCGTCTTCATGTCGTGGATGAGAGTAAGTGGCCGATTAAGGATTTGGCTAGAAAAAACTTAAAGTGATAAGATAGGTTTTATGGAAATACTATTACAGATTATTCTTCTAATTGTCGGCTTCGTGCTTCTTATTAAAGGTGCAGATGTATTTGTTGATGGCTCAAGTGGCGTTGCGACCCGCTTTGGCATGCCAAAAATCCTTATTGGTCTTACTATTGTTGCTTTTGGTACTTCCGCTCCAGAGTTCGCGGTTAGCGTAAAATCTCTCCTTGCTGGTACTGGGGACATGATGCTCGGCAATATTGTTGGCTCAAATATCTTGAATATTCTTCTTATTCTTGGCGCTGCGTCGCTAATCCGTCCGCTCCCTGTAAAGAACAGCACGCTAAAGAAAGAAATTCCTATTATGATTTTGCTAACTGTTATGCTAGCAATTCTAATGTGTGATGTCTTGCTTCAGGCTGGCGATCATAATTCCTTCACAAGGCAGGATGGCGCTGTTTTGGTGGTCGCATTTAGCATTTTTATGTACTATCTTATCGCTACGACTCGCCGCCGTATTCGCAAGAACAAGGAAGAGGCTGCCGAGAAGAAAGAAAATAAGGCGCTCGAAGCTGAAACCGAATCTGCTAAAGAAGACTCCGAAGAAAAGCCTCCAATGAAGCTCTGGAAGGCGGTTCTATTTGTCGTAATCGGTATTGCGGGCATTATTATTGGCAGTAACTGTGTTGTCGATTCTGCTAGCAAAATCGCCTCAATCATCGGCATTTCTGATGCGATTATCGCTTTGACGGTTGTTGCTCTTGGTACGTCTTTACCAGAGCTTGTTACCTCTATTATTGCTGCACGAAAGAACGAGTGCGATATTGCAATCGGTAACGTTGTGGGTTCAAACATCTTCAATATTGGTATTGTTGCTGGTATTCCAGTATTTGCTATTGGTGGTATTCCTAGCTTTTCATTCTCCTACATTGACGCTGCAGTGATGCTTCTGAGTACTGTTTTGCTATTCTTCTTTACCTGGAAAGACAGGCGCATTGGTCGCAAAGAAGGCGCAATTTTCCTTGCTGTCTTCATTGCATACTATAGCTACGTAATTATTAACGGACTTAACTAGGAACAAAATGGGACTCGATGCAAAAGGCAGGAACTTCTCGGCGCCACGCCTAACGCCTGGTAAGACGTCAGAATTTCTTTGCTATGGCTCCCCAGAAATGATTGCGAAGCAGAACCGTGAGATTGCTATTATGGAAGCTCGCGCAAAGCGTTATGGCTTTGGCGGCATGCGCCTAGTTAATAGCAATACTATGGGCGAATCGAGCTCAATCGTGAGTGGTTTGTCACGCGTTCCTTACGGAACACCTACCAATCAAAATACAGCGTCTGTTACGGCAAGGCCAATTACGGATATCGTAAATCCAAATCATCAATCCACGATGGTAAACTCCGCTGCGGGTGCAAGACCAGCTCGAAAGAGTAATGTTAGCGCTGCGGCGCTCGGAGTTATCATTCTCTTGCTCTGCTTCTCGCCATTTATCTTTGCAATAATTGCGGTTATTCTGGAAGTATTAATGGGATTTTAAAAATAACACCTCTTTCCGAGGTGCTATTTTTTTATTCTCCAATCTTTTTGTGTGCTGGGTTATCGTAGTATTGCTTCATGAGTTTGTCGTCGAAATGCTTATCTAGGAATAACTCGATTCCGTTGCTTGCTGCTTGGCCTTCTGCTCTGGTTCCGTAGCGAAATAGTGCGGTATAAGACACGATGTGGCTTAATGCTACGAACACTAGAAAGCTAGGCATGATTACGTTGCCGATTCGTTTTGGTAGTAACTCAATAAACTTAGATAAAGCTGGATAAACGAGCTTTACGAAGATTAACCCGCCTGCGCCCCAGAAGAGCATGTACGGAATCGTGGTGCGTCCCCAAAGATTCAAGAATTTATCTGAATAATCCCAGGCATTAGCCTTGAAGATATATTCTCCAATCAGGCTTGAGATAACCTCGGTTAGTCCGCCAATTAGACAAGAATAAATATAGGTCAGGTACCATTTGCGTTTTGGGTTGGTGAAGTGGAGAAAAGTAAAGATCAGAAAACCGAAGCCGTAAACTGGGTTAAGCGGCCCATATATTAATCCCTGCCTAGATAGCCACTGACCTGATCGACAGAAGGTTAGAATTTCTTCGTAATAAGTACCAATCATGCATCCGATGATATAGACCAAGAAGAACTTATAGAAGCAAAAACCTTCGGCAAACTTTTCTTCTTTCTTCTGCCTGGTTTTAATGGCATAAATAACTAGAAAAACTAGGCCAAGATACAAAATCCAGCGTACGTTGTAAACGCCAAGGAAATGATGCGCGATAAAATATGCCGTAAAGTATATAGCTAAGCCAACCTGAATCCAGATATCTGAAGCCTTGGTGGTTTTTGTTGTAACTTTTACAACCTTTTGTTTAGAAGCGGTCTTTTTAGTAGTTGTTTTTGAAGATTTTGTATTTGCCATGTTTATTTTATTTGGTTAACTACTTTTAATATATCACAATGCGCTCTTCAAGAAAAAAGAGCCCCCGAAGGGACTCTGAAAGAAAGAAGAATGTTATGACTCACTCCATGTCAGGGCGAACGTCCTTCTGGAGGAAGAAGAAAGAAATCTCGTCAGGGCCAACATGGCAACCTACGGAAGGGCTGGTCTGCGCCATGATAATCTTGACTTCAGGGTAGCTCTCGGTAAGCATCTTGCGCAACTCCTCGGCCTTTTTGTAGGCGATGGAGTCGATCCTTGTCGGGCCGGAGTAGTCGATTTCTACGGTTCCGTGCTCTGGATCGATAGCGGTATCTGCGTAGATGTCGACGAAGGTCTTGAGCAGAGCTCTTTCTCCGCGAACCTTTTTCCAGGTAGGCTGGAGCGGACCGTTTCTAGGCGAAAGCATAACAGGGAATATCTTCATTGTCTTTGCGAGAGCAATCTTGAGCTGATCTTTTGTGCTCGCAAAGCGTCCGCTACGCTTCATGTAGTCGTAGCTAAACAATGTGAAAATATGTGCCGTGTGGTTGCCAAAGAAATCGACCTTTTCCATGAGCTCGTTCAATGTTCTTGGCTTTTCATCGAGCCAAGCGCGAAGTAGTCTAAGACTAAGGCCGAGTCCACCAGCAATGCAGTGTGTTGGCCAGATAAGAATGTTTTTGTCCGCATTCAGATCTGGTTCGTCGTCGCAGATCATCTGTCGAGCTGTCAGGGCGGCATTGCGCATGCCTGCCGAAAGCGAATCTGTAACACCAAGATAGACAACCAGCTTTCCTTCTTCGAGACGATTCTTGAAGATTGAAACGAAGTCTTCGATGCTGCTACCAGTCTTTGCATCGGTAGTCTTCTCGTTTGCGAGTTTAGCATAGAACTCATCGGACTGCTCGTTGCCGTCCTTGTACTCGATAACCTTTCCGTCGTTTTTGTAGCTAACGGAGAAGTTGACGAGGTCGAAGCCATATTTCTTTGCCTTGGCTTTCGAGAAACCACTCGTGAGGTCTGTAACAAGAGCAAGGTTTTCTTTGTTGAGGACGGTGCCGCCCTCGAAGCGTATAGTCTTTTTCATGGATACATTACACCTCTTTCTAATAAAAAAACTTGGCGGCCCCATGCCACCACTCGTGCCGATATTATAACATAAAAATGAAAGATGCATAGATGGGAATAAAGCGCTTATAATAAGAATTAACAAAGATTCTACCTACGGTTTGTGGTCTTTTTGTAGGAAACGACTAAAATAGAACCCAAAATAATACAAAGGAGCCTAATGGACTTAAAGAAAATCGGAAAATTTATCGCGAAAAAGCGACAAGAAAAGGGCTATACGCAGGAAAGCCTTGCGGAAGAGCTGGATATTTCGAATCGCTCTATCTCGAAATGGGAACGCGGCATTTGCCTTCCGGAAACAACAAAGATGCCAGCGCTCTGTGAATTATTTGATATCACAATTAATGATCTATTTAGTGGAGAAATCGTAGATATGAAAAATAATGAGAAAATGCTCGAGAAGAATCTTCTTGAGCTTGCTAAGCAAAAAGAACAGAAAGATAAACAACTACTTGCGCTCGAATGGGTGCTTGGTGGAATTGGTTTAGTGGTCTTCTTTGCTTTTCTGTTCTTAGCCATTCCAGTTACTGAAACAAACTTTACTCTTGCGACTGCCATGTTTATTACTGGCTTTATTATATTTATGGTCGCTATGTTCTTTGGCCTAAAAATCGAGCAAATCGCTGGTTATTACAAATGTGCTGAATGTGGCCACAAGTATGTTCCAACTTTCGGGGCTGTATTTGTAGCGATGCACATGGGTCGCACACGCCATCTTCGCTGTCCAAAATGTGGCAAAAAATCTTGGCAGAAAAAGGTTTTGTAAGGTGAAAGAAATTTAAAATACTCAACAGGATAGAAATTCTGTTGAGTATTTTATTACTCGGATATTTTGGCGCAGGCTTCAATAGTCTACTGTGTCTATATCACAGATAATAGCATTATGATCAGATAGCCCGCTAGTAATGCGAATGTTTGAGATTCGGTTGGTCTTAGGTATAAGAAAATAATCGAAAGTTCGATTTTCTTTAGGGAAAGAGATGTAATTTATAAAGTCGATTGAACAAGAATAATCTTTATTCCACAACTGTTTGTTTGCTAGTATCATATTTTTGGGAAGATTAAAATCTCCAGTCAGAATACATCTTTCTGGGACAAGGTTCAGTAGTTCTGCGAACTGTAGATATGAGTTGTTATTTGAGGCTAGGTGTGTATTGGCGATTATTGCTCCGTCGTCAAATTCGACAATTTGAGCAATTCGTTTGTGAAAATCTGGTCTACCGTTTTTGTCTTCTGGAACTTTTGTGAGGGTTGTTGTTTTTGTGGAGACGATTGTGCCTCTGGCTAGTATAGCTAAGCCATCAGTTAGTTTTTTGCTCTCTCGTTCATATTCTTCGGCCAAATCAGCTTGGATAGAGGTGTATGGCAAATCAAGTTTTTCGTTGATAGTGTGCGCTAGACTTTCTTTGCTGTCAAAAGTTACTTCTTGCAGACAGACGATATCTGCTTTTTCTTCGTTTAGAAATCGAATAATTGAATCAAATCTGGCATCGAAATTTTTGCGCCCAGCTAGATTCAATGTTATTAATCGCTTCATTGTTTAATTATGACATACTTAGGGTATTAACAAACATTTTAATAGGGGGGGTGAAGACCACATTTTGGGTAGTTTCTTGATGCAGAAAATGGCCAAAAATTGCATACTATTGTTCCAGGGTACTTAACACTCCCAGTCGCCCCAATAAAACATAACAAAAAAATACCTTGCAGGTATTTTCTGTTATGCTTGGTGGGGGCAACTGGGTTTGAACCAGTGACCAATCGGTTATGAGCCGACTGCTCTAACCGCTGAGCTATGCCCCCAACGGATATCTATTATTGTAGCATATCTGTTATAGTTGTTGGCTCTATTTGGCACTCTTCTTTGTGAGGTAAGAAATCAAAAAGCATAGAAAAGTGATGCCGAATAAGATACTTATGTATGATGGGTAACTCTTTAGCGCTTGACAAAAATAAATAAATGCCCTAATATATAAAACATATCGCGGGGTAGAGCAGCCTGGTAGCTCGTCTGGCCCATAACCAGAAGGTCGTTGGTTCAAATCCAACCCCCGCCACCATGTTTAAGAAGGCCAAGTGGCCTATTTTTTTATTTCTCGATATTCTTGACGTAATATTCTTCGTAACTAAGACCAGAATCAGCGACTTTCTTTGCTAGCTCTTTGCCAAGATAGCGAAAATGCCAAGCCTCATAGCTATAGCGCGTAATGTTTTCTTTGTCTTTTGGATAGCGCAAAATAAAGCCGTAATCTGCTGCATGTTCGACTACCCAGTTAAACTCCTTGGAGCGTTCAAAAACGGCACTATGTTTGGATTTAATATCTAATGCTAGACCTGTATGATGCTCCGAGAAACCAGGAGTTGCGACATGAGATTTGCAATAATCGTCCCCGTAAGTCCTGCACTGGTTGTCCATAACGGCTTCCTGTTCTGAGACGCTTCTGTATGCAGAATTAATTTCAATTTCTAGGCCTTCTGATTTTGCCGCTGATTGCATTTCCGTGAACGCCTCATACGCTTCCTTATTCAGATAAAAGCCATTGCCTGTATCGACTAAATCTTTTGGCTCAAAATCTTTGCTAACGGAAAAATTCTTATTTACGAGCATATCTATGGAAAACTCGGTGTTCTCGTAATCTGCTTCGTATTCTCCTAGATCGAGATTGAGCGAAACATCTAAAACTGTTTGTTCATAGTCTTTGCCAGAATTTTCTTTGTAGGCTATGTATCTATCTAGGTCTCTGAGTTTTGCGTAGTTTATGGAGTAGTATTTTTGTAATTCGGCAAAATAATCCCGTTCGGAAAGTTTGACGATATCTTCATGTTCGAAGCGTTTAAAAATAAAATTTATATCATCAGTAGAATAATTTTTGTCTAGAAAAGTATTAGTAAGCGCTAGGAAATCTTCGGAATCGACATAATTAATCTGCGTGTAACTATCTAGATACTCTGTCTTATAGTCACTCTGCAAAAGAATATGATTTAGAGTTTCGTTGTGGCCAATCTCGATAAACTTCTCATAGTAGTCATTAGTAAGAACATAATCGGCGATCTCTCGGCTGTAGCCTAGCTCTACTAGCTCATTTCTTTTGGCGCATTTTATCCCGAAAGGAATTCCGAAACCTGCTCCGAGTGCAAGAAGAATAACAAAAAAGATAACAAGAAAAACCTTCAGCCTAGACTTCTTCATAGATAAGTTAATTATAACATCGCAGCACAAAACGCTCGTGGCTATAAATGCTATAATAGCTATGTATGCACAAGCTTGAGACTAATCTCAGGAGATTTTTCTATCACTTGCAACATGACTTTTTGACGGCCAATAATATCGTAAATGCTGTCGCGATTATTACCTGTCTTTGGTTTACAATTGGCGCTGTTAGTTCGATGTCTAGAAACTGGGAACTCAAGCAGAAACTCCAAGAAAAATATGTTCAGCTCGCAAAGGTAAAACTAGAAGTCGAAAAACTTCAGCTCGAACAGGAATACTACAAAACTGACGAATATAAGGAGTTGCTAGCTCGCTCCAAGGGCGGAAAAATGGCCGAAGGTGAAACGATGGTTGTCTTGCCGAAGAACTCGAATGAAGCCAAGAATGCCCACAAAGATACGGGTCTCTATACTCAGGAAGAGAAGTCGAACTTCGAGCAATGGATGGACTTACTATTTAAATAAAAAACACCCGCTAATAATTGGCGGATGTTTTTAATCTTAAGATTTTAGTAAATCTGAACAGCAGTTTTGGATAATCATGGACCACTCGCTTTCTGGATGTGGCACCTGGAAGATCTCAAAGATACTCATATTGTATTTGAGTGCCATAGCTAGCTCTTGTGCGATTAGGCCGGCATTTGGAGCCATGATAGTTGCGCCCATGAAGATGCCGTTCTTGCTGCAAATCATCTTGATAAATCCAGAGCGGAAGTTGGTCGTAATAGATGCGTTACAATAAATTGGCTTAATAACTTTCTTAATCTTGCGATCGCGTTTAATACAGTCGTCCTCGGTCATGCCAACGCTAGCAATTTCTGGATAAATCTTTGTAACGTGGACTAGGCCGGTATAATCTACGGTTTCCTTGGACTTGCCAATAATATGAAGAGCCGCAATGCGAGCTTCCATCTTGGCTTTTGCGCTACTGCTATAGCCGCCAATTATATCACCACAAGCATAAATACCCTTAACGTTGGTCTGCATGGAAGCATCAACTCTGACGCCTTCGCTCGAGAATTTGACCTTTGCATTTTCTAGGCCCAAATCGACGTTTGGTGCATAGCCGGTACAAAGAAGAACTTCCTCGGCCTTGATAGTCTTTTCTTCGCCGCCACGTAGGATAACAATACGCTTACCGGCAGAACCATCCTTTTCAAGGGCGATTGCTCTGGACTGGGTTAGAACGCGAATTCCGTCCTTTGTAAACAATTCTTCAAGTACCTGACCAGCTTCCTCGTCCTCGCGAGGCAAGACGCGAACAGCAAGATCGACAAGGGTAACTTCGGTGCCGAGGCTAGCAAAATATTGAGCCATTTCGCAACCAGTTGCGCCAGCGCCAATGATACAAATGCTCTTCGGTGGTCTTAGGATATATGGAACATTTTCTGGTAGTAAATAATCAACATTCTGTGGAATTTTGATACCAGTATCAAGCGTAGAAGCCCCAGTAGCTAGCAAAATCTTTTTGACGCGGATTGTTTCTTCACCAACGCTAATTTCGTGGGCAGAAAGAAGGCGAGCTTCGCCGCGCATGCAATCAATCTTGTCTTCGGTATAAACTGTCTCGTCGTCTGCGCCAGCGCGCTTCATGGCGAAGTTTTTCCAGTTATTCATCGTAGGGTAGTTATAGCGAAGGTTTGCGCTAGAAAGACCAAGTTTTGCGCCTTTTCTGGCATTATAGAGAAGTTGAGAAGTGTAGCGCAACGCGCCCATTGGAATGTCGCTATAATTCAAGCTAGAGCCACCCCACTTGTCATTCTCGATAATTACGACACTAAGACCTGCTTCGTTCGCCAAAAATGCGGCCTCGCTACCAGCGTCGCCACTTCCTAGAACTGCTAAATCGTAATCAAATCTTGCCATAACTTTCTCTATATTATTTTATCATGATTTTCATAAGCATAAGCAATGTCTGCATTGTAGGTCGTCAGCTCATTTACTATATGTTTTCTAATATCCGTCTCTGTAACGACGTCTTTGGTGCTTGCCCATTCGTCCATCGCCTGTGCAACTTTTTCGGCAATGAGCTCAACCCAGCCTTCGGCTAATCCGAGGCCGAGACCGCAGTTTAAAACGCTCTGTCTAATACCCTCGTGGGTATAATTG
>JAZNRZ010000035.1:0-9164 GCA_045590975.1 Candidatus Nanosyncoccaceae bacterium | reverse complement strand
GGCCTTTTGGATAACCACCGCCAAGAGCCAAATCTAGAGACAAGGAACCACTCGAGAATAACTCAACATCAATCTTGGACTTTTCGCCAAGCTTCATAATAGAGCCATCACCAAACTGCTTCGTAATCTGAGATAGAGCTAGACTTAGAGCCTGCTTTTTACCTTCGTCCATTGCTGGTTTTTCTGCTTTTTTGTTTGTAGTTTTAGAAGTCTGCTCTGCCGCCCCAGCCACTTCTGCATTTTCCTGACTTTTCTTAGCCACAATTACCTCCTGTTAATAGCTATATTTTAACCGATAGCATCTCTAAAATCTAGTCGACCGATAGAGCCGAAATTAAATGTTTACGCGAATATTTCGGCAGCGCCGCCTCTGCACTAAAGATTGGCAAGTTACCAAAGAAATACTCAATCTGTTTCATTATCTTATTCTTTGTATCCGAACTTATTTCTCCGTTGAAGCCAACCTTTGGATTGCGACGGTTAAATGTCTTTAGATAATTTACCTCGCCCGTTCGCATATTTAGTCCGGCACAATAAACATCGTCAACGCGGCCGCGACGGGCTAGAATAGCATCGCGCAAATCCCCAATATAAATATCTCCGGCACTCAAAATACAACGGCGAAGATCCAATGCGAGCCAAATATAATCATCAAGCTCCGCACGAATGCGTTCTAGCTCCGTTGCAGATAGCTGCATTCTTCGAAAAATTTTCATATTTTTACCTCCTTTTTTATTCGTGTGCTTAAAATAGCACCCATGCCCAAAATAAAAAAGCATTAGTCTAATGTTTTTTGCATTTTTTTAATTTTAGGGGATAATATGCTAAGATATTAACAGATATAAATAACTAAGGAGAAGAGATGAGCGGACACTCAAAGTGGGCAACCACAAAACGCCAAAAAGCGGTCGTCGATGCGAAGCGCGGTGCCTTGTTTACAAAGATTGGCAACCAAATCGCAATCGCCGCACGCGGTGGCACAGATCCTGCCATGAACCCTTCCCTAGCCATGGTCCTCGAAAAGGCTCGCCTGGCAAACATGCCGAAAGCCAATATTGAACGCGCAATTGCACGTGTCGCAGATAAGAACGCAGCTGCTCTTATCGAAGAGACATACGAGGCTTACGGTCCGGGAGGTATCGGAATCATTATTGAAGTAGCAACAGATAACAAGAACCGTACAATGCCAGAAGTACGCCACACTCTAGAAAAGAACGGTGGCCGTATGGCAGATCCAGGTTCAGTCATGTTCCAGTTCTCTCGCAAAGGCGTAATCTTTACCGAGAGCAAGGGCGACGAAATCATGATGGCAGCCCTAGACGCTGGCGCAGAAGACGTCCTTGACGAAGAAGATGGCACAACTATCTACACTGCATCTGGCGACCTAGCAAAGGTTCGTGAAGCATTGATTGCTGCCGGCTACGAGATTAAGGAAGCCGAACTCAAGTATATTCCGAACAACGAAGTCGCCGTCGAAGGCGAAACCGCCGAAAAGGTTGAGAAGATTCTCGATGCTATCGACGATCTAGACGACGTTGTCGCAGTTCATACAAACGCAGCCTAATCCCAAAAAAGACCCTATAACCAGGGTCTTTTTTGACGTTTCTAGCTTTTTATAGCATAATATACATATCGTTCTTTACTATCCTAGAGTGCGGAAAACCGCTCAAATTCTTACAGCTCTAGAAGAGGAGAAAGCATGAATACGTTCTTAGACCATATTCACGTCGCCACTGCAAGCCTTCGCACCCCGAGTAGCGTAAATAAGAACTATAGTGCAGACATGGTCGGCATCGAACTGGGCATTTTTATGCGCGCCAATAACGCTTGTATTCAGTCCGGCATCGAAATCGTAGTCTCAGACAGCAGAAAAGTAGCCGCTTCCTGCAACGAGAGCGCTGCAATTACGATTAGTTCAACTTTTACTGCCACTGTTGTCGAAGACAATGATTATACTCAGTGGTTTCAGGCTTTCGAAGAAGCCGTAATCTTTCTTCTGAAAGAGTTCAATACCGAAGACGAGGCGGTCGTTGTCCTTGATGGCTTAGGATACCTTGTTACTCTCTAAAAAATAGCGGGCTCTTTTGGGCCCGCCTTTTTCTTGACTTTTTACCGTTTCGATGTAGCTATATTGACTTTTTAATACGCTTATGCTATAATATATATTGTCTCATTGAGCGGGGACAAAAGTGGAGTTGCGGAATACCGCTGAAAGTTTACCGCTTCACTTTAATTCGGAGGTTATTATGGGTAACTCAGATCTTTTTACAAAAAACAGAATGTGGGCTTTTACCACAATCAGCATCATGTGCGGCGACTTCGAATACGAAGGTCAGCCGGACCTGAAGGGCATTGAGGACATAATCCTCGAGCTTATTGGCGGCGAGATGATTTATGCAACCGTTACTAACGCACGCTGCTGTGGCCGCCCGGCTATCAAGGTCGACTTCGATTCTCCTGTTATGCAGGACGAAGATCGCATCAATGCCTGGAAAATCGCCGTAGCACACGTAGCGTCAAGACTCGGAACTATCCTCGCTGGTGGAAGCAATTGTGTTCACTACTCTGACGGCACATCCTGCGCCCACAATCTGGACTAATGCTCATAAAGGCGGGTCATCGCGACCCGCCTTTTCCACGCCTTGTTTTTCTAGACTCCGGTAGAACCGAAGCCTTTTTTACCTCTTTTTGTTTCAGAAAATTCTTCGTCAGTTAGCTCAAACTCTGCTTGATCGACTCTTTCGAATAAGCCCTGAGCAATGCGCATACCAGGCTCAATTACAAAATCTTCTTCGCCACGGTTTGTAAGCAAAACGTGAACCTCGCCCCTGTAATCCGAATCAATCGTACCGACGCCGTTCATCATAGTGATACCATTGCGCGCAGCAAGACCCGAGCGAGCGCGAATCTGCAATTCGTAGCCCTCTGGAATCTCAAAAATTAGACCAGTTGGCACAGCGTAGCGCTTGTTAACCTTCAAGACATAAGGCTCTTTGATATAGGCATGAAAATCAAAACCAGCCGCACCTGGCGTCTCATATTGTGGCAATATTACATCTTCGGCAATTTTCTTGATTCTAACTTTCATTACACTCCTTTTCCTAAATTATACCTCGGGTCTAATATGGCGCATTCTCTGAAAAATGCGCACACAGTGCGCTTTTTCTCTCGAATGCTTAAATTATGGCATGTTTTGCCAGAGGGGTAAAATTATGATAAGATAGCGGAGTGGAAGGATGACCGAGTGGTTTATGGTACTGGTCTTGAAAACCAGCGAGTGTAAAAAGCTCCGTGAGTTCGAATCTCACTCCTTCCGCCATTTATGCTTGTGCTAGAAAAGCAAAGCGTTTTTTGGTAAAATACCCGTATGGCACCATAGCTCAGCTGGTTAGAGCGTAGGACTCATAAGCCTAAGGTCACTGGTTCGATCCCAGTTGGTGCTACCATTATCGAATTTAAGCCCCAAGTCGAGAGATTTGGGGATTTTTAGTGCCAGTAGCTCAGCCTAGAAAATATGTTAAAATAACTACAGAATGAAGAATAAGCGTGGCTTTACTGTTTTAGAAATTATTATTTGTATCGTAATTGCTGGCATTTTTGTAGTGCTATTTTTCCTACAAAAGCAAGACGTCGCCAAGATGGACCGCGACAAACAGCGCAAAATCGCCATCAACGCAATCTACTACGCCCTCGAAGAAGGATATTACAAAGATAACGGCTATTATCCAGAATCAATCACGACCGCCGAAGAGCTGCCTTGGATTGATCCAAACCTCTTCACCGACCCAAACGGCATTAACCTCTGGGTAGAAGGTGGCGATTATAGCTACGAGGCTGAAAACTGCGATGAAGATAACCACTGCAAGAAGTACAAGCTTCGCGCCGTAATGGAAAAAGAAGAAGATTACGTCAAAACTAATCGCAACTAATTAGAGATAAAAAATAAGCCAGGATGGAACCTGACTTATTTTTATTGTTTTAAGCACCAACTTTGTCGCGGCGAATGGTATGCTTTGCATTACGCTCGACATACTCGATAATCTTGCCAGCAACGTTGCGGCCAGTAACTTTCTCGATACCAAATCCAGGGGAAGCATTAACCTCGAGTACGAGTGGACCACGTGCAGAGCGCATAATATCTACACCAGCAACGCTTAGACCCATAGCCTTGGCGGCCTTTACGGCGACCTTTTCCTCTTCTGGAGTTAGCTTGATTGGAGTACCAGTTCCACCCTTGTGAAGGTTGGAGCGGAAGTCGTCATCAAGACTCTGGCGCTTCATACTAGCAACAACTTTCTGACCAACGACGAAGGCACGAATATCTGTACCTGCGGATTCTTTTACGAATTCCTGCAAGAGAATGTTAACGCCATCATCATTCGTAAGATAGAAAGCCTGAAGAACAGATTTAGCAGCTTTCTTGGTTTCTGCTAGAACAACACCGTTACCATGAGTACCGCTTGCGAGCTTGATAATAACTGGCATTTCGCCTAGCTGATCAAGAAGCTCGTCGATATCTGTAGTGTTACGAGATACAACAGTCTTTGGAATATCGATATTAGCCTTAGCTAGAAGCTGCATAGAGCGAAGCTTGTTCCTAGCGCGAGTAATAGCAATAGACCTAGAAAGCACATAATCACCCTGCATTTCTAGCTGACGTACGATTGTCGTTCCGTATTTTGTCATATAGCTAGCAATACGAGGAATAACTGCATCATATTTATCTAGTGGTTTGCCCTTATAGTAAACGGCATTTTGACCCTTAGCGATAGATACATAACAGTTCTTGTACTTTACAATATCTACTTCGTGGCCACGAGCCTTGGCCTCTTCTACTAATCGCTGAGTAGAATAGTTCTTGTCTCCGTTGGATAGAATAGCGATTTTCATTTTACTCGTCCTCTTTTAGATAATATTCTTTATAAAATTTGTATGGATTTTCTTTTAATTTCTTGCGTAAGTTTCTGGTTCTTTCGTGTCTGGATACAATAAGTCCTTCATCTTTACTAACATCTACTAGAAACTTTTCCGACAGTGTACGTCTTCCGATTAATATTGGGTATTTATGGGTCGAACGATCACTTAGACCGAATCTTACCTTCATTGTGACACCCGCTATAGTAATCGAGAAACGCGGACAGAACTTAAGTTTAAGGTGTCCAGATGCGCTTTTTACCTCGGCCACAGAGAAATCTTTTGTGCGGATTTCTTCACCGGTGTAAAAATCGGATTTTTTATCAAAAAGACAGAAGCAGAGTTCGTTATCTTTATTGACATGAATATTGCTTGCCCATATTGCAGAGCCGTCGGCGCCGGTGTCAATCTTCGCAGGAACACCTTTGGCGTAACCTTCGATATCTACCTTGGCTTCGCGACCTATGATTAGCTTTTTCATAACAAATATACTTCTAAAAAAATACAGGCTTATTATACCAAAAAAGTGCGAAAATGTCAATGGTTAAATCACCGAAATGACCAGATTTAACAGGTATGGGCCATCATGGTATAATAACAGTATGAAAGCCGACCTCGAGAAACTACGCCACGCTCGTAGTGCAAAAGATTTTCCAAACATCAAACTCAACGATGATGAGCATGTTGAGCTTTCGATAAGGCGCTCTATGCTTGGCATTATTGCTATTTGGCTTATTTCTGCCATTCTTATCGTTGCGATTACTACTATTCTTATCATTGTCTTTAGCGATCAAAACGTAAAAGATATGATGGACAAGCTTCAAGACAACGCCCGCAATTGCCTCTATATCATTATCGCGATTCTATATATCTTGGCTCTATTTATTCCATTTGTTTTTCATATGATCTACAAGTCGAATACCATGCTGATTACAAACCAGCGCGCAATTCAGGTTGTTCGCACTTCTCTCTTTAATACATCTACAAATATTATTGAATTGCAGAAAATCGAGGATGTTTCTTTCCATAAAAACGGCCTTCTAGATACTCTTTTCAATATTGGTACACTAAGGATGTCTACGGTCGGCGACGAGACAACTTACACCTTTACAATGCTCGATACTCCACACGATGAGGTCGAAAGGATTTCCGAGCTAGTCAAGGCTAGCCACCATCGCAAGGCTCGCGAAGAAGCAAAAGCCGCTGCAGAGGTAGCAAAAGAGATGGCTGCCGAAGAAGCAAAAGAAGCTTAGCGCTATTTGGATTAGGTTTTAATTATCTAAAAAGTGTAAAAGTTAACTTAGTTAACTAGGTTAACTTTTACACTTTTTGTTGGTAGCAATGTGCCGTTTTGATACGAATCGCTTTTTGTTTTATAATACGCTTATGGCTTTAGCAATGATATTAGCTGCGTTGCTGCTTTGTTTTCTGATTTTTAGACACCATGTGGGCATCCCTTTTCTTGCCATGATTGCTGGCGTTACGGTTTATGATGCCTTTGGCGCTTCTTTTGCTAATGTAATCCATACCTGGATTCCAGCTATCGATACCTGGATTGCGCAACAGGTGCTTTATGGATTGTTCGTTGCAATTATCCCGATTGTCCTCTATTTCCGCGTCGGCAGGAGTGGACTATTTGGAATTCTTCGCATTGTTGAGTCGGCAATTTTTGCCCTAATGCTCACGATTTTACTATCCGGCCTCGCCGCAACAATCTTTAGCTACGACTCTATGACCGTTAAACTAGCTGATTGGATTAACGGCATTAAGGGAATTTTGATGGTTGGCGGCGTTATATTTGCGTACGTAGATGTTTTCTTTTATCGTTCAGGTCCGTCTTTCTAAGCTCCCAGAGAGCAATTCCAGTCGCAACCGACACATTGAACGATTCTTTTGAGCCACACATCGGAATCTCGAGCAGATTATCGCACTGGTCGAGAATTTCTTTTGGAATACCGTGGACTTCTTCGCCTAAGATCAGAGCGATATCTTTATCAAAATCCTGAGATTCGGCAAGATTTAGAGATTTCTCACCCTGTTCCAAAGCGCAGACACTATAGCCTGCTTTTTTGAGACTTTCGATTTCTTCAAAAATATCCGCACGGCGATGGAATTTTATCGTTTCTTCGGCACCAAGAGCGGTTTTATGAATCTGCTTTCGTAGCTTCTCTTGCTCGTGCGGCAAACCTTTGTCCATAAAAGGTGTATAGCCAGCAAAAACCGCTTCACCAACACCAAGACAGTCGCAGGTGCGAAGAATTGCGCCAACATTGTAGGTTGAGCGGATATTATAGAGAATAATGATAAGCTTTTTCATGCTACAATTAGATTATGGACGAAGGTGAGATACAGCGCAAGCGCAGGCAGAATGAAGAAGAAAATACTGAACGAAGATCGAGGATTCTTGGTCTTCCATATCTAGATACTCGTGATTTCGAAGAGACGACCCCATTAGTTCCTAACTTGCTCTCTAAAGAAGAGATGCATCAGGATCATATGGTTCCTTTGCGCGCAGGCGAGAATGGTAGCCCTTACCAGTTTTTAGTCACCAGCCAGACACCACGCAGCGCCATTAATCGCTTAGGCGACAGCTACAACGAGCAAGGCCAGCGCATCGAGTTCTATCTTATCTCTGAGTCTGCTTTTCGCGTCTTGATGCTTCGCTATGACCCGCCAGTACAGGTCACTTATGACGATATCGAAATCGCAAAAGAAGGCGACAGCGAAACAATCCAGCAGGTTTCTAACCTCTTGAACACCGTCGCCACAGATAAGGTTTTTGATTATCTTCTTGATCAGGCAGATAGGCTTGGCGCCAGCGATATCCACATCGAAAATATGCGCAAAGAGATTCGCATTCGTATGCGCGTCGATGGTATTTTGCACCCAGTCGCAGAGATTTCTCGCGATCGTTACCGCATTTTCATGGGCGAGCTTAGTAGTCGCGCCAATATCTCTACTGCAAGCAACAAGCCACAATCTGGCCACATGCAGAAAGATATTACAAGAAATGGCGCAACTCACCTTCTAAACCTTCGCGTCGAGATGGTTCCTACTATGTATGGCCAGGATGCCGTTCTCCGTCTCTTCAACTTCGACGAAAGCCTTTTGAATCTTGACCTTCTTGGTATCACCAAAGAAGAACGTGCCGCTATTTCCGAGGTCGTTTCCCACCCACGCGGTTTGCTCTTGATGGTTGGTCCTACAGGTTCTGGTAAGTCTACAACGCTTTATTCCATTCTTAACGCACTCAATACTACCGACCGCAAGATTATTACCCTTGAGGATCCGATCGAGTATGGCATTGGTGGTATTTCCCAGATTCCGATTGTTACAAATGACGGCGGCTCGTTTGCTGATGGCCTTCGCTCCGTGCTTCGTCTCGACCCTGACGTAGTCATGGTTGGCGAGATTCGCGATGCTGACACTGCGAAGACCGCAATTCAGGCATCTATCACTGGTCACTTGGTGCTTTCATCTTTCCACGCCAACTCTACTAGCGCCGCTTTTGCTCGTATGATTGATTTGATTGGCGTAAACCCTATCTTCTCGACTTCGGTTCGCCTCTTGATTGCACAGCGTCTTGTTAGAAAGCTCGATAGTCACAAGCAGGCTTATAAGCCAGACCAGACCACGGTTAACTACATCAAAAGAGTTCTTAATGGCGTTCAGACCGATTACAATCTTGACGACATCACGCTCTACAAAGCCGTTCCAAACGAAGAGCATCCATTTGGTTTTGCTGGTCGTACAGCTATCATGGAACAGATGGTTGTTTCTGAGCCAATTCAGGCCTTCCTACGTGGCGAAAAAGAGAGCTTTGATACCAAAGCTATCGAGAAAACCGCTCGCGCAAACGGCATGTTAACTCTCGAACAAAAGGGCGTTTTGGCCGCGCTTCGTGGCGACACGACTATCGAAGAGGTCGGAAGAGTTATTTAAACGGCGCTTATCTTATTTACCCCTTTTCAATTCTTGAAAAATATGCTAAAATAAGACAAGTTTTAATTATTAAAAGGTAAGAATATGTCGTTTGAACTACTAAAAATGGTGGGAGATGCCCAAAAGAAGCACGCCGTTGTTGATGTGCGTTCTGGCGACACAGTGCGTGTGTCACAGAAAATTAAGGAAGGTGACAAGTTCCGTATTCAGGTTTTTGAAGGTACTGTTATCCGTGTAGATCGCAAAGCTTCTCATACTGAGCGCTTTGTTGTTCGCAAAGTTACCAGTGGTGTTGGCGTTGAGAAATC
>JAZNRZ010000034.1:0-23701 GCA_045590975.1 Candidatus Nanosyncoccaceae bacterium | reverse complement strand
ATGTTTACTTCCGCCTAGCAGACAAGGGTAATATCGAAGATGTTCTTGGTGGTCTTATTGGCGGTTTGAGCTACTCGATGGGTAGCGATACTGCCGATTTGCTCAGTGGTGTTCTTGGCACTGTTATTAACGAACTCGATGGTAACTGGTACAAGATCCCAGCTGATATGAAGATTGGTAGCTCAAAGAATCCAATGAGCTGTCTCGTTGAAAAGAGCAAGAATCTTAAGAGCGAAGAAACTACAAAGGCTATCAAGGAAGCTTTCAAAGAACATCCATTCATGAAGGCTAAGGATGGTGCAGAAGTAAAGAGCAAAGATGGCTACAAGCTTTACACTATCGAAGTTGATAACGATGAGTACAAAGAGTTCTCTAAGGCTCTCGAAAAGATCGATGCTTACAAAGAGCTTAGCGAATGTACTTCTTCTTCAAGCGTTAAGTCTACAAGTCTAAATGAAGAATATCTAGACGAAGATTACGACTACGATTTCGATGACGAGGGTGATGATATTGTTGTATCTCCAGAGAAGGAAAAAGAATTCAAGGGTGACATTCAGCTTGGTATTACTGGTTGGACTCACGAACTAAAGTATGTCAGCCTAACTTCTAAGGAAGACGATACTGAAACTTCTATCGAAGCTAATATCGAATACAGCGTAGATAAGGTTGATATTCCTAGCGACGCTAAGGAAATCAAGGAGCTTGTAAAGACTTTGAAGGCAAGCATTGCTAGCTACTATGTAAAGATTACGTCTGCTCAGTATTGTACTGAATCTATGCAGTATATGGGCAAGGGTAGCAAGGAAGCTTGTGAATCCTATGTAAAGGGTGTAGTCGAAGAACAGTTCGGTAGTGATGACGAAGATGTCGATATTGAAGATCTTATCGAAACTTTCTCAGTTCAGAACACCAGCGGCTCTGAAGCTACTTCACTAATGGGGAATCTTGGCGGAATTCGCTAAATAAGCTATAAAATTCACCTCACTCATTGGGGTGAATTTTTGTTGATTTCAGAATGGTATAATAAAGTTAATGAGCTCAAGTTTAAAAATTACAGATAAACTTAAAGCAAAACTCAAACAACTCCCTGCTGAGCCTGGAGTGTATTTTCATAAAAATCGCGAAGGCGAAGTGATTTATGTTGGCAAGGCGGCGATTTTGAAGAATCGCGTGCGTCAATATTTTCAGTCGCCCGAAAGAAAAGATGCAAAAACGCGCGCTTTGGTGGCGGAAATCGACGATACGGATTGGATTGTTGTTGATACGGAAATGGATGCGTTGTTTCTTGAATCCGAGATGATTAAGCGCTATATGCCGAAGTGGAATATATTGCTTCGTGACGATAAATCCGTAAGCTATGTGCGCATTAATATGAAGGACAAAGTGCCATATGTCTCGATGACAAGAAATCCGGATGATGATGGCGCGGAATATTTTGGTCCATATTATGGCAAGACGGCGATTACTAGGGCACTCAGGATTTTACGTAGGATTTTCCCATATTACATTCGTCCATATACTGGCAGGAAGACGCTGGATACGGATTTGGGTCTTGCGCCTGGTGTAGAGGTTGGAAAGATGACCGAGACGGAGTACAAGCACGAGCTTCGCCATATGATTTCTTATCTCAAGGGAAACAGGAAGAAGCTTTCGCGAGAGATTGAAAAGTTGATGTATGAAGCATCTGCAAAGGGTGATTATGAAAAGGCGGCGGAGTATAGGAATCAGCTGTTTGGTTTGAAGGGGATTGGTACAAAGATTGTCTTTTCTGATAAGGAGCTGCTTGATATTTCGAGTGATAAGGCTTTGACTGAGCTGCAGGAAGTTTTGAATCTCGAAAAACCGCCAGTACGTATCGAGGGCTATGACATTAGTCATCAATCTGGTACGAATGTGGTTGGCTCGATGGTTTGCTTTATCAATGGTGCGGCAGATAGGACAAAGTATCGTCGTTTTAAACTGCGTAAGCAACAGAATAACGATACGGCAAGCATGTTCGAGGTGATTTCTAGGCGCCTGAATCATTTGGAAGATTGGGGTAGGCCGGATTTGATTGTGCTCGATGGCTCGGTTGGGCAAGTGTCTGCTGTACGCGAGATCCTAGAGAAAGCGGGCATTCCTGTGATTGGTAGAGACAAGAGCGGTGATCATAGCAAAAATGCTAGGGTAAGGATTGTGATTCCTGAAGATGGCGGGGATTGCAGGATGGAAGAATTGATGCCTGATGGGCATATAGCGAAGCTGATTGCGCGCATCGACGAAGAGAGTCACCGCTTCGCGGTTCAGTATCACACTTTATTAAAACGAAAGAATGCGATAAAATAACTTTTATGGTTAAAAAGCAATTTCTTGGCTTTATCTTCAAGTGGTTGATTTCTAGCATTGCAATGTATGTCTGTATTAATCTTTTTGGTAAGGTTAATGATGGCGGACGATTTATTGCTTCTTCCTGGTGGTTTTATGCGCTGGCAGGCTTAGTTTATGCGCTTGTGAATACGATTTTGAAACCGCTTGTAACGCTATTTGCTTTGCCGGTTCTGATTATTACTCTTGGTCTGTTTACGATTATTATTAACATGCTCATGGTGGCGGTTACGATTTGGATTATGCCTGATGTTGGTATGAGTTTCTGGGGAGTATTCTTTAGCTGCATTGTGATCTCGCTTATCAACTTCCTTGTCAATTTAGCGGTACCTAGTGTAAAATAGTCTTATGAATATAGGTGTGTTTTGTACAGTAACGACTTTTGTCTCTGCAATTCTATTAATCTTATTAATTTTGCTCCAGCAGCGTGGTGCTTCACTCGGTGCCGGTCTTAACGGCTCTGGTGAGCTTTATACTGAGCGTCGTGGTCTCGAAAAGACGATGTTTAATGTAACTGTCGTCATTGCAGTAATTTTCTGTGTTTCGATTCTATCAATGATAATTTTCGGATAAATGAAAAAATTCAACAAAAAGAGTGGGCAAATAAAAAAGGCAGAATCTGAAGAGAAGCCTAAAAAATCTGTCTTACTTTCTGTGCGCGAAGCAAATGAGCGCGCTAATCAGCATTTTGAGCGTCTTTTTGTAAAAAGGTGGAAGAATCTCCGCTCGGTACGTCTATGGATTTTGGAATGGGGTCTACTTAGCCTAGTAGTGTTTTTGCTAGCAATTGTTCAGCTCTACTGGTATGACGATGCTTATAAATCTACGACTTATGTAAACGGCGGTGATTATAGTGAAGCTACACTTGGTGAAGTGAAGTCTATGAATCCGCTTTATGCAGCTTCAAGTAGTGAGAAAACGCTCGCAAAGCTTCTTTTTGCGAACTTGATGTCTCCTGATACGACTGGCCATATGAAGGGCGAGTTGGCAGAATCCGTGAAGCGTGTTGATGGCGATGCGGCTAAATGGGTTTTGAAGTTGCGCGAGAATTTGCGTTGGTCTGATGGTGAGCCAATTACGGCTGACGATGTTATCTATACAATTGGTTTGCTGTCTGATAAGAGCGCGAAGACAACGATTGCTACGGATTTCTCGAGCGTCGATTTGGTAAAGATTGACGATAAGACGGTTGAGTTCGATTTGCCATCGCCTTATATCGATTTTACGGATAGTTTGGAATTTCCGATTGTGCCAAAGCATATTCTTGGCGATATTGAACCTGCACTTGTTTACGAAAGTAGCTTCTCGAAGAATCCAGTTGGTTCTGGCGTCTTTAAGTTTAATGCGGTTCAGACAGAGAATGCCAAGAGCAAGGCAATCCAGACGATTTATCTTAATAAGAACGAGCAGTATTATTTGAGCGGCACGCGTCTATCTAGCTTTACCTTGAAGACTTATGATAACGTTGCGGATATTCGCGAGGCATTCGAGATGTCCGAGGTTACGGCTACGGCCGAGCTTGATCAGAATGAGCATTTTAGCCGTGAACAGGTAGCAGAGAGGGATAGCTCGCTCAATGCAGGTGTATTCATGTTCTTTAATACGACTAGCAGGAATGCTGTTGGCGACGTTAAGGTCCGCAAGGCAATTCGCAAGGGTATTGATATGGCTGCGGTTCGTGGCGATGAGTTTGCTAAGCGCGGCTTGGATTATCCGATTCTTCAGGCTCAGATTGAAGATTTGGCGTTCCCAGAGATTGAAGGCTATAACTTGTCTGATGCGCGTAAGGCGCTAGCAGATGCAGGTTACGAGTTTAAAGATGGCATTCTTTCTAAGGATGGCCAGCCTCAGACAATTAGACTAGTCCTTCGTGGTGGTAGTGAGCAGAAGCTTGTTGCGGAACGTATCGAGCAACAGCTAATCCAGCTTGGCTTCGAGGTTAACGTTACGATTTACGAAGATATGCCGATGGCTCCTGGTGGTGGCGATTTCTATTCGAACTATATTCAGCCTAGGAACTTCGATATCTTGCTTTATGAAGTAAACTTGGGCGTAAGCGCCGATCCGTTTGTATATTACAACTCAAAACAAGCGACGGAACATGGTTGGAACTTGAGTAACTACAACAACAAGTTGGCTGATGATGCGTTGTTGTCCGCACGTACGACAAACGACTTTGATCTTCGTAAGATGAAGTACGAATCATTCCTAGGCTACTGGGTTGAAGATGTGCCATCGATTGGCGTTTATCGTTCGAGCTTGAGCTATTACTATATGGATGGTGCACAGATCTATTCTGAAGACGTGACAATGACAGATGCGCTCGATAGGTTTGCAGACGTAAGAAACTTTGCAACACAAAAGGGTAGAGTAAATCTTACGCCATAAGGATTTGAATTTAATGAAGCCTGCAGGTCGTGCAGGCTTTTTCTTGGTTGATTTTAGTTTGTCTTGTGATATAATTTAGGTATTGCGCCCGTGGTGGAATTGGTAGACACGCTACCTTGAGGTGGTAGTGGCCATTTTAGAGCTGTGCTAGTTCGAGTCTAGTCGGGCGCACCAGGACAAGAAAACAATGCCGCAAGGCATTATTTTTTTGTCCTGGCATAGCCCCGACCTAGACGAGAACGTAGTTCGGTTGCGGTAGGAGCCGAGAGAAAACAGAGAAGCGCGGGCGCTTCGGATTTTCCGAGGCGACGCCCCGCAATGTCGCCTGCGGAGCGGACGGCTGTCTAGTCGGGCGCCTTTTGTTTTATAAATCCTACTAGACAATCCAATCTTCTTATGCTAAAATTTTTGTAAGACAAGGTCAAAAAGTCGAAACAAAAATAAAAACAAAAAGGATTAATATGAGAAGGAATAGGAAAGGTCTCTCTTTCTATGTTTCTGGCGGTGCAGTGCTGCTTGGTTCTGCGCTTCTTGCGTTTTCTGTTGCCGCTACGAATCATAACGGTCAGTACGAGATTTCTGATAGCCTCTCTACGACGGGTGATGTTTATTCTGGTATTGAAGACGGAATATCTTCACTACTCGTTAATGGTGGAGAGAGCGAGCTGAGCCTTGCTACGATTACTGCTAGTGGTATTAATTCCGCTGCGGTGGAAGTTACGGATGCTAAGCTAAGCTTGATCGGTGGTACTGTTATTGCGAATAGTGCGAACGGTAATGCTTTCTGGCTAAATGATAATGCGGAATTAAGATTATCTCAGAGTGCTGCTTCCAGTAATGGCGATTTGGTTGTTGCTAGGAATGGTAACTCTAGAATTTTCTTTGAATCAAACTCTAGCACTAATGGTGCAATTTCTACTCTCGGTGGAGCATTTTTGAATGCTTCGATGACAAACGGAAATATTTTCCGTGGTAGCCTTAATGGTAGCATTGCTTTGCTACTTTCTAATGATTCGACTTTGTACTTGACCGGCAATAGTTCTATTTACTATCTTACTGACGAAGTGCAAGACTTCTCGAATATTTATCTTTGCGGCTACACTTTAACCGTCAATGGCACTAATATCGAAGGCAATAATGAGGATTGTGGCGATTTGATTGGTGGCTACGGTGCACCAACTCGTCCATACAAACAGGATCCAGATGCAGAACCGGAGCCAGAACCAGAACCGGAACCAACTCCGGCTCCAACGCCAGCGCCAACTCCTGAGCCTGAACCAGAGCCAGAACCGACTCCGGCTCCAACGCCAGCGCCAACTCCAGAGCCAGAACCAGAACCGGAACCAACCCCGGCTCCAGCGCCAGCTCCTTCGAGCGATATTACCTATGTACCAAATACAGCGGATAATATTAACGGCTATCTAACAATTTTGGCTGTTGCTTTGGTTGTCGGCGGAGTCGCTACGGCTATCGCGGTAAAGCTCAAAAAGTCGTCTAAATAATTTATAAGCGCCCCCAAATGTGGGCGCTTTTTGGTGCAAATTATTTATGCTAAAATAGAATCATAACTAGTGAGGTGCGTGAACTATGAAGAATTTTTTTAAGAAAATAAAATTTGTAGCTTCAGCGGCTTTGGCTCTTGTGCTGTGTTTTGGTGGGCTTACCTATGCTGATAGCACCGAAATTATTTTTGAAACAGACAAGGACTATGTAGATTTTGGCGAGCTTAGCGAGCTCGGCCGTTCTTATACGCAGAATTTTACCGTACGCAATCATTCAGATGTCGAGCAGAAGGTTGTTGCTAGTGTTGCGACCTACGAGAACGGGGACGTGAGTAATGATTTTAAGATTGCTGATGAATGGCTAACTTTTGTCGATGGTAAGAATGAATATACAGTTCCAGCTGGTGGTGAATCCGTTGTTAATGTTCGTGTGCATCTTCCAAATACGGTAAAGGCTGGCACCTACTATGCATCCGTAAAACTTAATCTGGGATCTGAGACTTTCAAGACGATAGATGTTCGTATGGATATCCTTGGCGAGGGTTTCAGTAAGGCTGGCTCGCTTGGTGGAAACTATGCGCGTTCGATTTCGTTTGGTGGCAAGATTCAGGCTGGCGCAACTGTCAAGAATACGGGTAGTGCGGGTTTTGTAACGACTTATACACTAAAGAAAGGTGAAGCTTTTGGTCTAGAGCATTTTCAGGATATTATTTCTGAAACAAAGGAAGTTCCGGCTGGTTCTGAAGTAAAATTTGATGCTAGCGAGTTTACGCAGGATCAATATGGTATCTATAAGCTTGAACAGACGGTTACGTATGTAAATGGCAATGGGGAACTAATCGAATCTACTCTGAAACAGACCGTCATTAATTTGCCTTGGGCAAGCGTATTTATTGCTGGCGGCGTGTTGTTTGCGATTATTGTACTTATTGTAGTGATAGCTATTATTCGCAAGAAGCATCGCAAACCAATTGCAGGCGAAGAGGACTAGAACAAGAAAAAACGGCTCTTTAGAGAGTCGTTTTTTATATATGAAAGATTTCGAAATGGTGAGTCCGGTGAGACTTGAACTCACGACACCCTGCTTAAAAGGCAGGTGCTCTAACCGGCTGAGCTACGGACCCAACACCTGATATTATATATCTTATTTTGACTTTTTGCAAGTGGTGGCAGGGAAAGAATTTTTGAAGCTTATTTGCTTATGCTTGAAGCAACTAGATAATCATGGTATATTTAGGCATGCTCTCGAAAAACCACTACGGTTTTAGAGGGTAAATCTTATGGAAGTACCTTAATATGATTGGAGATTAAGCTGCTTCTATTTTTAATGGGGAGGTACTTATATGAGTACTATCAAGGAACGTTTCCTTACCGACGGAAAACTCGACATCGACGCACTTTTCTTTAATGAAAACCTGCGTTCGCTCGAGCCTGCGAAGATCGAAAACCGCAGCCGCTTCCGCTTCTTCAACTGGACCAGTTCTTGGCGCCTCGCTCCTACTAACGAGTTCGAGATGAATGTTGAGCTGCTCTGGGGAAGACTCGAATCCGAGCTGCCTAAGTATTATCCGCCTATTGGCATCGATCTTACGACTGGCCGCGCAAAGTGGAACTCTGCCTTTATTGTAAATATTATTACTCCTAGCAGAGTCGCAGTCGGTTATTCGAAGAGAATCGTGGTGCCTGCTTACGAAGATGCAGAGGACGAAATGAGAGGCTTTGTTCTGTCTCATAGCCGCTTTGGTGGCGAGGCAGGAAAACTTGCATCTGAGATTAAGATAAGCGAAGGGCAGGTCGAGGCAGTTACGGAAATGGCAAAGAGGTTCTTGGAAACCAGGACAGATAATCCAGAAAAAGACATTAAGCTCGCTATCGTTACGGTAGAATAAGTAGCTATTTTCATGGTGCGTGATTCTGGGTTTTGGTTCTTTCTCTAGAAGTCATGCGCTTTATCTTCTTGTATGACCCCGCGGATTCGCGGGGTCTTTTTATGGGCTGTTGATTTTTGGTTTTTAATCTGGTATTATATGGGAATAAAGGGCGGTTAGCTCAGTTGGCTAGAGCGTTTCTTTGACGTAGAAGAGGTCATAGGTTCGAATCCTATACCGCCCACCAGAAAAATGAAAAATGCCCGGTAGGGCTATTTTTTATTTTTCTGACGTGGGCGGTATAGGATGAGAACCGTAGGTTCGGACGTCGTAGGAGCCGAGAGAAAACAGAGAAAGACGAAGTATTTCGGATTTTCCGTGGCGACGCCCGACGATGTTCTTTTGCGGAGCAAAAGGACGTATCCTATACCGCTCATGCTTGAATAATTGCTAAAAAGTGATAATGTATTTATATGTGAATCTTCGGATTCGCAAATCTTTTTTCTAGGAGGTAAATCCTATGTCCTTTAATATTGTTTTGTCTGATATTAAGCGTGTCGGTGAGCCCTATCAGGGCAAGGCCAATGATGTTTGGCAGACCGACAACCCTGACGTGCTTGAAATTGTGATGTCGGATCGTGTCTCTGCTGGAAACGGCGAGAAGCGCTCCGTGATTCCTGGTAAAGGTCGTGCGAACTGCGCGATTTCCAAGGCAATCTTCAAGCATCTCGAAGCCGCAGGTATTAAGACTCACTTTCTCGGCGCTGGTTCTCAGGATTCGTCCATCTTTGTGCATAAGGCTGAGCCTATTAAGCTCGAAGTGATCGGTAGATTCTTCACGAAGGGAAGCTTCTGTAAGAGGTTTCTGCTTCCTGAGGATATTCCGTTCAGCAAGCCTTTCGTCGAGTTTACATACAAATGCGACGAGGAGGGCGATCCTCCGATGTACGATCGCGAAGTTCTGAAAGAGGGGCTGCTTCGTGATATGGATGAAGTTCGCTTCATTCGCGAGACTACCGAGCAGGTGGCTTATGTTCTGCGTGATTTCTTCTCGGAGGTTGGCGCTAGGCTGATTGATTTCAAGATTGAATTCGGCCGCATTGGAGATTCTCTCGTCGTGATTGACGAGGTGTCTGGCGATACAGTTAGAGCAGTTGATCTGCAGACTGGCGAATCGCTCGACAAGGATCGTTTCCGCAAGAATCTCGAGAATGTGTCCTGGGGCTACGATATCCTTGGTGCACGTGTTGACAATCTTCAGAACTAATCGTCAGTAAGACAAAAACAAAAAATATCCCCTGGCAGCAATGCCGGGGGTATTTTCGTGCTTATTATTTTGCTTCGTAGAGACACATTTTGTAACCTATGTCAGATTCGTTGCCTTCGCGGAGAACTTTTTTGTCGTAGAGCGTTTTATCGAATGTAGGGAAGAAGACATCGGCATCTTTATCTTCGCCGTCTACTTCGGTCAGGTAGAGCTTTTTGGCGTGTTTGAGGAACTGCGCATAGATGGAGCCGCCACCAATGATAAAGATTTCTTCGTCGGTGGATTCGTTTTCTTTGATGAACTTTTCGAGATCTGTTACGCATTCGTCTGGGCCTTCGAACTCTTCAAAAGTTATGACGATATTTTTGCGATTTGGAAGCTTTTTTGGAAGGCTTTCCCAAGTTTTAAAGCCCATAACGACCGTGTGGCCAGTAGTGGTTTCTTTGAAGAATTTCATGTCTTCTTTGATATGGAAGACGAGGCCACCTTTTTTGCCGAGTTCGTTGTTTTTTCCTACTGCTGCAATAATACTAAACATATTTACTCCGTGACTGGCATTATGATTTTGCCAAGGTTTTCATAGTTTTCGAGATGGATATCTTTGAGATCGCGCGAATTATCGAACTTGAAGAAATCTTTGATCTCTGGGTTAATTACGAGCTTTGGTGCTTTTGGAAGCGTGCCGTCTTTTATGGCTTTGTCATAGCGGGCGATTTGCTCGCGGATGCCGTCGACTTGGTTGGCGTAGATATGTGCATCGTTGGTAATGAAGGTGAACTGGCCAGGTTTGGCGCCGATAACTTGCGCAATTAGATAGCAGAGCGTAGCGTACTGGACAACATTGAATGGAAGACCAAGCGGAACATCGGACGAGCGGGAAGTAACAAGCAAGTTAAGATGTCCGTCGATAAGGTTCCATTGTGAGTTCCAGACGCAGCTAGGAAGAGCGGCAGTCTCGAGCCATTCGTTTTGCCAGAGACTTAGAACCATGCGGCGGTTGCCAGGGTTGGTTTTGAGGGTTTCAATAAGATTGCGAATAAGGTCATAGCGATTAACGATCCAGCCATAAGCTGTGCCGATTGTGTGCGCGAAATCTGTCTTTGGCTCAGTGGAGTGCTTTTTTGCGAAGATTTCGTTGATGTTGCGACCTTGATAGCTACCGTCTTCGGCGATTTCCCATTCGTTCCATATCTTGATATTGCGATCCTGAAGCCAACGAACATCGTTTGAAGCGACTTGATAAATCCAAAGCATTTCTAGAACGGCTGTTTTGAAACCGACTTGTTTGGAAACAAGAATAGGGAATTCTTCTTCAAGGTCGAACTGAAGAACTTGATGTGGCAAACGGATAGTCTCTGCGGCGCTAGTGCCTTGAGCGCGGTGATCTGGGATTGCGGATGCAGTTTTCTTGCTGCGCTTGTCTGATTTCTTGTAGTTTGTGATTTTTTCGCCGTGCGCTAAAATACGCTTACAAAGATCAATATATTGATCGTCGAACTTACTCATTTGTACCTCCACTATTTCTGTTTTTATTATCTTTGAGTGGGGGATAATTTGCAAGCAGATAAAGCATAAAAATAAAGGGCAGTAGCTTGACAAAACAGGGGAAAATGGTATAAAATATTTGTACGGGATTTTGATAGTCCTAGTTCTTAAAGGGGGCGATATTCTTGGCAGAGGATAGACGCAAAAGATTGATTGATGAGCTTCTTAAAGCTGACGCAATTCTTGGTCATACTCCTAGTTCGGCAGAAATGGACGAGCTTCATAAGCGCGGTTTGGTTGATTCTCCGCACAGTAGCTATAGTTCTATATTTAAAACGTGGGAGGAGGCAGTACTTGCAGCTGGACTCAAGACGAGACGTTTTCGAACTCGTTCAAAGGCCTATACCGAAGAAGAATTGCTTTCGGCTCTTCGCGCATTTGTCGAGAGGGAAGGCCATCTTCCGACGCAGGCAGAATTTAATAACAATAAGGATTTGCCGTCGTGGTTTACTTATTTCGGCCGTTTTGGAAACATAAAAAGAGCTTTCGCTCTGGCTGGCTACGACTATAATCGTTGCAGAAATGCTCTGGATAAAGAGAGCATGATTAAAATGCTATGCGATCTAAGTGAACGTTTAGGGCGAATCCCGATCGCTAAAGACTTGAGTCGGAAGAATGGCGTGCCGTGTAGGAAGAGCTTCGAAAGGATCTTTGGCTCTTGGAGTAATGCGCTCAAAGCTGCAAATTTGGTTCGAAAACCAAAAAACAAGCAGAAGAAAAAGAAGCGCGGCGAGCATGACAAGACAAAACTGCTTGCCGACTATCTGCGCGCTACGGAACTGATCGGCCATTATCCCTCAACCGAAGAACTTGGCAAGAAGAATGGAACGCATTGTTACCGAACATATGTTAAAGTGTTTGGTAGCTGGCAGAATTTCCAGGAAATTGTCGAGAAAGCTTCATAATTTTAGCCGCCCATGAGAAAATGGGCGGTTTTTCCTTGACTAACAGTGGTGGCAAAAAGCTTGAGATTATTTTTATTTATTGTATAATTTAAGAAAAGTAATAAAGGACTTTTATGGCAACAAAAACAAACACAAAAACAACCAGGCAAAAGATTTTTGCAAGCAACAGGCCGTTTATTTCGCGTGTTACGATTGACGGCATGATTATTGGTGCTTTGGGTCTAATTATGGCTTGGGCATCAGTTTACTGCTTTACAAATTTCTTGAAGGTTCAGGACACGAAGTCTAATCTTATTATGTCGGCATCATCGTTCGAGGCTGAGAATATTGCCGATGACGAATACAGGGATTTGGTCCTAAATTCCGAAACTCCAGAAGCTTTGGTTATGAAGAAACAGTTTGAAAATAGCAAGCTTCTTCAGGATATCGCAATTCAGGAGAATTTGCGTGACGATATGCATTTCTTCTTTATTCTTTCTGTGCTTTTCGGTAGTCTTGCTATGGCTATCTTTGTGGCAGACTTTGTGTATGTGAACCATGCTTCGATTCGCCTTGCGCAGAAGATGTAAAGAGTTTTATAAAAACGCTTACGCTTTACTACGTAAGCGTTTTCTGGTATAATTTTGCCCAGATTTATATATTAGTGGGACGAGCAAGCACCGCTTAAATAAAGTGCTGTTTGGCTCGTCCTGATTTATTGGAAGAAAAGGGCAAATATGCAAGACAAGAGCAAAATTCGCAACGTTGCGATTATCGCGCACGTCGACCACGGCAAAACTACCTTGGTTGATGCGCTTTTGAAGCAGAGTAATACCTTCCGCGATAACCAGGCAGAGATGGGCCAGACGCTCATTATGGACTCTGGTGATCAGGAGCATGAACGCGGTATTACGATCACCGCAAAACAGACCGCTATCTATTACAACGGCTACAAGATTAATATTATTGATACTCCAGGCCACGCAGACTTCTCCGGTGAGGTTGAGCGTACTCTAAACATGGCTGACGGTGTTATTTTGGTTGTTGATGCACAGGAAGGCCCAATGCCTCAGACTAAGTTCGTCTTGCAGAAGGCGCTAGAAATGGACTTGAAGCCTATTGTTGTCGTAAACAAGATCGACAAACCAGCTGCACGTCTTGGTGTTGTCGAAGATGAAATTGCAGATTTGTTCCTAGAACTCGCAACAAGCGAAGATCAGCTTAAATACCCAGTTTATTATGCTGTTGCCCGTGATGGCAAAGCTGGTAAAACTCCAGAGCTAGATAACGACCTTCATGTTGTCTTTGATGCGATTATTAACGAAATTCCAGAACCAAACGTAGATGTCGATAGCTCTAAGGGCGCACAGCTTCTTGTCGCTGCGCTTGCTGCTGATAGCTATCTTGGCAAGTATGCAATTGGTAAGATCTTCCGTGGCAAACTCAAGAAGAACGAGAGTGTCACAATCATGAAGACTGATGGCTCTACTGTAAAGGGTAAGATTGATCGCCTATTTACTTATCGTGGCCTTGGCCGCGAAGAGGCCGATGTTGCTATTGCTGGCGATATCGTAGCTCTTGCTGGTCTTGGTGAGGCAAGTATTGGCGATACTGTTGCTACTGGTGATGCTCCGGAAGCTTTGCCTACTATCGAGCTTGAGGCTCCAACTCTATCTATCTATATTGGCCCAAATACCTCGCCACTCAAGGGTCGCGAAGGCGAATTTACGACTTCTCGCCAGATTGGCGATCGCCTAAAGAAAGAGCTTGAAACAAATATTGCTCTTCGCCTAGAACCACAGGGCCTTGGCTATAAGGTTTCTGGCCGTGGCGAGCTTCATCTTTCGGTTTTGATTGAAACTATGCGCCGTGAAGGCTATGAAATGGAAGTTGGTCGCCCAGAGGTTGTCTACAAGATTAAGGATGGTCAGGAATATGAACCAGTTGAGGAACTCACTGTTGAAGTTTCTAGTGAATTCGTCGGTGCTGTCTCTCAGGAGCTTGGTGTTCGCAAGGCAGAACTAGTTTCCCAGGAGCTTACAACTACTGGCGCAACTCGTTTCCGCTATACAATTACAACCGCCGCTTTGATTGGTCTTCGCAACAACCTTTTGACCGGTACTAAGGGTACGGCAATTATGAATACTTTGCCAAAGGGTTACCAGCCTGTAACTACTCACTATAGCCAGGAAAGAAATGGTGCTTTGGTTGCTAGTGAAACTGGTCAGAGTACGGCTTATGCGCTAGATATGGCTCAGGCACGTGGTATCCTATACATTCCGCCTCAGGTAGATGTATATAAGGGTATGATTGTCGGTTTGTCCAAGAAGGACGAGCTAGATATTAACGTTTGTCGCGAAAAGCAGCTTACCAACATGCGTACACATGCTTCCGACGGTGCAATCCAGCTCACTCCTTATACACAGCTAAGCTTGGAGCAGTGCTTGGACTTCTTGATGGAAGATGAACTTCTAGAAGTTACGCCAAAGTCTCTACGTCTTCGCAAGAAGGAACTCGATCCAGTCATGCGCAAGCGTGCTAGAAAGAATTAGTTAATAAAAATACTCCCAAGTTTGGGGGTATTTTTATGTTTGCCAGTAGCGCTTAAGCTTTGGATGCTTCCGAAAAAATGTTATAGTATAGCGAAAGATTTATATTATGACAGATAAGAACAAGAGTAAGAAGGGTGAGCAAAACAAGTATAAGAAATTATTTGCTAAGTTTCGCAAGCTCCAGCTTGTGCTATTCCCATTTTGGGTCTTTGAAACTGTAATGGGCATTAGGCTAATTAGTGGTCTGATTAAGCTAAATATCCTAGCAAACTGGCAGATGGCGCTTATTATCGTCGTTGTCGTAACGTTTATTCTATTTACTGGCTGGAAGATTATTAGCTCAAAGACTCGCAAGGCTGTACGTATCGCTTTTGTGGTTCTAGCGTTCATTCTTGGCGTATTTTACTGTTATGGTTGCCATTATCTTTCTAGTGCAATCTCTTTCATCGAGAGTGCGACTGGCAAGCATGTCGAGACTGAGACCTATTCGGTTTATGTTTTAAAGAATGGCGGATACAAGGAGTTAAAGAATCTTGAGCGTCAGACAGTTGGCTATATTGGCGTTAATCCGCATCGTGTCGATACTGAGGCTCAGCTTCAGGCTTCCGTAAGTCATAAGACTGCAGATTTTGAGAACGTTGGCGAGATTGTTGCGGCACTGTATGATTCTAAGGTTGCAGCAATTGTTTTGAACGAGAGCTATCTTGATATCTTGGCTGATACTGATTTGGATTTTGAAGAACGTACAAAAGTTCTTTATAGCTTTGAAGTTCGCAGTGATACCCCAGACGAGCCAGCCAAGGTTGACGTTAAGACCGAGCCATTCATTATGTATATCTCCGGTACGGACTCGCGCAGTGGCCTAAATGCGGTTGCTCGTAGCGACGTAAATATGCTCGCCGTCGTAAATCCGCAGAAGCATAAGATTTTGCTTGTTTCGATCCCACGCGATTATTATGTTCAGCTTCATGGTACAACTGGTACGAAGGATAAATTAACGCACGCTGGTGTTTACGGCGTAGAGATGAGTCGTAAGACGATCGAAGATTTGTTTGATATTGATATAAACTATACGACCAAGGTTAGCTTTAGTACGGTTATTTCTGTCGTAGATACGCTTGGCGGAATTGAGATTAATTCTGACCAGGAATTTACGGCTTGGACTAATAAGAGCTGTCATTTTGTAAAGGGTAAGCAGACGGTTAATAGTGACTGTGCTTTGGCTTATTCTCGTGAGCGTTATGCTTACGAAAGTGGCGATAGGCACCGTATTCAGAATCAGCAAGACGTCGTGGTTGCTATTCTAGACAAGCTTTCTGATCCACATTACCTATCCAAGTATCCAAAGATTTTGCAGAATGCCGAAGGTTCTTTTGATACAAGTATGAGCTATGACGAGATTACTAGCTTTGCTAAGCTACAGCTCAGTACTTTGCAGGGCTGGGAAGTGGAGCGCATTTCTGTTGATGGTTCTGGTGCAATGCTTCCAACTTATAGTATGGGTGCACAGAAGCTTTATGTTATGATTCCTGACGAAAATACCGTCAATGCTGCAAAGGCAAAAATTGACGAATTTATGAGCGTTGAATAGTTGATTGTTTTGTCGAAATAACAGGGAAGAATCATTCTCTAAACCTTGACTTTTACCCTGAAAATTGATATAATAATAAAGATTATTTATTAATTTTTGGGATTTTTGATGGAAGAGATTGACCTAAAGGAATTTTTGAAGTATCTCCGAAAATACGTTTGGATGATGCTCGTAGCCGTCTTTGTGCTCGTTAGCGCAATTTCGTTCTACGACTTGAATATAAAAACAAAACTATACAAGAGCTCGACAACCGTTGTCTTAAACAGCGGCAACAGCGCAAAAACTGTTCAGGAAGATTTGACTACGGTCAACTTGAACCAGAAGCTTGTTACTACTTATAGCGAGCTTGTTAAAAATCGTACCGTTCTTGATCGTACGATTGAAGGCCTAAAGGCTTGTAGGGACGACAAACATGCCTGTGAAGGTTACGTTTCTGGTGAAGACAATTCTGCAATTAAGGAACGTGTAGAAACTTTGGCTAATTTGAATCTTGATGAACTAAGCTACGATAGCCTAAAGAGCAAGATTAGTGTTAAAAATATTGACGATACTGAGATTTTGCAGATCTCTGTCGAAGACAAGAATCCTGAACGCGCAATGATTCTCACTAATGAGATTGCTCATGTTTTTGAAAACGTCGTAGAAGAGAAGTTTGGCCAGAAGAACGTTAAGCAGTGGGATACTGCAATCGTGTCTGATGTCCAGAGCAACAATACGACTTTGCGCGATATGGCAATTGCCGCTTTCGTTGGCGTATTTGGCGTAACTGCAGTTGCATTTCTTATCTTCTACTTTGACGATACCGTCAAATATTCCAAAAATCTCGAAAAAGATCTCAATACCCCTATTATTGGTAAAATCGCAAAAACCGATGCCAATATGAAAAAGAGTGGCAGCGAGCTTCTTGTTGTAAATCTACCAAAGGCTGGTACTTCCGAAAGTATCCGTAATCTTCGTGCAAACCTTAGCTTTTCTTCAATCGATAAGGGCATGAAGAGTCTTCTTGTTACTTCCGTTAATCCATCTGAAGGTAAGAGCTTTGTTTCTTCTAACCTAGCTAGCGCCTATGCTTTGGCTGGTCACAAGGTACTACTTGTTGACTGTGATCTTCGAAAGGGTCGCTTGCATCGCATTTTCTGCCTAAAGAACAAGAGTGGTTTTTCTGATATGCTTCTTGATGGCAATGATGAAGAATCTCTAAAGAAATACATCAAAAAGACCAGCGTCAAGGGTCTAAGCGTAATTACTCGTGGTACATGCCCACCAAATCCAAGTGAGCTTTTGGGTTCTGTGCGTGCCGAAGAAGTTATGAAGAGGCTTAAGAAGAAGTTTGATATTGTGATTCTTGATGGTGCTCCATGTGGTGGCCTAGCGGATTCTATTGTCGCTTCTAAGCTCGTCGATGCTGTTTCTGTTGTTTGCTGGAACGGCAAGACTAACCGTGCAGATTTGATGACTGTACTTGATGACCTCAAGAAGGTTGAAGCTCCATTTGCTGGCATTATTGTTAATGCAATTCGCCATTCAAAGGGCTCGAACTATTATTACAACTATTACGAAGAAGCCGAAGAACAGCCAAAAAGTGTCGCAAAGAAAGCCACCGCTGTGCTTCCTGGCAACAAAAGGAAAAGACTTGCTTAAAGATTAATCCCAAAAATGTTAGCTAACAATAAGAATCGTGACTATAGTTTTATAGATATTCACTCGCATATTTTGCCGGGAATTGATGACGGTGCCAAAAATATTGCCGAATCCAAGATTCTTATTGCTCAGCTAAGGAGTGAGGGCGCTGAAGCAATTATTTGTACGCCTCACTATATCCCAGATACGGATTCGGTTAGTTCGCTAAAAGAGAACAGGCAACTTTTGGATCTTCTTAAGGAAGAGGATTCTCGCACGCCACTATATATTGGTAATGAGTTGTATATCGACGAGGATCTCGATGTCTTATTAAAGAAGAAACAGATTTGTGGCCTTGCTAATTCACGTTATCTTTTGATTGAGCTTCCGATGAGTGGCGAGTTTGAAGATTATGAAGATATCTTGAACTTCATGAATAGGAAATACAAGGTTATCTTGGCTCATCCAGAACGCTATACTAGCTTCCAGAAAGATTTTACTTTGATTGAGAGACTCGTTGATATGGGAATCCGTTTCCAGTGCAATTATGGAACGATTATGGGGCAGTACGGTCGTGAGGCCAAGAAGACCTTGAAGAAGATGCTCAAGAAGCGCTACGTCTTTGCCTTTGGCTCGGATATTCACAAGATTAGGACTGATGGATATTATTCCAAAGCGATCGCGAAGCTCGATAAGATTGTAAAGGATAATAATTATTTGACTGATCTTATTCATGACAATCCTAAGAGAATCATTGTATCGGCTGCAAATAGCCGTAAGAACAGAAAGAAAGAATCGGAATAGCTCATTTATTGGATGGGCTATTCTTTTTTGTGTAGGTTTGCGGATTGGACTAGCTTGCATGTTCGCAGGTTTGACGGGTTAACTTTGTCAAACTAGTCAAGCTTGTCAAACTAGTCAAACTTGTCCAACCTGCGCAAAATATAGCTATAAGAGGTAAAAGAAGTGCAAGCCCTATATATAGTGCCAAAGTTTTACACACTACGCTAAGTGTAGGTTGTAAAAAATACTTATACGAATTTGGTTAAAAGTACTTGCAAAGTTTTAAAAAATTGCTTATACTTATTTCAAGTGGAAAGCAAAAATAAAAACAACAAAAACCACTAAAACAAAAATAAAGAAAAAATTAAAACTGGCATAACTACTATGAAGAGAAACATTGAAGTCAAATGCCTGCGCGGCGGCACCTGCGAAGTGATTCGCTTGCGAAAAAATCATTAATTTCTTCGATATTTTTGGGCAATTTAACATCGCTCGAATCTGGATATCAAGGAGTTTTGGGCGCGATTGGAATTCGCGAAACAGAATTCAATAAGCACATCTCAAAATACACACCTCCCAATACAAATATATCTCACCTCACACACAAATTAAGTCTCTCAACGCCAAAATCGTTGTGATCTGCTATACGCGGTTCAGATTTTGGTTAACTTATACAAGTGTTTAGGAATAAAACAAAAAACAAAAAACACAAAAACCTGAAATTTCTTGATACCCAGGTTTGAGCAAATGTATAATGAAGGAATGGAAGAAATTCATATTCCGGTGTTATTATCCGATGTTTTGGAGTATCTAGGGCCGAAGCCTGGTGAAAGTTATCTAGACTTAACCGCTGGCTATGCTGGTCATGCTGATAAAATTTTGGAAGTAACGCAGAATTATAAAGACTCGGTCTTGAATGATCGGGATCAAAATGCAATCGATTACCTCAATGCGAAGTACCAAAAGGTGAAGCCGGAAATCGTGCATGATGATTTTTATAGCACTGCGCTACGCTTTGTGGAGAATAAAAGGACATTTGATTTAATACTGGCGGATTTCGGAGTTTCTTCGCCGCAGCTAGACAATGTTGAGCGAGGTTTTTCGTTTACAAAAGATGCACGACTAGACATGCGTATGGATGAATCTCAGGATTTGGATGCATGGGAAATTGTGAATCATTGGAGCGAGAAAAAGTTAGCCGATATTTTTGAGCGCTATGGAGAAGAAAAGCCTGGTAGGGCTAAGCTTTTAGCGCGAGAAATCGTCTTTAATCGTCCGATTAACACAACTACTGAACTTGCTGAATTCATAAAGTCTAAGTCGCCATATTCGCATACTCATCCAGCTACTAGGGTTTTTCAAGCCATTAGAATTGCTGTAAATGACGAACTTGGTGAAATTGAAAGAACTTTACCTCTGCTGCCTAGACTTTTAAATAAAGGCGGAAGAGTAGGTATTATATCTTTTCATAGCTTGGAAGATCGTCTAGTAAAAGACTTCTTTAAGGAAGAAAGTAGTTTTGGTCTTGAATCAGAGCTAAAGATTTTGACTAAGAAGCCGGTTGTTGCTGCGGATGATGAACTAGTTTACAATCCTCGCGCTAGAAGTGCGAAGCTAAGGGTGGCTGAGAAGATTTAGGTCTTGATAGTTGCCTGTGGCTCGTAAATAAGGCGCTATCGTTATAACAAAAACAAAAACAAAGGAGCCATATGGCAAAGATCATGGTGACCAACAGGTCCCGCGCAGAGAAAGTTAAAGTAAACTTTCGCTAATCGCTCGTAAGAGCACAGCCTTTTAATACCATTTTATTTTGACCGATAAACTTGGTAAACTCTAAAAATTTATTTTGACCGATATCTTTTTAGAACAAAAAATCTCTCTCTAAATTTATTTTGACCGATAAATTTAAAACTTTTTATGCCTTTTGACCGGGGCAACAAACACTCGAGATAATTTGTGGGTGTGTATAAAACACAATTTATTTTTGACCTTCTTTGGCCGCTATGCCGAGAACTATCTCTCTCAATCTCGGCATAAGCCAAAGCCTTTTGTGTCTTTAGTAGATTTTCAAATTATCTCTTAAAACAAAAACAAAAATAGGAAAAATTGGATTTTAATGTCAGCTTATAATGCGAGTAGAAGTATGACAATGACAAATTCAGCGCCTTGGATGCGTAACAGAAATTCTGTGCGCCATAATTCTAAGTTATCGCTGGGGCCAGTTAGTCATATAATTTTTACGACTGCGGTTGTATTACTAATCGGCTTGATGTTTGTTTCGCAAAGTTCCAAAGTCACAGATTATGACTTGGAAGTTGCTAAAGTAAATAGTGAAATAACTGAGCTAGAAGCTCAAAGAGATGCACTTGCGGTAGAAAATGCGAAGATTACTGCAGCGGCATCAGATGCGGATTCTAATAGTGTTGCATCAACAATGGTCGATGCAAATAGTGCGGCTTTTGTTGAGCGATAAATATCGTATAATATTCTTATGGTTGGCAAGCGCTACCGTTTTGTTTATTTTCTTTTAAGTCTTGTTTTTGTTGTTTTTGGTGCAAGGCTTTTTTATGTGCAACTAGTTAAACACGATGAATATGTTTCGGCCGCTAATAGCGTACGCGTTAAGCAATATGAGCTACTTGCAAAGCGCGGCGAGATCTATATGAAGAGTGGCGAAAATGAAGTCGTACCTGCTGTTCTTAATGAAAGAACTTGGACGATTTTTGTAGATCCAAGTTATGTTATAAACCGTGATAAAGCCCAAGCAAAGCTTACTGAGATTCTCGGCGATAAGCTTATTATAAGTTGGGATGACGTCTGGAAAGACCTTACTAATATGTATGTCGAGGTTGCAAAGGGCGTTGATTACGATACCGTCGCAGCGGTAAAGAAAGCAAATATTCAGGGTGTAGGACAGAAGGAAACTTCCAAGCGTGTCTATCCGCGTGGCGAGATGGCAGCGCAGGTGCTTGGTTTCGTGAATGCTGAGGGCGTAGGCTCTGGTCTCGAAGGTGCACAAAATGATCGTCTATCCGGCAAAAACGGGCTTCTTAAGACGGTTACAGATGTTAATGAAATTCCATTGTCTCTTGGCGATGAGAATGTCGAAATTCCTGCACAGGACGGCGAAACGATAGTATTGACGCTTGATGAAAATGTTCAGCGCGAGAGCGAGAAAGCTCTGAAGCGTATCTATGATACTTACGAAGGTAAGATCAAGAACGCAAGCGTTGTTATAATGAACCCGCAAAATGGCCAGATTTATTCGATGGCAACTTATCCGAGCTTTAATCCAGAATACTATTACAAGGTTACCGATGGTAACGTCTTTAGAAATATTCCGGCTGATTCGCCTTATGAGCCAGCTTCGATTTGTAAGACGTTTACTTATGCGACAGCAATCAACGAAGGCGTTATTAGTCCAGAGGATACTTATGTAAATACTGGTCATACCGATGTTGACGATATTACAATCCAGAACGCTCTTGGTAGTATGGCGCATCTTGGTACAATTACTTTCCAGACGGCGCTAGATTATTCTTTGAATACTGGTACGGTAGAGGTTGTGCGTAGGCTAGGTAGTGACGGTACGATTTCTTACCAGGCGCGCTCGACAATTTATGACTATTTAACAAATCGCTATTCACTAGGCAAGAATACTGGTTCGGGTCTTTACGAGGCGGACGGCGTAATAATTAGTCCAGATGACGCAGAAGGTAACGCAGTGCGTTATTCGAACATGAGCTTTGGTCAGGGTATGAATATTACGATGATTCAGGTGCTCGCAGGTTTCTCCTCGGTGGTTAATGGCGGTACTTATTATAAGCCGACGATCATTGCAGGTACGATGCAGAATGGTCAATATGTGCCGAACGAACTAAAGGGTGCAGATCATCAGGCAGTAAGCGCAGAGACGAGCGCAACGATGCGCAGGATGCTTCAGGAAGTTCGTAGTTATAATGGCGGCGACAATGATCCGGCCGGTTATATTATTGGCGCAAAGACCGGTACGGGTGAAACTTTAAATGACGACGGCACTTATACTTCGGATAAAACTATCGTAGGCATTGCGGGTTTTGGTATGTCTTCCAAGGAAGGTTCTTTGCCAGAATATACGATTCTTGTAAGGCTTGATGGCGAGACATTTCTATGGGGTTATGAGGCGGCAGATGTCTTCACGCAGCTCAGTAATTATATGATAGAATATTTAAGAATAGCGCCAGGCGCTTAGGAAAGGGATTATGTTAAACGAAATTAATCAGAGTTTAGGCTATGAATTGATGCTTTCGCTCGGCGCCTTTTTACTTTCGATTTTCTTAACGCCAATCTATACGAATTTTGCTTACAAGCACAAACTTTGGAAGAAGCAAAAATCTGTTGCTGTGACTGGCGAAAAATTGTCCGTCATGAACAAGCTCCATGCTGACAAGATTAAGAGACATTTCCCAACAATGGCTGGCGTAATTATGCTTGTTGCTGTTCCTGTTACGGTTCTTGTTTGTCGTTGTCTGGTTCGTGGTCAGACTTGGCTTCCGCTTGCTGCATTTATCGGTGGTGGTTTGATTGGCTTTATTGATGATGTTTTGAATCTAACAGGGCAGAGCGCCGTAGCTGGTCTTCGTGCGCCGGTAAAGTTTGCCATGATTTCCGTTCTTGGCGCTGCGCTTGGTTGGTTCTTTGCCGTAAAACTTGGCTGGACTTCGATCGAGATTCCGTTTGTTGGTGCGCTAGAAATTGGCACGATTCCAATGATTATTTTGTTTGCCTTTGCAGTGGTTGCAACGGGTAACGCGGTAAACATTTCTGATGGTCTCGATGGTCTTGCTGGCGGTCTTTCAATGATGGCTTATGGTGCGTATGGTGTAATTGCGCTTGCTCAGGAACAGTGGTATTTGGCTGGTTTCTGTTTTGTGGTCGTTGGTTCGCTTCTAGCTTACACTTGGTTTAATATTCATCCAGCCCGCTTTATGATGGGTGATACTGGTTCCTTTGCGCTTGGTGCGGGTCTAGGTGCAGTATCGATGATGACGAACTGTTTCTTGTTACTTCCAGTTATTGGTGGCATTTTTGTGGCCGAGGCTGGTAGCTCTTTGATTCAGATTCTTTCCAAGAAATTCTTCCATCGTAAGATATTTATTTCTGCGCCATTCCATCATCATCTTCAGGCTAAGGGTTGGGAAGAGAGCAAGGTGGTTATGCGTTTCTGGATTATTGGTGGTGTTCTTGCAATGCTTGGCGTCTTCTTGGCAATGAGCGGCGGGATGATCGGCTAATGCGCAAGCATAGGGTGGATTATCTAATTGCGATTTTTGCCATCGTTTTGATGGAAGTCGGAGG
>JAZNRZ010000033.1:0-31552 GCA_045590975.1 Candidatus Nanosyncoccaceae bacterium | reverse complement strand
ATCAGAGTTAAGGCTGAGGCGAATATATGAGCCGCCGACAGCATCGCAAAGGCGTTGATACTCGTTTTCTGGGTCGATAATAAGGATTTCGGTACCAATCATCATGGAGCGCAAAGCTTCGAGCTTAACGGTGAAAGATTTACCTGCACCAGACTTAGCGAAGACGACCATGTTGGCGTTCTCTAGCGTGAAGCGGTCAAAGATAACGAGACCATTGTTGTGCATGTTAACGCCATAAAGAATACCGTTTTCCTGGGTAAGGTCGGCAGATGTGAATGGGAATGTTGTCGAGATAGCGCCAGTGTTCATGTTGCGGCGAATCTGGAGCTGATCGGTACATTGTGGCATAGTAGAATTCATGCCCTGCTCTTGCTGTGAAGTAGCAACCTTAGAGAAGACCATCTGCTGGCCAAGAATGTTTTCGATCTTGTGCTGAACGAACTGTAGCTCGTCTAGAGAATCTGCGTAAAGTGTAAAATATAGGCCGAAGCGGAAGAACTTTTCGGAACCGGTCTGGAGGCCATCGCGCAAAGCTTCAGCATCCTGGAGGGCGTGTTCTAGTTCTGGATCACGAACTTTACCCTTTTCTGCGTTGAGGTTTAGGCTTGCTTCGAGCTGAGTAACCTTTTTGGTAAGGTTTTTCATGACGACTGTACTATCTGTTGGGTAGATGTACATGGAAATATCTAGAACTTCGTCGATGTTAATAATTGAGCTAAGCCAACCAGTAATAAGGCTGCGTGGGTAGCCATAGACATAAAGCGTGCGGCCGTATTTCTGACCGAGGCGGTAATAATCTCCGTGAAACTCCAATGAAGCTGGAGCAATAAAATCTCGGAGGGTTCTTGTACCGACCTCAAACGCGTTCTGGATCTCAATTTCTTCTTGTAGTTTTGATTGTGAAGCGATGTCTGCTGCGCTTAGATTTTGCTTTTTTGCCATGATTATTCTCCTTGAGCCTTTCTGATTTCGGCGATCTCTTCTGGGGTTGCCTTCTTTACATAAAGACCAGATAGCTTGTTGAAGTCACCGAGTGGTTGACGGATTGCATCGTCTGGGTTGTTGAAGCTATAGAAGAGCTGGCCAAGTTCACTTGTGTTAAGGCGAACAGCATGAATACCGATGCTATATAGACCCTGGATTACGGAATCACAGCGGTTGTTAATTTCGGTAATAGCTTTATCGTAGATGTCACGATTAATACGAGAAACGGTTGTGCCCTGGTTCTTGGACATAGCCTTCATGAAGTTCTTGGTCTCAGTAAGTTCCTTCTCTGCTTCTTTGGAGCTGTAATATGGAACAACGACAAAGAAAGATTTATCCATAATGTTTGCTTCCTGAGAAAGTTCATCGATAAAGTCGATGTAATCGTCCATAAGGCGACCAAGGAGCATGTTGTCTTCGTTACGGCGGAGGTTTTCGAGCTTATCGATGTAAGGACGAATATCGATACGCTGAGAACGGATAAGGATTTGAATCGTAAAGTTGATGGAGTTTAGGAAGTCCTGATAAGACATTTCTACACCTTCGCGCTCATTGTTCGCCATGAGGTCGAAGTTGATAGATTTACAAGCAATAACTGCGCGGAAAGAGCCGTCCTTCATGATAACCATGGAGTCGCGAAGCTCGGAGAATTGAAGCGAGCCTTGAGTAGAACTTGGGTTTTGCTTTACCTGTTTTGGCTGCTGTTGCTGCTGTGGCTGGTTTGGTGCGCTAGAAATAGCCTGGCCTTGCTGTGGGGCTTGGTTTGGAAAAGCTTGGCTCTGCTGTGGCATAGCAGTAGGCATTTGCTGAGGCATAGCTTGCGCTTGTGGAGCGCTAAAGTTTTGTGGTCCTTGGTTTTGCATTTATCTATAACTCCTTAATGTAACGAAATGTATACTTCCCCATCACTACTGTTGTTTTGCTTTTGCGAAATGCGGTTAGCTTCTTTCGCAATAGTCTCAACGGAAAGATTTTCATTGTTGGCGAGATTTACCATGTCTGGAGAATTGGTTGGGGCTGGTGCTGGATTCTGCTGCTCTGCTGGCATGCTTGGTTGTGCTGGAGCTGTAGCGGCAGGAATATTGACTGGATTAAATTTCTCTTGCTGAGTTTCGTAGTAGTCTGGAGCGCTTGGAAGCTGTGGAACTTTGGAGAAAGTCGTGCTTGGCAAAACTGGCTCTTTTTTCTGAGCTGGTTCGGCAGTAGCTGGGCCAAAGCTTGCAACGGATGGCTGAGCTGGCGTGCTATGAGAAATAGAAGCGTTTTGCGCTTTTAGGTTATGAGAGTTATCGATAGCATTGCGCATTTGCTCTACTAGAGCTTGGTGTCGAGAAGCGTTGTTACTATCCAAAGTATTGTTTAGGTTTGTGCTCTTGTCTGCATCATAAATATCCACGATGCTATCTGCTTCGGCATAAATTTCGTCATTGAATGGCAAATTTGGGTTGTTGCCTTTGATGGCATAACCTTCGGTATCGACGATATCTGCAAGGAAAGATAGACGGCGCATGGCTTCTGCCTGAGAGAAACCTTTGGTGCGATCTTCTTCGACTTTTTTTGGTGCAGCAATCTCGATAGTGGTTTCGGACTGCCCTGGCATCCAGATGCGTTTGTTGTTTTTGAAAAGGAAAGAGATTTTGGCAGCAAGATAGGTTTCCATTGGCTGATCTTTCTTGATTGGAAGTGCCAAAACAAGCAAAAAGATTGCTGGTGGAATGACGATTACGATAAGACCAATAAATATCTGGGCTAATAAATAACCCACTCCAATTAATGCGGCGACGATAATAAGATAGATAAACTGACGTATATTAAAAGGACCCAAAATCTTATCATCGGTTTCGACGTCTTGTGGAACCGTATGCACAGCCATATATGCCTATATTTTAACATAATCCACTATATTTTTACAGTATGAGCGTTTTGTGAAAAGGCGCAAAAAGCAACAAAAATCCCCCTGTTATAGAGGGATTTTTGAATGCAATTTAATTGTCTGGACTGAGTACGCCGACAAGCTTTGCGACAGTTGGGTTCATGCCACTTCTCATCGAGCTGTTCGAGCGAGACTGTAGTTCCTCGATTGCATGGTTCTTTGTGAGTAATTCGATAAGGGTCGTACTCATAGCCTCGTGGCGTAGGACACCTTTATCGTCGCGATAAGTAATATCGTGTACTCTACCATCGACAGCAGCAAGCATGCGGCTGAGCGTTAGAATTGCAGTAGACTTTGATGTAGAGAGCTGTTTTGCGCTCATACCACCAACGATTTCCGAAACGTATTCGTAAGCAGCTTGCTTGTTCTCTGCCGTCTTGAAGTAATCATTCTGACGTGCCGCGAGAGCCTGAATAGATGCAGCGTCTGCGCCGTCTTCGATCTTGCCCATATCGAAACCGTTTGTAACGAGACGGAGAGCGTTATTGAGAAGTTCACCATCCATTTCGCCGGACGAGATGCTACCGCGAATATCCTTTGTATCGAAGAAGAAGTCGCTGTTCTCAAGAACACCACTTTGTTTGTATTTGAGGAGCTGTTTGAAGACAGTGCGGTCTTGAGTTTTGACGAGACCTTTATTCTTTTCATCCTTAACAAGGAAGGAGCGTCCGACTTTGCTATATGCGCTGTCGTCGCGGTCACCAGCTAGCCTGCGGTTCTGGATAAAGTCTTCGAAGCTAATGTAGCCTTCGATTTCGACACCCTGATCGTGCATAGAACGACGGATGTTGTTAGCCTTTGACCAGAGAGCGACTGGCTCGTTATCCGATTTCAAGGTCATGACGCTATCTACAAGGTGTTTCTGAGCGGTCATAAGCTTGAGGTCCTGAGGGTTGCTGAGGTCGCCGCTATCCTTGATGTTGCCGCTATAGTTACGCAAGATTTCCATGATATCGCCATGGTCGCCACGCCTTGAGATTTCTGGCAAAGCTGCATCGAAGATCGTGTAGTCGATATTGGCAACGTTTGCTTTGTACTGTTCGAGCTCGGCTGCAGTGAGGTTGCGTGCGGATGAACCTTCGCCCTGACGGCCAAGAGTCTTCTCTACTTCATCGATAATACCGCGACCAGCGCGAGTTTCTGCGAAACGATCAGCATGGCGTTTAACAGAGTCGGAGTCAACCTTGCGGCGGTCAGCAATAGCGTCGGAAATTAGGATACTACGAGCATGTTCGAAGCCCGCAGCGTCGCCTGGGTGAATACCAAAGCTTTCTGCGACCATGTTGCGAATGCGTAGAGATTCGTTGCTGAGGTTGCCTGCTGCGTCGCCTTGATCTTCAAGACTTTCACGAATTCTAGTAGCAGCGCCAGAAGCGTTCTTGTGCGCGACATCATTGCGGTGCGCCTGAGCAATAGCCTTTCTAGTAACGTCTTCTTGGAGATGAGTGTTAACTTGACGGACAATATTGCGATAACCTGCAGTAACTTCGTTTTCGGCAAGGCCACTATCCATCTTGGTATCAAATTCCATTCTTTCGTTGGCATTGTTGAGCTTGTTTTCTTGCATGATGTAATACGTAGCGGCACGGCGGTTGTAGCGACCGTTGCGGTTGCGTGCATTACGATAGTAACTTGCTTCACCGCTCTCTTTTGCAGTGCGTTCATGAAGTGCGGTATCGACGGAAAGCTCGTTGCGGCGGCGTTCGAGGTATTGAGCTAGACGGTTGTGTGGCATACCGGCACCACGGCCAAGGCCTGAGCGTTGGCGTGCGAGAGTATTTCTGCGCCTTGCTTCGGCAAAACGACCGAAGGAGGCAGTAGCTGGCTTGGTTGTCTTGTTGATGATGTCGCTGATCTTGCCAAGGATAGTACCAGACATACGCATGAGCGAGATAGAAGTAAATAGAGGTAGAATCTGGATTGCAAAACCAAGTACGAGCTGAAGTTCATATCTTTCATCGTTGACGTTTGCAGATGTCATGACGACGAAACCTGCGAGGTGAGATGCACCATACATAACGGCAAACATTGGGAAGAAAATGAGCATGCGTAAGAGTAATGCGTACCACTTCTTTGCCCACGATTCAGTGTTTGGCAAGGCGTAAGCGATGATAGCGAGTGGCGATACCATAGTTAATAGATAGATAAGGGCCTGACGTGCAGCCATGGTTGCAATCGCGCTAATAACAGCAAGAGCGCCAGTAAGAAGAATTGGAAGGATTAGCCACATAATACCAGTGAAGCCACCAGTTTGAGATAGAACGGCGGTGCCGGCTACGACAGTCGCAACACCGATACCAAGAATCTTAGAAACGAGTGCGCTAGCATTAACGGCGCTTTCTGTATTAATAGTACCGTCTGCGATAGCTTGCGTCTCGATAGAAGCAAAGAAATCCTTTAGTCCGTGACCAAGGATATTACTTAAATCTACGGCAACTTGGCATAGTAGATAGCTAAGGTTTGCGGCGATAGCGATAATAACTAGGCGTGGAAGTGCCCTTTTGATACCGTAATTGTTGATGCCAAAACCAGTAATTTGGGACAAAATACAGATAAGAAGCACAACAATAAAGAGGCTGTTCGTGATGGTGCGGAAATAATTCCAAACGACTCTAAATGGGGCGTTTTCCTCTGTTGGCAGAGGGTCGACTTTGATTAAGTATTCAAGAAGGCCATATGCGCCATCGATAAGATTTGCAAGAGTACCAGTGCCCTGGCAGATAAACCAGGCCTGACCGCCAGCTTGTTTGCTACAGCTTTTTGGATCTTCTGTACCATTTGACTCTATGGTAGTTGTAGTGTTGTCTTCTGGAGCAGTAACTGCTGGAGTTTCTGGCGTAGGATTTGTAGGGGTTGGGTCGGCAAAAACAGGGGCGCTTAAGCTAAAAACGCCAAGCAACATAGCGAAAACGGAAAGAATGGCACCTCGCCAAAACTTCTTCATAATGCGTCTAATTATAGCACACATAAGCGATTTAGTCAAGGTCAATCGCATATAATATATAGTGCTAGTCCTACCCTTTCTTACGTTTTTAATTATATCAATTTGGTATCATTTTTGCTTATGTTTGCAGGTTTGCTAAAAAAGTGTGCACCGTGATAATATATTACTAAGCTTAATAGGAGAGGTTTGTGATAAAGAAGCAGTCGGCCAAAGAGTCGAATAAGTTTGGTAGTGTAAAAAAGAAATTTTTTGCGTTGGCCATTATGATGGCTGTTTTCTCTTCTCTTTTTGTAGGTTATACGAATGTATATGCTGATCCAGCTGCTTCTGGCTCTGGTTCGTCTAGCACTTCTGGCTCTGGTGCATCTTGCGAGACTGGCATTTTACCATCGAGCTGGTGTGGTGATAAAGGCATCGAGACTATGATTCAAGATTTGGCTAATATCCTTACTGCTCTTATTTTCATCGCTGGTACCGGCTTTATTGTCTATTCTGGCTTCATCTGGGCTACCGCAGGCGATAATCCTTCTCGTGTTGCTACCGCAAAGAAGCGCATTTTGGAAATTGTGATTGGTCTCGTCTTCTTTATGTTGATTAATGTATTAATACAGTTCTTGATTCCAAACTAGAAAGGATTGAAAGTAATGAAAAAGTTTTTAGCTTCTATTTGTATACTTGCGGCTGCTGTATTTGGTGTAGTTAATTTCGCTGCTCCAGTAAATGCGGCTTGTACTCCAGAAGTTTTGGGTATTAATACTTGGTGTAATGGTCTTCCAGAAAATCCAGATTTTACCAGTGGCGCAGATAAGCTTCAGGAATATGTCGTTGGTCTAGCAATTAATATTCTAGATATGCTCCTTGGCATTGCTAACTATGTAGCAGTTATTATGGTGATGTATGGCGGTTTCTTATATTTGACGGCTGGAAGTAACGAACAACAAGTCGGTAAAGGTAAGAAAGTGATTACTAACGCTGCGATCGGTGTCGCAATTATGACTGCTGCTTCGGCAGTTATTGGTATAGTCCGCGAAGTATCTGGCTGGTTCTCTTCTTCCGTCAAGGCGGGTTTTGTTTCGGTTGCGAACAAAGCTTTCATTTGGGCCGGTCTTTTGGCGATTCTTATGATTATCTGGGGTGCAATTCAGTATTCTACTAGTGCTGGTGATCCTGGAAAGATTCAGAAGTCCAAGAAGACAATTATTAATTCTGTAATTGGCGTTGTTATTGTTATCTTAGCGGCCTCTATCGTAAACCTAGTAATTAATCAGACGAAAGGTTTGTAGTATGAAAAAGATTATTTCTAAAGTAATTATTGTACTTGGTTTTGTTGCTCTACTTCTCGTGCCACAGCAATGCTTTGCATCTGGCTCTAGTGCTGGTGGAAGCTTTAATATTACTGTTGACCCTACGTCATGTACGAATCCGGAAGGATGTGAAGGTTATAGTGGCGGTGGTCATATTGCCAATGTCGAGAATCTAGTAAAGACTATTATTGGCTGGGCTTCCCTTGCTGTTGGTCTTGCTTCGGTTGGCTTTATTATTTGGGGTGGCGTGATGTACTCTGCTGCATTTGGTGATCCGGGCAAGATCCAGAAAGCCAAGATGATTATTATTTCTGCAATCATCGGCCTTGTAATCGCTTTGATTTCGGGTTTTATCGTAACAGTAGTTCTAAATGGTCTTGGAATATAAGGAGATAGATGCAATGAATCATATTTTTACTACTTTTGGTGTTGATGGCGCTAATCCTTGTGATATTGATCCAAACTGTCATGTAATTGATGACCCTGAAGGCTTCTTGAGTACTACTGCGCAGAATATTATTAACATTCTTCTTATTGCGGCCGGCGTTGTTGCGGCTATTGCTATTATCTATGGTGGTGTTTCGATGATGACTGCTGCTGGTGATCCGGGCAAGATTACCAAGGGTAAGAAAGCAATCTTCGGCGGTGTTATTGGCCTAATTATCGTTCTCTTGGCTGGTGCAATTGTTAATTTTGTGCTCGCTAATATTTAAGATAGTTTTTAGCATTTTTATTTTTTGAGTTTTATGTTATATTTTTAGTAACTACTCTAAAATAATTAAAGGAGAAAAATGAATAAGATTAAAAAAGCTTTGATGGTTCTTGCCCTCACAGTGCTTAGCGGTTTGGCAATTGCTGCGCCAATCTTCGCTGCTGGTAATGGTCTCTGCGATGGTCGTTACAACCTAATCGCATCAGACAAAGCAACTAATGACTTTACCGTTTCTTGTGGATCACAGTATGTTTCCGCAGAAACTGCAAGCCTATTGAATATTAACAATAAGAAGGCTGGTTCTGTTAGCTTCTATGGCAAGTCTCAGTCTGACTGTGCTCGCCTTGGCACTATTCTAAGCTCAAGCGATCCTTGCACTGCGACCGATCTTAACTCTACAATTCGTACTATCATCAACGGTATTACATTTGTAGTTGGTCTTATCGCAGTTATCATGATTATCATTGGTGGTATCTTCTACGCTATCTCCGCTGGCGATCCAGGCAAGGTCAAGAAAGCAAAGGATACTATCATGTATGGTATCATCGGTCTTATCGTTGCTCTTCTCGCCTTTGCGATTATCAACTTCGTACTTCAGATGGTACAGGGCTAATTAGAAAAGCTTATTAAAACCGCCAGAAATGGCGGTTTTTTGACAGAGCTTATGGATGATGCTAATTAGTAGTTATGGTATAATATTTTTAAGAATATAAAAGGAAGTGTAAATTGAGTAACTCTATTGTTTTGAGATTGCTTTCTGGCTTTGGTGATGCGAAATCTAAGGTCAATGAAGGCATTGAAGCAGTTGATCCAGGTTCCTCTACCCCAGGTTCTGGAGATCTATATAGCGACGTACAAAGAATCCTCGGCTATGTATTTATGGTCGTTGGCATTGTGGCGGTCATCATGATTATCTATGGTGGCGTCTTGATGCTTATCTCTATGGGCGATCCGGGCAAGAATAAGAAGGCTCGTGATACCATTATCTATGGTATTATTGGTTTAATAATAGTGCTCTTGTCTTGGGCGATTGTAAATTTTGTACTATCTTTGTTCAATTAAGGAGAAAAAATGAAAGTAATGAAAAAAATTGGTTATTATCTAGCTGCAGTTCTTTGTATGGGTTTTGTAGCTTTTGCCGCAAACGAATTGCATCCTGATGCTTACGCAGCAGTAAGCGTTGACTGTGCTACTAAATATAGTGGTTCTCCGGCTAAGATTGCAAAGTGTGGTACTTGTAGAACTCAATCCGATACCGACCAGGCATTTAATGAATGTATGGACGGTTCGAATGAAAAGAATGATCTTTATGCTGAGGTTCGTACGATTATTAACTGGATTGTAATGGTTGTTGGCATTGTTGCTGTAATTATGATTATTCTTGGTGGTATCTTCTATGTAATTTCTGCCGGTGATCCAGGCAAGGTCAAGAAAGCAAAGGATACGATTCTTTATGGCATTATTGGTCTAGTTATTGTTCTTCTTGCCTTCGCAATCGTAAACTTTGTTTTGGGTATTTTGGAATAAATGAAGAAGTTTCTACTTAGTTTGGGGGCAATTGTATTGGCTATTACGGGCAGTTTTGCTACTAGTGTTCCTTGTTTTGCTGGATCTGCTGAAACAAAACAAGCAGCTTGTCAGGCGGCTTATGGTGATTCTGGACCTGATTACGATAAGTGTATGAATGGTAGCACTACGGATGGTGTTCTTGCTAAGGTTAAGGATATTCTAAATATAGTCTTCCTAGTAGTAGGTATCCTGGCAGTTATTATGATTATCATGGGTGGCGTATTTATGATGATATCTGCTGGCGATCCTGGTAAGATTAAGCGAGCTAAGGATACAATCTTGTATAGTGTGATTGGTCTAGTAATTACCCTTCTAGCTTTTGCGATTGTAAACTTCGTAGTTGGAATGTTCTAGAAAAAAGAAGCCTTCGGGCTTCTTTTTTTGTTGGTCCAATAATATATTACGGTCATAAAAATAACTGCCCTTTCGGGCAGTTATTTGCTTTTATGGATCCTAGTTGATTGGGATTCTGGTTGGAGCTGCAACCTTTTCCTTTTCGAAGGAGATGGTTAGAACGCCGTCTTTTAGGATAGCTTCTACGCCGTTCTCTTTGACCTGGACTGGAAGAGCGATGGTGCGGCTAAATTCGCCCCAGTAGCATTCCTGAATGTGCCACTGAGTAGCCTTGTCGTCTTCTCCGCTATTAAGAACACCAGAAATTGTTAGGATGTTATCGTTGATAGAAACATCAAGATCTTTTCTTTCGATACCAGCAGTGCGGGCCTTGATGATTAGTTTATCAGCAGTTTCGTAAACATCGACTGCAAGCTGACCTGGGAGCTGATCGTCGTCGTCCCATTCGTCATCTTCTTCAACTTCTTCAATAACTTGCTCTTCTTCTGCTGGAGTGTCGTCGGGGACTTCCACAGGTTCCTCTTCGGCGGTCAAAGCAGATACGCCATCCTCTTGCAAGAAAGCGGCGGCAAGCTCATCGTCTAAGCTCATTTCGTCTTGTTTTCGAGCCATAATAAATTTTTTCCTCCACTATTACACTCTTAAGCTTTATTATATGGGGCTTTTCCTCTAAAATCAAGATATAAAGAGGAGGTGTTGTGAAAAATACAATTAGATTTGTCTTGCCGAACACATTTTGTCCTTTATTCTGTTTGAATTGCTGTAAATGCGGTGATATTTTGTGTGATTGTTGTAAGAAAAACATGAGTCTTGGCTATGGCAAGTGTCTAAAATGCGGCAAGGTTTTGAATGATGGTTTCTGTTCTGTTTGTGGCCTGCCCTTCCGCTTTCAATTTTGTTTAGGCGAAAGACGCGGTGTTTTGAAAGAATTGATTTCGGAATTTAAATACAATTCGAACAAGGCAGCCGGGGCGAAGCTTGTAGAATTAATTGGAGAGTTAGTTGGATTCGATAAGGATGCTATTATTGTGCCGCTTCCAACGATTATGAAGCACGTGCGAGAGCGTGGCTTTGGCCAGACTGAATGACTGGCTAAGAGACTTAGGGAAGCTAGCGGATGTAAGGCATTAAATTTGCTCGCAAGGGCTAAAAATACGGTTCAAGTTGGTGCAAGTTCGGATCAAAGAAAACTTCAGGCTGCGGAGGCCTATAGGCTTGCTGGGTGCATTGATCAAGACAAGCAGTATGTGTTGCTAGACGATGTATGGACGACAGGAAGCTCTATGATGGCTGCTGCGGAGTTGTTTAGGCGCGTGGGCGCGAATAATGTCTCTGCTCTTCTGCTAGCGCGTACGATTTAAGAAGTAACAAAAAACCGCCCTTTCGAGCGGTTTTGGTTTTGTATTATTGACTTACGCTTCCGATTGCGCCAATTACAAAGTTGATGATTGCGTAGGCTAGGATTGCGATGATAAGGCCGATAATTGCGTAGATGATCGTGTTCTTTGCGGCTGTAACTTTGGATGCGTCGCCACCAGATAGAACATAGCGAAGACCGCCGTAGATGAGCATGATAACGGAAATGATACCAACGGCGTAAAGGACAGTGTTAGTAAGATTGTTAAAGACGCCATCGACGCCAACTAGTTCAGATGGCATGCCGTTTGCTTTTGCGGTTTCTGCGCCAGCCTGTGCTGGGTTATCGTTGCCAGAGATATTTGTAATATCTAGAGCCATTGCACTACCGGCCGAAAGCACGATAGCGGTAGCAATACCAGTTACAATTAGCCCTGCTTTTTTTGCGATTTGCTTCATTTTATCTTAAAACTTTCCTTATAAGTTGCATAAATTATAGCATATGCGTTGTAATTTGTAAAATACTCTACAATTACGGACTAAGGTGTGTTAAAATAAGAGGTACTGGAGGGTTACCCAAGTGGCTGAAGGGGACGGTTTGCTATATCGTTAGACTGGCGAAAGCTGGTGCGAGAGTTCGAATCTCTCACCCTCCGCCAAAAGATGTTCAGGTTTTCCTGGACGTTTTTTGTGGTTTAGTATTTGATAGCGCTCATGGTATAATGGATGTATTATGGGAGCAAAGAAGATAATCAATTGGGAAGCGAAGGAATATATTCCTCGCAAGAAAAATGCTTGGTGGTATGTAATTCTAGTACTTGTCGTTGCGGCTTTGATGGCGCTTGCGATTTGGATGAAAGATTGGAGCTTTGGCATCTTGATCGTAATTGGCGTAGTTGCACTTCTGCTCTACACGCTCCGCGCTCCTAGGAAGCTTCACTATACGCTTTCGAGCGACGGTCTTACTGAAGGTAATCATTTGTACAAGTTTGAAGATTTTAAATCTTTCGGCATTTTGAACGAAGATAACCACTATTCCATCGTTCTTACACCAAAGAAACGCTTCTATCCAAGAAACAATGTCTTCTTCCCAGAGACTCAAGGCGAGGAAATTGTAGATATGTTTGGCGAGAATCTACCAATGGAGCCTGTGAAACTTGATCTCCTTGATCATATCGTAAGGATTTTGCGAATTTAGCATAAGCGTGATAATATTAAAGGTAAGTATTTAGAGATAAAAAGGTGGGTAAAATGGATAATAATGGTGCAGCTCAGGACGAGCTACAGCAAGCAATCAACAACATCACGAATGCTTCAAAGGCTACTGAGGCAGATAGCACTGAAGCTGTTGCTCAGATTGAAGATCGTATCAAAAAAGGTTCTAACGGTAATGGTGGAAATAATGGCGGCAAGGGTGGCAAACCAGTTCTAGCTGCTCCAGTAATTCCAGCTCCTGCTGCTCCTGCAGCACCAGCTATGCCTGCTTTCATGAATAATGCTACAGCTCCACTCGGTGAGCCAGAAACAAAGGCATTCTATGGTGATCCAGATTTGGACCGCGTAAAGGCTTCTGCCCTTTCCGATCTACGCCCAATCATCGAGAAAGTTGATCTTCCAGTAGAAAAGAAATTCCTTATCTACAAGGAAATTATCGAGACAACAAACGACAAGTCTTGCATTGAGGGTGCTTATAATGCAGCAAAAGGCATCCAGGACGAAAAGGCTCGCGCCGAAGCTCTTCTCTTCGTAGTTGAGTCCATTGATAGACTTGGTGTTCAGATGCCAAAGAAATAGAGTAGTTAAAAGCCCTGAGCTTAAAAAGTTTGGGGCTTTTTCTTGTCAACAAAAAACCGCCCCTTTCGGAGCGGAGTTTTTTGGGCTTTAGTACATGCCGCCCATGCCGTTGCCAGCTGGAGCTGCTGCTTCCTTTTCTGGAATATCTACCATGAGAGCGCCCATGGTGATTGCTGTAGCTGCGATGCTGGTTGCGTTTTGGACTGCTTCGCGTGTAACGCGAGCTGGATCAATAACGCCAGCTTTCTTGAGGTCAATAAGGCCTTTTTCTGGGGTCATAACGTTGATACCCTGGCCATCCTTTGCTGCCTCTACCTGAGCGAGGAGGGCCTGGCTGTTGAGGCCGGCATTTTCCATGATCTGGACAAATGGAGCCTTGAGGGCGCGTTTCAAGATGGTTGCACCTGCGTTGTCTTCTTTGATGGTCTTGCTTAGGTTTACAAGAGTTACGCCGCCGCCTGGGACGATACCTTCATCGAGAGCGGCCTTGGTTGCTGCAACAGCATCATCGACGCGATATTTCTTTTCGTCGATTTCGGTTTCAGTTGCACCGCCAACCTTGATAATGGCGACACGGCCTGCGAGTGCAGCTGCGCGCTTGTTGAACTGCTCTGTTTCGTAGTCTGAAGTGCTTGCTTCGGCTTGAGCCTTGATTTGCTCGATGCGTTCTTTGACGCTCTTCTTGTCGCCGTTGCCAGATACGATTGTGGTTTCGTCTTTGGTTGCGATAATTTTGTGAGCGGAACCAAGAACGTCGAGGTCTGCGTTCTCTAGAGTTAGACCTTTGTCTTTGTTTACGACGATTGCGCCAGTAAGAGTTGCGATGTCTTCCATAATTTCTTTGCGGCGATCGCCGAATGCTGGAGCCTTGAGAACTAGGGTGTTAAAGACGCCTTTGAGCTTGTTGAGGACGAGGATGCTTAGAGCTTCACCTTCAACTTCTTCGGCGATGATAACTAGATCTTTGCGGCCAGTCTGTGCCATCTTTTCTAGGAATGGAACAATGTCGTTAGCGGAAGAGATTTTCTCGGTTGTAAGAAGAATTTCTGGCTTATTGAAGACTGCTTCTTGGCGATTTGCATCGGTTACAAAGAAGGCACTAGCGAAGCCTTTATCATAAGTGAAGCCTTCAGTGATTTCGCTTTGCATTTCGAGCCCCTGGCCTGCTTCGACGGTAACAACGCCATCTTTGCCGATTTTCTCGATAACGTCAGCGATTAGTTTGCCGATTTCTGCATCGCCAGCACTGATAGTTGCAACCTCGGCGATTTTCTTGTCGTCGCCAGCAACCTGCTCTGCCGTATTATTGATGCCCTTGATAATTTCTGCGCCAGCGGCTTCGATGCCCTTGCGGAGTTCCATTGGGTTGTGGCCAGCAGCGATAAGCTTATTTGCCTCAGCAATGATGTTGTATGTAAGAACAGTTACGGTAGTAGTGCCGTCACCAGCAGCTTTATTTAGCTTCTGGGCAGCAGACTTAATAAGTTTTGCACCAATCTGGTAGCCAAGAGTTTCGTCGTCTTTGTTTTCTAGGTCGACGGCTTCGGCGACAGTTACGCCATCATGGGTAATGGTTGGAGCGCCATAGCCCTTATCAATAACAACGTTGCGACCCTTTGGGCCAAAAGTTACTTTGACAGCATCATAGAGAGCCTTAGCGCCGCCAAGTACGCGTTCGCGGGCATCTTCGTCGTAAAAAATTTTCTTTGCCATAATAAATCCTATTTATAGTTTTTACTTTAAACTTCTTAAGTCGTTCAATAACGCCTATCGTTATAGGGTTATTGAACTTTGTCCTCGTCGTAACTGCGGATACTTAAGAAGTTTAAAGCAAAAACCACAAATTACGATAATATGAGCAAAGACAGATTTTCTCTGCTCTTGGTTTGAGGATGATTAAAAGAGCTTTACTTTGTAATTTAAGAAAATTTTATATGTTGTTTCTCGGGCGTTCGCAGTTACGACGAGAATCTAGCTTAATTCGCCCGTAACGACGGGCCGGATTAAGCGACCCGAGAAACTACTATAAAATAATTCTTAATTATAAAGTTGCGAGGATATCTTCCTCTTTGATGATTAGATATTCTTCATTATTTACTTTGATTTCGGTGGCGGAATAATCACGATAGATGATCTTGTCGCCCTTCTTTACGGCTTTGACGTCTGGGCCTACCGATTCGATAATTGCAAGATTTGATTTCTCTTTAGCTTCGCCAAGGAGAATGCCGGATGCGGTCGTAGTGGTTGCAGCTTCTTTTTTTGCGACAACACGGTCGGCTAGTGGTTTAATTGACATTTTTAACTCCTGTTTAAGGTGATAATTCTAGTTTAGTAGCTAAAATTAGCACTGTCAAGCATTGAGTGCTAATATTTTTTTAGACAAGAGAAAGCCCCGCGCGGGGGCGGGGTTTCAGTGCTTTGGCTTGATGTATTCCTGGTCCGGAGACCAGAATGCGCCGTCGGTCTTAATAAGGCCTTCCTTATGTACTCTTTCCGCTTCGTCTTTAATGGCCTTCGAGAGGTCATTGAGCGTAGGAATGACATATACGATAAGTGCGGTACAAAGAGCCAGAGCAAATAATACTTCTAACATAATATCCACCCTCCTATTTGGATAAAATTTATTAGACTATTGAATTATACCATAAGCGCTTGAAAATGTCAATGCTTATGTTTAAAACTAATGCTTTTTGAAGTATAATAAAATAAAGATTTATAGAGGTATTTTATGGGTTTAAAGGAAAAAATTCCGTTTTATGATAGTTTGACGATTCCTTATCATATTGGTAAGGCTAGTGTCTATGCCCTTCGCTATGGCTTCCCTGGCAGGAAATTGACGGTTATCGGTGTTACGGGCACAAATGGCAAGACAACTACATCTTTTATGATCTGGAAGATGCTTAATAATGCTGGCCGCAAGGCTGGTCTTATGACTACTGTCGGTTGGGGTGTCGACGAGATTCATGAGCAAGTTGAGCATATGACCACTGTTGATTCTAATCTTTTGAATCAGCGTATCAAGAAAATTGCAGATTCTGGGGCTCAATATCTTGTTTTGGAGCTTACTTCTCATGCTTTGGCGCAGCATCGTGCCATTGGTGTACCGATTGATATCGCTGTTATTACTAACGTTACACATGAACATCTTGATTACCACAAGACTTTCGAGAGGTATCGCGATGCAAAGCGCAAGCTATTCAAGATGGCGCGCTACGGCGTAATTAACGCCGATGATCCGTCTGCAGAGTATTTTGAATCGGATATTGATGATTTTATTACCTATGGTGTCGAATATGGCGATTTGAAGGCCGACAAGATTAAGCTCTCGCCCTACTCCGTCGAATACAAGATTCCTAGCCTAGAAAATCTAGAGATCAAGACGCAGATTGGTGGTCAGTTTAATGTTTATAACTCTTTGGCTTGTGTTGCTGTTGGCAAGAGGCTTGGCCTAAGTGACAAAGAAATCGTAGATGGTGTTCATGCTTTGACTTCGGTTGAAGGCCGTATGGTAAAGATTGACGAGAAGCAAGATTTTACCGTAGTGATGGACTATGCCCATACGCCAGATGCTTTTGAGAAGTTGCTTCCAGATATGAAGAAGGCTACCAAGGGACGCCTTATTGTAATGTTTGGCTCTGCTGGCGGTCGTCGCGATCCAAGTAAGCGTGAGCCGATGGGCGAAATTGCTGGTAGATATGCGGATATCGTAATGCTTACAGAGGAAGACGATCGCGATACGCCTGGCGCAGAGATCATTGAGCAGATTGCCAAGGGTGCCAGAAAGAGCGGCAAGAAAGACGGCGAAGATTTGTTTATGGAACTTTATCGTCCGACGGCAATTCTTAAATGTTGCGAAATGGCTAAGAAAGGCGATACTATTCTCTTCCTTGGTAAAGGTAATGAGAAAACGATTGAACGCGCAGATGGCCCTCACGCTTATTACGAAGAAGATGAGATTCGCAAAGCTTTGAAGAAAATCAAGAAATAAAAAACGCCCCCTGCTCTAGGGGGTGTTTTTGTTAATCTAGCCAAAGGCTAATGCAACGAATATATCCGCCACCTTTTTTGAGCTCAGTAACATCTGGAGTAAGGCAGATAAAACCTCTATCTTCTAGTTCCTTTTGGAAATTTGGCGCATGGTTGGACATAATGACATATTTGCCAGTACTGACAAGGTTGCAGGCGAAGCCTTCTTGGGCTTCTTCGAGGCTAACGCGGATTTTATCTACAGGGGTAGCTTCGATTTTGTCGATAGATTCTTGATCGAAAGCCTCTGGGCAATAAGCGATAGTATTCTCGTCGATTACAGATAGAGCCAAATCTAGATCATAGAAGAAGGAGTCAGCGTGATCGGTTTCTGGATTAATATGCACTGTTCCATCTTCATTTAACTGCGGCTCAGCATGTAGCTGAACAAGTTTTAAACCCAAAGCATCTGCGACAAATTGTTGTGCGGCAGGTTCGGAACGGTAGCCGGAGCCAGCAAATAGATATTCTCCGCAGCGGAGCGAATCGCCCTGACCCGAGAACAACATATTGTCTGGAACTTCAAAAATTTGGTAACCAAGTTGTTCGAGCTGGGCTTTTGCATAAGGCTCTTCGTCTTTGCGGGCTTTTGGTAGGCGTGACATGATTGCCTTGCCCTCTTTTGTGATGGCCCAGTTTGCAGTATAGACGCCGTCTTGGCAATTTGCTGGAGCATTGACCTGAATAATTTCAATACCAGCTTGTTTGAAACAGTTTACGATTTCTTGGTGCTCGCGGATAGCTTTCTCGCGGTTAATTTGTGAATCGTTGTAATATGGATTGATTTTGAAATCATCGGCAAAAAATTGCGCACCAGAAACAAGAAGTTTTTGATTTATCATTTTAGAATTGTTCGGATTGATCGTTAGCGATTGTTGTTGGGTTGGTTGGTTCGTAATTGGCAATACCATCAACGATAGTGTCGATGTCTAGGCCAATTGCGAGTGCAGTAAGAGCTGCGGCTGCCATGTAGTTTTCGGACTGCTCGCTTGTAATATAGGTGGCGAGGTCGAACTTGCAGTTCTGGTAGCTATAGTTAGCTTCGGCGCCAACTTTGTAAAGCTTCGAACGGTTAATGCGAAGATCGGCGTCATTGTCGTGACCATAGCTCAAAGTAGCAGACTTTGATGGGAAGCTTTGGAACAAAGCGTAGTTTGGATCGTCATGGTTAAGAATTGCGAAGTACGGCTCTTTATTGAAGAGGATAGACTTTACGTCTTCGTCTTGCTCTGCACTAGTCTCTGTGACTACAACGGCAAAGAATGGCAATTGATAGAAGAAATGATTGGCAATAGCTTCCTTGGAAGCAGTAACGATTACATGGTCGGTTCCAGAGCGCCAGACCTTGAAGAGCTGCTTGTATAAGCTAGAAGTTGATTCTGGATCAATGATAAGGCCGACCTTGGGGTCGCGGCTGCGGATAATCTCTTGGATAAGATGCGCAGTTTCGGTACGACCGTGGCTGCCAGTGACGGCGATAATCTTTAAATCTTTGGCTGGGTTACTGTAATAGGTCGCAAAGAACTTTGCTTTGACCTTTTGGATTTTTGGTTTTAGACTGGATTTCTTCGCTTGTTTTGCCATATGTAACTTTAGTATAGCATCTCTTGAGAAAATGTGCTATAATAGTTGTTATCGCGAGGGTTAAGGCTTTCGTAGATGTTCATTTAATCTATTGAACAGGTGGATGTTTGGTTACAAAGTAGCCAAATCCACATATGCACCCGTAGCTCAGTTGGATAGAGCGTTGGCTTGCGGAGCCAAAGGTCGTACGTTCGAATCGTATCGGGTGTACCATATTTCGAATTTAAAATGCCTATTAGGGCATTTTTTGTTGCTTGCTCTATCAATAATAGCGCTGCGCAACAAGAAAATACCCTTCTAGACATTTTAATCTTCGAAATAACTGTTCGCTCGATCAATAATCGCGCTTCAAACGAAGAACTCACCCACCTAGGGGATTTTCTTTTCAAATAATAATTTGCCATCAATAATAGCGCTGAGACAACAAGAAAACGCCCATCTAGGCGATTTTGTCTTCGAAATATTCTCTGCTATCAATAATAGCGCTGCCCTGTTTGGTTATGGTCTGGTTTTTATGGTAAGATAAGAAGTGGAAGCGTGGCCGAGTGGTTGAAGGCGCACGACTCGAAATCGTGTGGGCAGCAATGTCTCGGAGGTTCGAATCCTCTCGCTTCCGCCACAATAAAAAGCAACCGTAAGGTTGTATTTTTTATTGTGCGAAGAGAGGATGAGAGCCAAGGTTCGTCCAATACCCGGTCGCTCGCGACGACGGCGTATTGTTTATATCCTCTCGCTTCCGCCACAATAAAAAACAACCGTCAGGTTGTATTTTTTGTGTTTTTGCTTTTGTTATAATTTAGGTATGGATGATAGTAATAAGAGGATGTCTGATTCCGAGTGGCTCGGTGTTAAGGAAGAGCCTGTAGCTCAGCCTCAGTCGGTTCAGGATGCTAACACTCAGCCTGCTGAGGGTGTTCAGGGCGTAAATACAACCGTAAATACTCCAGCTACTTCGAATATACCAGTTGCGATTGATAACAGTAAATACGAGAAGATGGCGACTTGGGCGATTATTCTTAATTTTGGTGCGCCGGTAATTGCTGGATTTTGGTTCCTTTCTCTCCTAGCAGAGCTTGGCTGTGCGCTTAGCCATGGTTGTTCTTCTCTGCATTCTAGCGCCTATTACTATATTTTAATGTTAGTTGTTGGTGCTGCTTTTCTTGTCGGCGTCATTCTTTCGTTTATGTCTTTCGGTAAAACAAGGAGCACTATCAAGAAAGTCCTTATTGTTGTCTCCCTGCTTCCTTATGTTCCTGTTGTTCTTAGCTTACTTGCTAGCCTTGTAGGCGGCGCACTCTGATATCATATAGATATGGCTACTATTTTTACGAAAATTATTGAGGGAGAGATTCCTTCTTACAAGATTTATGAAGATGACCGCGTAATGGCTTTTTTGGACATTAATCCAGAAGTTAAGGGGCATACTTTAGTTGTTCCTAAGGTAGAAGTAGACAAAATCTATGATCTATCTGACGTTGACTGGGTTGCTCTATGGGCTGCCGTAAAGAATATCTCTAAGCATATGGAAGAGGTTACTGGTCGTCGTACGCTTTATAAAGTTATCGGTACAGATGTGCCTCATGCTCACGTTCATCTTATGCCTTTTGATGAGACTTGGGAGCAAGGTAAGACCCTTTCCCTAAGCGAAGACGAATTCAATTCTATTCGCGAAAAGCTTTCGATGATTGAAGAAGCTTAAACTAATTAATTAAAAAATGCCTAATTAATAGGCATTTTTTGTTGCTACTCTGAGCTTTGATTTGCGGCGACTCCAAGGAGTTTGGCGCGTCGGCGCATTTGTATATCCCTAGTAGCTTCTTCTTTCTTTTGAGTTTCTTCCTTAGCGATTTCCGTAAATTGTCTATACGACGCATCGTCTTCGGCGAAGTCTGATTGAAGCTCAAATAGGAGCTGCTGAATACCGGTGCGTACTTCTTTTTCGGTTAATTGGCCTTCTGGTTTTTTTAGAATATATCTAATCGTTGCTTCCGTAGAAGGCAAATCTGTGGTAAGGATGCCCTTTTGGGTTTCATGAATTGAATCTTCTAGGATTGCAATCATCTTGAGAAGCTTATTTCTCCAGCGTGTAGCTGATTCGATTTTCTTTTCTGTTTCTTGAACGGATTTCTTAGTTTCTTCGTCTTCGACATATCTGGAGTATGGATAGTCGTCGATTTGTTCCTCGAGTTCTTCTAGCTGTTTTTCTGTGGAGGCTAGATAGTAGTAGTTTTGGGCTTGGATTTGTAGCAAGAATTTAAGCTTGATGTCTTGCATCTTGTCGATACCATTTTCAGTAAGACCGTTTTCGTCGATTTCGGTTTGGCTCAAAACATCTTCTAGGGCTTGATCGCCTAGGCTTAGGGTATAGCTAATGACGTGAGTTTTTGGATATTCGCGTTCTTGCTTGGCTGGGTCGTTTTCGCCCGGCTTGGCATAATATGTGATTTGGGTTTCGCCAGGATGAAGTTCGTGGCGGCCAGAGCTTCTAATTTTGGTCAATTTCTTTTTGAGCTTTTCTGGCATTTTTGCGGAAGTAATATCGAAGGCGATGAGCAAGCTTGGTGCTCGGCCATTTTCGTCTGGCTGGCCTTCGATTATGGAGTAGATATCAACGCCGTTTTTTAAGTCATCATGATCTGAGGCGAGGCGGGTTTTGATGCTTTCGCCCTGCAAAGTAAAGAATTGTGAATTGTTTAGATAGGTAACAAAAAGTTTTTCGATAGCTTTTGCTTCGTCGTATTTGCCTTCAAGGCCTCTTTCGGCGTCATCCTGTGTTTGAATTTCGCGGATTTCTCTTACGTCTTGTTCATTAAAATCTATACGGCTATAGATAACGTCGCTATCTTGTAGTTCTCTTCTGCCGGTTTGGATTTCACGAATTGCTTTTTTGGTTAGAGATGGAAGCGGAGCTTCCCCGCCGTTAGCCTTTGCTGCTTTGTAGCCTTTGAGTTTCGATGCCTGAGTTGCGGCGAATTTTGCTTCTGAATCGGCACGATATGCTTTGAACTCTTGAAGTTGTGGAGTTTCTATGACTTCAAAATCGATGCTTTCGATTTCGCCAAGGGTTTGTTTGATTTTTTCTTGTCTTTTTTGCTCGTGGCTTACAACGATTGGTTTTTGTTTTTCGTGCATTTGCTATCTTTAATATAAGCATAAAAGCTTTAAAATGTCAAGATGTAAAAAGGGGGGGCATTGCTGCCCCCCGGGGAATTGGTTACTCGAAAGAGTTTTTGAGCTTTTCGAGACCCAACTCGGGTGTTGTCCAGGACATAGGATTGATGATGATCAGGATAACGCCATTGTTAATGCAGCTTGCATCGTATCCGGCGATTTCGCCTGTAATCTTCATATCGCGCAGAATCTTTTGCGCTTTGTCCTTATTGATCTTTAGTTTTTGGGTGTTCCAAGAAAACTGGATCAAAGTATCAGTTGCTTTAGAAATGGCGATATTCTCTTCTCTCATGGCTAAGCCCTCCTTCATGCGAGAATATTGGCTATATTATAGCATAAAAACTTTGATTTGTAAAGTGTAGGCAACAAAAAATACCAGCGGTTTGGGCTGGTATTTTGTTTTTAGCTATTAGACTAGTTCGAGCTCGGCTTTCATCTTGGCAATGAGGCCGTTTTTCTCTTCTAGGCTGTTTCTGGTTTCTTCGACTAGTTCCTTTGGAGCCTTTTCGACGTACTTTGGATTGCGTAGGCGGGCTTCAAGAGTGTTGATTTCCTGGCCAAGCTTCAAGATACGATCTTCAAGGTTTGCCTTGTATTTTTTGTGAATATCCTCTGGAATCTGTAGGTAGATGTTGTGACCTGGAATTGCAAGACGCAAACCCTTTGCTTCTTCGACCTTGATCTGTGGAACGCTAGGAGCTTTTGTTAGGTGCTGAACGAGGAGCTGGTTTTCGTACATGAGCTGGTCGTCATGGAAGGCGATTGGATATAGACCAGAACCTGGTAGGCTCTGGAAGTGGCTACGAACATTAGTGACGATTTCGATAATCTCATCGAAGTTCTTGGCGCGTTCTTCGTCGACCTTGTATAGCTCTGGCCATTCCTGGTTGATTAGTAGGCCTTCGGTCCAGCTTAGGGCTTGCCAGATTGTTTCGGTGACAAATGGAGCGAATGGATGGAGCATGATAAGGACCTTTTCTAGGGTATCTTTGAGAAGATCAGTGCTCTTCCATAGCTTTTCGCTTTCGAGGAACCAGTCGGCATATTTGTTCCAGACTAGGTCGTAAAGCATGTCACCAGCTTCTGCGAAGCGGTAGTTCTTCATAAGCTTGACGAGTTCTTTGTTGGTGCGGTTGATTTCGCGGCGGATCCAGTTCTCGCCAAGGGCCTTGTTGCCGTCTCCGTTATTTTCGTTTTCTGGGTTTTCGTCGACGATGTTTTGGATTAGGCGGCTAACGTTCCAGAGCTTGTTGCAGAGGTTGCGGCTTGCGATAACCTTGCTTACGCTGAAGGCCTGGTTGACGCCCGCGCTTCTAGATGCGATAAGGCCAAGGCGAAGTGCATCGGAACCGTACTTGCTGACGGTTTCGATTGGGTTAATAACGTTACCCTTTGACTTGCTCATCTTCTGGCCGTGTTCGTCAAGAACCATACCGTGCATGTAGACTTCTTTGAATGGAATGTCGTCTTTGACGAAGAGGCTCATCATTATCATGCGACCTACCCACTGGAATAGAAGGTCGGCGCCAGTTTCCATGACGGAAGTTGGGAAATGCTTGTCGCTGTCGCTGGTGGTGATATATGGCCACTGGCTAGAGCTAAACCAGGTATCGAAGGTATCTGGATCGCGGCGATAAGTTTTGCCATCGCTGACGATTTCTGGTTCGTTTACGCGAGTATCGTAAATCCAATCCGTTGGATCGTCGACGTTCTGGAAGGCTGGAATTGGGATGCCCCAAGGGATTTGGCGGGAAATGTTCCAGTCTTTGAGGTTTTCTAGGTAGTTGATAAGAACCTTTTGCTTGTTGGCTGGATGGAATTTAATCTTCCCTGCCTTGAGAGTTTCGATTGCTTTCTTTGCAAGAGGTTCCATGTCTACGAACCACTGTTCCTTTAGGAGCGGTTCGATGACGGTGTCGCACTTGTAGCAGTGGCCGACTTCGTGAACGATATCCTCTTCTCCGCGGCGAAGGCCGAGTTCTTCGAGATCGCTTAGGACTGCTTTGCGGCAATCTTTTGTGGTAAGTCCGGCATACTTTTCGCCAGCTTCTTCGGTCATTTTGCCATCAAAACCAATGACGGTGATCATCTTGAGGTCGTGGCGCTGGCCAACTTCGTAGTCGTTCTGGTCGTGGGCTGGGGTGATTTTTACTGCACCAGTACCGTAGTTCATGTCGGCGTGTTCGTCGGCAATGATAGGAATTTCACGGTTTGTAAGAGGAAGTTTAATTTTCTTACCAATGATGTCTTTGTAGCGAGGATCTTCTCCGTTTACTGCAACTGCAGTATCGCCGAGAAGGGTTTCTGGGCGGGTAGTTGCGATGACGATTTCGGTCATGCTATCGGTTGGCTCTGCTAGAGGATAGGCGATCTTCCAGAGTTTGCCCTTTTCTTCCTTGTGAGTGACTTCGATGTCTGCGAAAGCAGTCTGGTGTTTAGTACAGAAGTTAACGAGCTTTTTACCTCTGTAAATAAGACCCTTTTTCCAGAATTTACCAAAAGTGTCGTAGACGGTATCGACTACTTTTTGATCGAGAGCAAAGACGAGATTATTCCAGTCGCAGGATGCGCCTAGGGCACGAAGTTGAAGTTCCATGTTGCCGCGCTGTTCGTGAACGAAGTCCCAGACTTGCTGGTATAGTTCGTCACGGGTGTAATCGAAGCGAGTTTTGCCTTCTGCTTCAAGCTTGCGTTCATAAACAACCCAAGTTTCAAAGCCAGCATGGTCGGCACCTGGAATATACCAAGTATCTTCGCCTCTCAAGCGGTGGTATCGGGTAAGAATATCTTCAAGAGCGATGGTTAGACCGTGGCCGATATGAAGGTTGCCGTTTGCGTTTGGCGGAGGCATTACGATCGTGTATGGATCGGATTTGTCTTCTGGATTTTTCTCAGATTTTCTAGAAAATGCGCCGCTTTGTTCCCAGAGGGCGTAAATGTCTGTCTCGTATTCGTTAGGCTCGTAAGCTTTGCTGAATTTCATTTATTCTCCCGACATAAAAATGGGTTGGTTTTTCTTTGACCTTCCCTACTCTCTTTTGACTTATATTATACACTAAAACAGGTGTTTTTGCTAATGGACCGGAACGCGATTTTGCTTTGAATTTGGTTTACAAAAAATTGTTAAAAAGTATTAAAAAATCGCCCTTTCGGACGCTTCTGTATCTGTTATGGTTGTGCTTGACAATTGTTTGAAATTATATTCTAATATAAATCAATTTCACACGAAAATGCTAGACCTTAAATTTTTAGGACTTGACAAAACATAACTAGTGTTGTGAAAAATATATTTGTATTGATTCATAGTTTAATCGACTTTTCTGCCGGGATATACGGATTATCCTACCCCACGTCAAACCAGGACGTGATCCTTATGGCCGTCATGTATAAGAGTCCACCTCTTGCCCACCGCCATTAATATAAGTATATATGGTCGGGGTTGCTAAGTCAATAAAATGCTAATGATTGTTTGGGGCGGTGTAGGGTAGTGAATTTTTGCCGTGGGTAGCTACTAATTGTGGATAATTTCTTTTGAATTTTTCTTTCAAAGTGCTAATGTTATAAGTAATGGCGTATATCCGAAAATTTAAAACTGGTAGCGGTGCGACTGGCGTTCAGGTTTGCTACAAGAAGGGTAGAGAAGTCGTCAAGACGGTTCATGTTGGCTCGGCTAATTCTGAAGCAGCGCTCAAAAAACTGCTCAAAAAAGCCAGGGCAATAATGGCTGAGGGCGAGACGCCACTTTTTGATCTTTCGAAATTTGACGAGTAGGGAATTTTTTATTGAAGCTGTTAATGTCGTAAAATGAATATTGTGGCGAAGTTAAGAATTTGAGAGTTTTTTGTCTTTTTGAAAATATTTTGGTTTCTTTGTTTTTCTGTGTTGTTTGAGCATCAAAAAACCGCCTATTTTAGGCGGTCGTTTGTTACTTTAAGATTTTTCGCTTCAAGCGATTGGCTTTGCGTAGAGCAGTGTAGAGTTTGTACTTTGTACTGGAAATGATGTAGTCATAAGTACCGGCGTATTCTACCATTTTGCCACCAAAGGTTAGCTTGTACTGAGTAAAGTGATACCATGGGTGGTTTGGATCTTGAGAATCGGTTGCACCCCAGAAGTCGAAATATTTCTGGCCATTTTTCTTAGCATCCATAATCATCTGGGTTAGGATAGCTACGCCAGGGGAGAGCTTGCGATGTTCGTCGGAAGCCGCAGCGTGAGCATAGTATCTTGTATCCTCTGTATCGTAAATGAGCGCTGCGCCAATGGCTTTGCCTTCGAATTCGGCGATGTAGAGTTTTGCGAAGTCGAAGTCTAGCTGGTTTAGCAGGTATTCGTCGCTGTGGGGAAGGAAGTTTCTCTTGTCTGATAACTGATGTAGATAGTTTAGGAGAATCTTGCCATCTTCTTTGTTTCTTGACTGCCTTATCGTGATGCCTTTTTTGTAGTAGTTGCGATAAATCTGGCGTTTTTTCTGCTCCATGTTTAGTAGCAATTCTTCTTCGCTTGGAGCAAGGTCTAGAATGATTGTGTGTTTTGGATCTAGATCCTTGGTCTTTTTGAGCTTTAGGGCACTGATGGTCTTTTCCGAGATTTGGATGGTTGGCTCGATGCGAATGAAAATGCAGTCATTTTCTTTTGCTAGCTCTTCGATTTTTGCAAGAGCAGGCTTCAGCGCTTTTTCGTCTTTCAATGTTGGACCATAAGGCAAGAATAGGTAGTTGCCAACTTTTGTCTTTTTGAGAGTGCAGAGAGCTTCAAAATCTTTTTCTTTAATGTGGAAGGTTTTTTCGCCTTCTGCATTAATGAAATCTCCCCATGCACTAGTTTGCAAGAAATGTGGTGTCATGAATTCATTGTAACACATGCTATTCTATGCGTTCTGTGGTATAAGAGTTTTAAAGCTTATGATTCTTAGTAATATATAATATATATATGAATTTAGTTGAGATTTCTGAGCGGGATTACCGCAAATTTGAGGAGGGTGCAAAGACGGGAAATTTGCTTCAGGATTTTTCTCGTGCAGATTTTCGTAAGACTTTGGGTTTTGAATCATATACACTTGGCGTTTTCGATAAAAAAGATTTGAAGGCTTGTATGTTGCTGCTCGTCAAAAATGGCGAAGCGATGATTCAGCTTGGTCCGGTTATGGATTATACGGACTTGAAGCTATTAAAGTTCGTGCTTGAAGAAATTTCCGAGTTTTGTCGAAACAAAAATGTATTCGTTTTGGAAATTTTCCCACCAATGCTCGTGAGTATTCGCGACAAAGACGGCAATGTTCTTGAAAGCTTCGAAAAGGAAGCAGTAAAGAAGTGTTTTGCTGATGTGGGTTTTGAATTTGAGGGCGAGACTATCGGAACGGTTGCGAAGGCAAACCGTTTTATGGCCGTAAAAGATATGTCCGAGATTCATGACGCCGAAGCTTTGTCTAAGAGCTATAACTATAATGTCCGTCGCACGATCAAGAAGTATGGCGATCAGGTGTATGTTGAGACGTTAAAAGATTTGTCCAAACTTGCTGATGTTATGCAGCCGATTAGTGACAGTAACAAGCGCAACGAAGTAAACGATAGGCCAGTTTCGTATTTTGAAGATATGAAGAAATATTTTGGCGATGAGCTGGTGCTTCAAGTGGCATATTCCAAAGAGAGCGGAGAAGCGGTTGCGTCACATGTATTCTTTAATCATTCTGGCGAGCTTGTTAGCTTCTTGGCTGGCATTTCCGAGAAGAACAAACATCTTAACGGTATGACTTTCCTATATGATGCGTTCTATAAGTATGCAATTGAGAAGAAGTTGGATCGTGCGAACTTGTATGGCGTAGAGGGTGATTTCTCTGAAAAGAATCAGCTGCTTCGTTTTAAAGGTCATTTTGGTATTTTTGTCGAAGAGTATGTTGGTGGCTTTAAGAAAGTTTTGGACGAGAAGGCCTATTCTAAGGCCAACAGAAAAAAGAAGCTCATGGGCGGGCTTCGTAAAATTAAGCGTTTGATCAAAAAATAATTATTTAATAACAGAACGTGGGGAAATGTCGAGCGAGTATGGGTCGCTCGCTTTTTCTCCGGCCTGAATAGAATAATATGCAGCCGAAGCAACCATAGCGCCATTGTCTGTGGCGAACTTTAAGTCAGGGAAGTATACTTCGTGGGATTTTTCGAAAGCTTTGGTTAAACCTTCGCGGAGGGCAAGGTTGGCAGAAACACCGCCAGCAAGAAGGATAGATTTTGTTTCTGGATACATGCTGCAGGCTTTTTGTAGTTTTTGAACCAAAATTTTGATAGCTGTCTTTTGGAAGCTGGCTGCAAAATCGCAGATTTGTTGTTCGGTAAGTTTTTCTTTTAGCTCGTAGCTTGGGGTAGTGATAGGCAAGCCGAGTTCTTTTTGGATGGCTCGGAGTACAGCAGTTTTTAGACCGCTGAATGAAAAATCTAGTCCATCGACTTTTGGAATCGGGAGTTGGTATTTGTCCGGATCACCATTTAGGGCTTTTTTGGCAATGTTTGGACCACCTGGGTAGAGAAGGCCTAGGATTTTTGCGACCTTGTCGAAGACTTCGCCAATGGCATCATCACGAGTAGAGCCGATGATATGAAAATCGTCATGACGCTCCATATATATTATTTGGGTATGTCCGCCAGAAACGACTAGAGCAAGAATAGGGAAGGTTGGGTTGTAGCCAGTTAGCCAGTTGGCATAGATATGGGATTTTAGATGATGAGTTGGATAAAATGGAACGTTATTAATAACGGCCATCGTGCGGGCGGTTAACGTACCTACAAGTAGGGAGCCAACAAGGCCCGGAGTATGAGTAACGGCGATGGCGTCGATTTTGTTTGGCTGGTTTTGATCAAGGGTGCAGCCGGCGTCTTTTAGGGCCTGATTAATAACGGGAAGAACGACTTCGATGTGAGAACGGGCAGCGATTTCTGGGATAACACCGCCATAGGCTGCATGAATATCGATTTGGGAATTTACGACATTAGAAAGCACGCGGTTGCCGTCTTCGACGACTGATGCCGCGGTCTCATCGCAGGAGCTTTCTATCCCTAAGATCTTCATAACTTTGCATATTATATCATATTTTTGGGATTTTTCAGAGAGCAATGCGCTTGCGCTTGAGAGTAATGCTTATGATATAATTGACTTAAACTATATATTGGGAGAGGTATTATTTTTATGGAACAGGTCAATCAGTTTATTGATTCGCTTATTGACGAAAAAGGGTTAAGCGTCGATGGCGACGTCCGCGAAGAACTAAGGAAGGATATGGCTGATCGCCTTATGGCTCAAATCGATAATGCCTTGATTAATGCTTTGCCTAGCGACAAGGTTGCTGAGCTAAATGAGAAGCTTGACGATCCTAACTTTTCTGAACAGGATACTTACGACTTTATTAATAATTCTGGTATTGATACGCAGCGTGTCATTCTTGAAACAATGATGCAGTTTAAGATGCTTTATGTTGGTGCTGACGAGGCCGATGAGGTTGCTCGTGAAGTTAGAGCTGAGAGCTCTATGGTCGAGAGTGCTAACAAGGAATCTGGCGAAATTAAAGGGTAGGAGATAATTAATGGACAATAAATCTGGAAATCCGTTTCCGCCAGAGAGGGCTGATGATCTAGAGCAGAGCTCTGGAAGTCCTTTTGACATCCTTGGAGATGTTCAGTTTGGCGGTCAGGACGACGATCCGCTTGGGGGGCGTCAGGCGGAAGCTGATAAACATGCGCAGAGATACGAAGATCTTCGCAAAGAAAAAGACGAACGTGCTCAAAGACTTGAAGAGTACGAGTCGACTCAAACGATACCTTTTAAACCCGATACACATAATGAACGTGCCGCTCAGGCCGATGTTGAGCTTGGCCGTTATCTTAGCTTGATTGACCCAAGTCAGCAAGAGGCAATTGCTTTTGTGCAAGAGCCTGGCGTTGTTGACTTTTTGAGTGATACCCAAATTGCTGGCTACAGCCCAATTAAAGACGATATGATTCCTGCCCTTAGGGCTAGCTTCGAAGAATGGAAGGGTAAGCAAGAAGATAATAGCTCTGAGATTGATACTTCTTCTGAAGCTCCTATTTTTGAAAACTCGAGTGATAATGATGAACGTCATTTTGATGAGCATTATGAAAAGCTAAATGATCCTGCATATATGGATTCGCTAAAGAGCTACAGTGTTGAGGAACTTAGGAAAGGTAATATTATTGGTGCTCGCCAGGAGCTAGAACGAAGAGCTCGCGAGCTAGATAATGCTCCAATTGAGACTAGCGCAGACGATAACAAGGACGAGACTGAAAATAGTGATAGTTCTGAACAATATCGTAAAACGTTATTGGAAGAATTGACTAGCGATGCTGGTGTTAAGTGGCTCGCCGAGAATAGGCCAGGTACTACTCCTGAAGATCTTGAAAAGATGGACGATCTTCAGTTGATGGATATTTATTTGGATTTTGATGCTGCTCATACGCAGTCGTTAATTGATGAACAGGATGCTCTAAGCGAGCAGCTGAATAATCTGAATAATAATTCCGCAGAAGGCGAAACTGGAACAGGGACCGATTCCGCCGAGCAACCTGCCGAACAGGCAGTTGAGCAGCCTACTGAGCAAACCGCAGACCAAACAGTCGAACAACCTGCAGAGCAGCCTGCCGAGCAGCCTATCGAACAACCTGCTGAGCAACCTGTCGTGCAACCTGTTGCTGAAGCGGCTTCAGAGGAGCAGTCTGCTGATGGTTCTGCAGACGGTCAGGCTAGCGAATCTGTCGAGCAATCAACTGAGGAATTGGCTGGAGATTCTTCTACTGAAAGCGAAGAAGTAGGTGAACCTACCGGAGAAGAGCAATCCGACGAAGAGTCTGAAGAAAACTCTACAGAGGAAGATGATTCGGAAGATGAACAGTCCGAAGAACAGTCTGACGAAGAGGCCGAAGAATCTGAAGAGAACTCTATTGAAGAGGAAGAGAATTCTACCGAAGAAGAAGAGAGCTCGGAGGATGAAGAATCTGAGGAAAGTACTGGAGAAGAGCAATCCGACGAAGAGACCGAAGAGTCTGAAGAAAACTCTACAGAGGAAGATGATAATTCTTCCGAAGAAGAAGAGAATTCAGAAGATGAAGAATCTGAGAAGAATTTTGAGCGCGAAAAAGCCCTAGAAACATTCTTTGGTGACGAAGAAGCTACGAAATGGCTAGAAGATAATCACGGTGAATTGTCTGGTACTGATATAGAAAACTTGAGCGATGAGGATCTTGAAGCTCTTTGGAAAGAGTACATGGATAGCCGTGGCGAAGAAGAAGAGAATTCTTCAGAAGAAGGTGAATCCAAGAAGCCAAAGAGCATGATGGAATTCTTGAACGAAAAGGGCATCACTGGTGATGATCTTCGCAATATGGATCCAAAGAAGATGATGGCGCTCTTGAATGAGTATGATTCTCTATATTCTGGCGGAAATGGCGAAGTAGAAGAGAGCTCAGAGGATGAAGAATCTGAGAAGAATTATGAGCGCGAGGAAGTTCTAGAGACATTCTTTGGTGACGAAGAAGCTACGGATTGGCTAGAAAAGAACCATGGTGAATTGTCTGGTACTGATCTAGAAAATATGAGCGACGAAGAACTCGAAGCTCTTTGGAATGAATATAAGGGTATTTCTGGCGAAGAAGAAAATTCTGAAGAAGATGAAGAATCTGAGAAGAATTATGAGCGCGAGGAAGTTCTAGAGACGTTCTTTGGTGACGAAGAAGCTACGAATTGGCTAGAAAAGAATCATGGTGAATTGTCTGGTACTGATCTAGAAAATATGAGCGACGAAGAACTCGAAGCTCTTTGGA
>JAZNRZ010000032.1:0-34538 GCA_045590975.1 Candidatus Nanosyncoccaceae bacterium | reverse complement strand
CCATCCCAGAAGACAGTTATCTTCCTATCTGGCGATGCAGAAAAAGCTCTAAAGAAGCTTGTAGGATGAAATCTATAACAAAAAAAGGCGCTCCCTAATCGGAGCGTCTTTTTGTATGCTATTGCTGTGGATTCTTTCCTGCTAGACCTGCATCTAGGAGCAGCTTTGCTTGTTCCCAGTCTCTATCTTCTGGATCGAAGTAGCCTAGGAAGCCAGCAGTAGTAAACTTATCAAACTGGAAGTAAGGAACGCCGCTACCGATAGTCCTAGACGCGCGCATAGTGTTGTTGTCTAGTTCATCGGCGGTTTTGTGGTTCTCCATGCAACTAACGAAAGTATCTTTATCTAGACCGGCTTTTTCTGCGACTTTGTAGAAGTAGTCCATCTCGAGTTCTGGGATTGGCTGGGCGGTCTTGTCGATGCCGATACCTTTGGAATGGTAATCTGTGTATAGCTTATCTAGGAGGCCATAGTAGTAATCCCAGAATTTGTTCTGCTTGGCTGCACAGTAAGCGCCTTCGCCGGCAGGACGACTGTTTTTCGAGTGGCCCGCCTCGTAGTTCATATCCGTAATGCGCACCTCGAAGAGGATTTCCTTACCTTCGATATAGTCGCTCTTGAACTCGTCTTTGTGAAACATTACAGCATCGGAGAACTTATCACAATATGGACAGAAGATATCCGTATACATTACAAAATGGTGTTTTGCTGTACTGGCATCACCTATAACCATATTGTCGTTCCAGGTGGTCATATCGATCTTGCCGGCCTGAATGGCGTTATATGCGAATAAGAAGAACAAACCACCGACAACCGCAATAATGACTGTAATACTAACTATTCTTTCTTTCATGCTTCTCCTTGTAATTTTCTGCACTTACGATAATAAAAACCAAGTAACCGAGACGGATAATAGTAAAGATAATAAGAATAAAAGCTACAACAATAAAAATGCCGCCAAGTGTACCGGATAGGGCTCCGGCGCCAGTTCCGGCGATGGCGGTAAGAATTGGGGTTAGCATGGAAATGCCACAAGTTGGACAACCAAGAGCGAGAAAACCAAGCGCGGTTGCAACAACGCTAGTACTTGCACCATTTAACGTGGCAGTTTTGTTGCGGTTCTTGTAGGTAAACACCATCAAGGCAATAGCTACGGCCTGGAAGAAAGAAAGAAAAATAATACCAAGACCAGAGAAACTGGCGAAGTTGCTGAAGATAGCTAGGAAGCATTTGCCTAGGACTTCTATCTTTTTCTCGGCACTAAGGCCAGAAGAGATAATTGCCCAGTTGTAATTTCCGTCGCGGAAGAAAGTGAATATATAGGCAAAAAGTACCCACGAAATAATAAAGATAGTTAGATATTTTGGCTGGCGCAGGCAATAACCACACCCAACAAATGCCAACTTAGCGCGATCGCCAAGCTGAGCGAAGAAATCTTTTGGATTCTTTGCACGAATCCGATTTGAGCTCATGCTCCATACCTCCTTTTTCCTTATTTTATCTAAAAAGAAGGGTTCTATCAAGAAAAAATATTTCACGATAAGAAATAGAAAAGTCAATAGTTATTAGCCTATCTACCCCTGTTAATAAGCATAATAATTATGTAATAAAAATGGCGAAAATCAATGTTGACTAAAATAAAGCTTGCGCTAAAATAAAAGTATAAGCATTCGGCGGAATTTGAGAGATCCGCGGAAAGCTTTAAAAATAAATAGTAAGCTTTCAAACTAGCCTATGGTGGGCTATTTTTTTATTTGAACAACAGATAAAAACATCATGCTTCCGCTTGTTATTATTTTTAATAGCTCTTACGATGCGGATATGATTCATGTATACATAGACGAATCGGGAAATCTGGGAAAAAGCGGGCGCTACTTCGTGTTGGCGGCGGCAGTCTTTCGTGATGATAACAGCAACAAAAAGGCGAAGCGCCTGGTGCGCAAGACTCAGGTTAGGCAAAAGTGCAAAGAGATAAAATCTAGCCGTCTGGGCTTCGTTGAACGACAGGAACTATTGAATCGCCTGATAAAAATCGAAGAGTTTGAATGCTTTTATTTAGTGATTCAGAAATCTCAGGTGAGTTTGCTCTGGCAGAATAACCCAAAGAACCTTATTTATAACTATTTCGCAAGATTACTAGTCGATGAGATTTTTCGCTCGTATCGTGAGTATTTGTATATTATCCTCGATCAGCGCTCAACCTCGGTAAAATCGATGAATTCACTCGTAGACTACTTGTCTATTAGTGCCTTTGCGAACTTTAGAAAATCTACGTCGGAGTTTATGCTAGAACAATGCGACTCGCGCGCGGTATATGGTTTGCAGCTTGCCGATTTGATTTCTGGCACGGTCTACCAGGCATATACTCGGCACGCAAAGCATTTCTTGGGGGTAATTAGGGCAAAAATTCGCCATGCCGAAGAATTCCCAAGAGAGCTATTTGCGCAAAATTTTACCTTCGCAAAATTGTTTGACAATCCTGCGCCTCTAACATAGAATACCTCTACGGCATAAGACGTATATTGAACTAGAAATAGTAAGTGTCGTGTTCCGGCACTGATATATGCGCAGCTATTAAAGCACTCTTCGGGGTGCTTTATTTTTTATAGATTCGAATCAAAACAAGGAGAAGTAGTAGACTTCCGGCGACCAAGAGGATAAATGATGGCAAAGGCAAACCAAAAACGACAGAAGCGTTGCTTAACGACGAGAATAGACCGGAAGTTAAGAAACAGGCTGCCGCAATAATAGACAAGGCGAGTGTAAAGTTTCGCTTTGCGGATTCTTTGCACATTTCTTCGCTTTCGCTGTTCTCGACATGAACCGTCAAATCTCCATCTTCTACAAGATGCATAACATTCTCGACCTCGGCTGGCAGGTTCATGAGTTTCTTGGCGTTGGTTATTAGCTGTCTGCCGGTATTTTCGACGGTTTCCTTGACGCTGAAATCTCGAATCGTCTTCTTTTTGTAGTAATCCTTTAGGATTTGAACGAGGTCTACGCCGGCATTAAGGGAAGAAAGTGTGCCCTCGAAAATAATGACACTGCGCGCAAAGACGGCGAGTTCGGATGGCACTTTGATATCGTTCTTTTTGAGTAGGGCGATAATGTCTTCGAAAAGCTTGCTCGTGTCCATCTCTTCGAAATTCTGGATACCATAACGGCGCATCATGGCGCTAACTTGTCGGGCCATAGCGGTACGGTCGACATTTTCGTTTGCTTCACAGCAAAGCAAGATTGCATCGGTCATCTTGTACATATCGTCTTCGAAGATGGCAAGGATAGCCTCGGACAAAGCGCTGCTAAAGACATCGGAAACTTCGCCCATGGCGCCCATATCAATCCAAGCAATCTGGTCGCCAGAAAGGATAATGTTGCCAGGGTGTGGATCAGCGTGGAAGAAACGGTCGTCAATGGCTTGTTTGCAGTAGTTTTCAGCCAAACGGATACTTAGCTCGCGCAAATCTACGTCTTCGCGCTTTTTCTTGATGAGTTCGTTGAAAGAAGTTCCACTTATTTCCTCCATGGTTAGGACGTTCTTCGTGGAGTAATCCCGGAAAACACGTGGCGAAGTGACCTTTGGCTCGCTGTCTTGGTTTTTACGGAAGCGCTCGAGGTTGTCTGCTTCTTTCTCGAAATCTAGCTCTTCGAGAATGGTATTCCAAAGCTCATCAACGAGAGAATCAAAATCTACATTGCGGCCAATATGGGCGGTAATTTGCAAGATTTTGCCCGCGCGTTTGAGGATTTTGACGTCGCGCTGCATCTTTTCGAGAATGTTACGATACTGAACCTTAATAACGACGCGCTCGCCAGTTTTTAGGGTAGCGGAATGGACCTGTGCGATAGATGCAGAGCCGAGCGGCTCTTTCTTGATATCCGAGAATAATTCGTCTAGAGGTTTACCGAGTTCACTGGTAATAATAGAGTTAATCTCTTCGAAAGGAATCGGGTTTAGGCTGTCTCGAAGGTTGGATAATTCGTCACAGTATTCCTTTGGCAAGAAATCTGGGCGAAGTGACATAAGTTGACCAATCTTGATATATGTAGGGCCAAGATCGACAAGAACAGCGCAAAGCTTTTCTGGAGTGAAGCCATGCAAAACATCATGCTTGCGCAAAATCCCAAGCATCTCAAACAAGCGGCTGTGGTTCTTAGCCTCGCTGGCTTCTGTCATATGTATCTATTTTATATCAAAAAGCGCTTGTGCTAAAGATATGTCTTTAGTTTTTCGATAATACTGCTTCTTGAGCCGTCTTTCTCGATAAAATCATGGTCTAGATCGAAATGCTCGATTTGGATTTCGTTCTTTAGTAGAGAATAATCTTTGTTGTTTGGGATAACGGTATCTCTTATCGCGTCGAAAATAATTAATTTGGTCTTTGCACCTAGATTATCGTATTTGTCAGGTAGGTCCGAGATATTGACATAATCTTCCCAATAATCCGGCAAGAATAGAGTGTAGTATCCGGCACTTCGTTTTCTTAGGATGCTGCCATCTGGCTGTGGGGTGGATTTTGGATTTTCGAGAGTTATTCGCCTGGCCTCGTCTCCACTTTCGTAGCTAATTACTGGGGCAAGCAAGATGGTGGTAGAAACATTCTCGAGCTGAGCAAGAGCAGCAATAATGCAGCCCTGCGAATGGCAAATAAGATTAATCTCGGCATTAGGATTTGTCTGCCTTAGCTCGGTATATTTTTGGCGAAGCTTTTGGGCTCGACTCGTAAAAGTTGCGGCAGTTGCCACGGTATTGTCCAGGTTCCAATCATCGTAAGGAAAAAGCACATGCTCTACGCCTGGAAAGGCATCAATAATATGGTTGAAAAGACCGTTGTCGTCGGCATGAGTGCCAAAACCATGGGAATAAAGAAAAATGCGCTTATCCATATTAATTCGAGTTTAGCATAAAAAATCGCCCATCTGGGCGTCATCCTTTAGATGGTGCGGGTTAAGAGACTCTAACTCTCGACCTCTTCCTTGGCAAGGAAGCGCTCTAAACAACTGAGCTAAACCCGCATAATTCTTGCGAACTGTCCTTATTCTAGCAAGAAGTATTACGAATGTCAAACAAAAGTCGCAATAAAAATTGAATAAAAATTGTGATCAAAATGCTTATTTTAAACACGATGCTTATGTTATAATTAACCAAAAGAGGTATGTATAAATGAGAGGCCGTTTAAGGAGTAAGAAACCCCTAAAAAAGCTGTTTGCGTTTTTGGCTACTTTTTGCATGCTTTCTGGTGCTTTGGCTTTGGTAAATCTAATTAAGACTGAAGCTGCAGGGGAATACCATATAAACATCACATCGAATGATACTTCGATGGGCGAATTCGGTTATGGAAATGACTGTACTGGCACAATGTACGCAGACTATCGTGCGCAGGCAGACCATGATTATGAAAGGCCTTTTCCAAGTAGTGGCGGTAATAGTAATATCACGGTTTGTCCTAAGACGGGCTATATCTTTAGCCACTGGCTAATAGAAGACGATACGGGCGCCTATGTTCGTCCAGCTCAAAACGATACTGTTACAACGATAGGTCCATGGACCTTTAACTATAACGCACTTAATAATATTAATCTTGAAGCGGTATTTGTAAGTACCTTTAGTGTAGTTGCGAGCGTTGATGCTGGTGTTGGCGGTACGATTTCGACAAGTACTACCTCTAGTAGCTATACGGCAGTGCCATTAAATACGGCTACTAATGAAATCACATTTACAGCTCCGGATACTGGTAGTCCGGTAACTACGGGAACTATTACTGCGACGCCGGATCAAGGATATACGTTTGCGGGCGTGACACCTTCTGGGCCAAATGTTGTCTATAATGATCTAGGAAATAATCAGTTTACGCTTACGATTAGTGGCAACGGTACGGCGACGGTTCTTTTTGCGCCTATGACCTATACGGCAACTATCAATGCTGGTACCGGTACGGCCACAGTTCCTACTAGCACGGACTATACTGTCACAGATAATGGTACGAGCACTGTTTCTGTAACTTCTACGAGCCCTAATGTTCAGGTTCCTGTTACGATTACGCCAGCAAGCGGATATGAAGCAAACTCGGTTACGACTAGCGGCTATGTTAATTATGGTGGCAATCTTAGTAATAATGCATTTTCGTTTACTATTACTGGTGATGGCGGCCAAGTCACTGTAAACTATGTAGCTGTTAATACTGCTGAAATATATATATCGAATGGTACTTTGACTGCCTGGGGTAATGATATTACGATAACGAACAATCAGACGGCGCACATTACTGCGACCGCGAGAGGTACGCAGACGCTTACAGTACAAGTTTCGCCAAGTAGCGGGTATAGAGTTAATGCTGCAAATCCCGTCTCGAGGACCGGCGGTGTTACATATAACAATGACTATGATGGTAGTCAATTTACGCTCTCGATCGCTGGTGACGGTACTGCAACTGTAAACCTAGAACAAATAACCTATACGGCAACTATCAATGCTGGTACCGGTACGGCTACGGTTCCGACAAGCGCAAACTATACCGTTACAAATAACGGCACAAGCACCGTAACGGTTACTTCGACAAGTACCAACATTTCTGTCCCTGTTTCTATTACTCCGCCAAGCGGCAATGTAGTAGATTCTGTTTCGGCTACGGGTAGTGCTGGGTATAATTATGATCTAAATGGAAATGATTTCTCCTTTACTATTATGGGTGATGGGGGTCAGGTTTCTGTATCTTATGCTCCAGCATATGTTGTTTCTGTTGATGCTGGCAGTGGTACATCGGCGGTTTCTGGAAATAATATTACGATTTCGAATAATAATACTGGTCTCGTCGCGATTACGACTACGGGTAGTAAGAGCGCAAATGTTACGGTAACTCCACCATCTGGCTATAGTGTTGATTCTTCGAACCCAGTAACTGTAACTGGTGATGTTAGTTATTCGAACTATAATAATAATTCCTTCACTATAAACATGACTGGTGCTGGTACGGTGACGGTAAACTATACTGGGCCATACAATGTTCTTTTGGACGCCGGTTCTGGCACGGTTTCTGTTGCTAGTGGAACTGGGTATACTGTCGCTAATAACAACACTAGTCTAGCCACGGTTACTACGTCCGGCAATACTACTACGGGCACCATTACGGTAACTGCGCCAAGTGGTTATATATTAAGTCCTAGCAATCCAATTACTTCGACAAATAACACTACTACGTATAGTAATCTTAGTGGCAATACTCTAACTCTATCGATGACTGGCGCTGATACGGTAACCTTTAACTATATTAGCGGTAGTCCATATGTCACTTCGTTCGATGTGTCTCCTTCTGCAGGCGGAACCCTAAAACAAGGCTGGGGCTGTAACGGTTCTACGATCTCTAGCTTGCCATATGTTAGTACTAATACTACGGCTTCTGTTATTTATCCAAGCGATAGTGCTTTGACGGCTTGTCCAGAAAGTGGCTATGTCTTTGCTGGTTGGAGGATTAGTGGAGACAATATTACTACCTTTGATATTACATCCGGTAATAATCTGGCTTCCTTTAATGAGTGGGTTGGCGGCTCTAATGTCTATAATCGCATGTTCGCAAACGATACACATAATGTTACCGTTACGGCGATGTTTGTTCCAGATCCGGCATATTCTGTAACCTTTGTTTCTGATGATTCCAGCCATGGTACGGTCAGAATCTCTTCTGGCTCGAACTATACTGCAAATCCAGACGGTACTGCGGCTGCAAGCGTGGTTGTAAGCACTGATGGCCAAAGCGGCAACCTTGATGTTGCGCGTGTTGATGGCGTGCCTGCTTCCGGCTACTTCCTCCAGTCATTTACATCAGCAAATAACACTCAGCAGCAAACCATTAGCTCCTGGCAGGAACTTAGCAATGTTGGTAATGCCTACAGCTTCACTCTTACGGGTGCCGATACAATTACTGCGCATTTTGCTCAGTTTACGGATATTGTTTACGAAGTTAGCGTTAATCTTCCATCGGTAGGCTCGATAGATATTCAGAATACCGACTGTAGCACAAGTACAAATCAGACCTTTACAAAGACCTTGATAGATAATGGTAGCTACTTTCAGCCGGCGCTCGATACGAATGGCCACGATCTAACCGCTTGTGTAGATAATGGTAACTACTACTTCAGTCACTGGGTGATTGATGGCTGGATGAATATTTCTCAGAACGCAACTATTGATGAGGTTGGTTATTGGCCAAAGAATACTAATAATCACACTCTTCAGGCAGTCTTTGCGCCAAAGGCTACAGTTACGGTTATGCCTGATGATTCTTCGCACGGCTCAGTCTCTGTTCCGAGCGGCGCTGGCTATACGGTAACTACGAGTGGCAATAATACTATTATCGAAACGGCCGCCGGCATGAATAAGACTACGGGAACTATAAATCTATCGCCAGCAAACGGTTATGTCTTCTCGTACTTTGAGGTTATGGATGGTAATGTAACTGTCAATCGTGGCTCCGGTAACAACGATTATACGCTTACGATCGACGGTAACGATACGATGATTGCGCACTTTGAGCCGGCGACAAATGTAGTAGCAGATGACAATAGCCATGGCTATATTGCTTATTGGGATAGTTATGCCAATCACGGGCAGGGCGCTGAAGTTCATCTAACTAACAATGAGCAATATCTTGCTTCTTCTTCGGTCGTAAATAACACAAGGTATATTACAGGTGCAACTGGTGACTTCTGGGCAATGCCACGCAGCGGATATACCTTTGACCACTGGGACTTGAACGGTACGACTGTTACTACAGCTGAACGCGGCGTGGTTCGCTCTGGAGATATTGAGTATCAGGCGGGTAGTAGCAGTAGTCTTCCGGACCTTACTGCAAACTTCCGCGAGTATAGTCTCTACCACGTCTTTACTGGCTATAACGATTCGCATGGCTTCTTTGATCATTATCTTCCAGAGACGCAACGCACTGGCGGCAATGGCGCACAGGCTGGTGATTATGACCTAGATAATAATCCGTTCCCTCAGGGCGCAACCGCGAAACGTTCTAGTGATACGCATGCGACTGCGCCGAACGGCTACTACTTCGCTTATTGGATTACGGGCTGCGACTCGAGCTTCATGGCAAGTGAGCAGGTTGAGACGTCTCCGGGCAATTACATAGAAATGAATGTGCTTGGAAAAGAGACTATTATGACCCGCAATACATACTTCCGCCCAACGACCGAGCAGTTTAATGAATGTAGTGAATATGTTGCAGTCTGGTATCGCGTAAACCAGCAGCGCCTAATTGCAAGTTCAGAAAACGAATCAATTGGTACGGTTCAAACAAGTACCGATGCTGGTTCGCCAAACCTTGGCCTTTGTGGACGTACGGCTGACGGCACGAGTAGATTGATGCGTACGGTCGCAAACATGGGTATCTATGATACGGCGAACGGCCTAAGTACTGATTGTTATCCAACTACGGTTATTACGAATCCGTCCTACGAAGTTGACCACTGGGAGTTAAACGGTAGAACCTTGTACGAGAATGGTAATATCGTGAGAACGGAGCAAATTCGAAAACGCATCTATACTCAATCTGATGGCTCGGCACTATATATTAAAGGTGATTCGTTGAACGACCTTATCGTATACTTCCGCCTCAAAGAGTTGCCGCATACAGGCTCGATTGCAATCTGGTTTATTGTGGGTGGCGGCATCGCGGCAGTCGCGGTCCCATCGGTAATACTATTAATAAGCGAACGAAAAGAACAAAAGAAAGGAGGTAAAAAATGAAACGGCTGATAGCATTATTTGCTTTCCTTTCGACAATGTTGGCTAGCACGGGCTGCTATGCGGAAGCCGGCAATATTCACGGAATATATGCCTATGACGGAGAGAATATTGACGGCGTAACGGTAGAACTTTACAAAATTGCAGATTATGACGGTGAAAGGTTTAACTTTGAGCCGCCATATCTGGGTCATGAAGTAGATATTGGATCAATGACAAATTCCGAACTCGGCGAATATGGCCAAGAATTAGCACAGGTCGAAGCTGAGCCTGCCTCTTCTCAGCAAACGACAGATGGAAGCTATTACTTTGGCGATATGAGTGAAGGGATTTGGCTTGTAACTTTCAAAGATATAACGATTGGAGATTATACATACTCAGCTTTGCCAATCGTGTTAACAATGCCGGACCTAAATAGAAGCTACCAACTCGAGCTTACGGTCAAAATCGAGAAGAGCTGTCCGGATTGCGAACCTGGGCCGGAACCGGAGCCAGTTCCGCCAGATGAAGACAACTCGAATACGAGAGATAAGATTTGGTTCTATATCAGATTATTAATAGTATTGATTATTATTGAAACGCTTACGCTTTTTGTTATAATTAAAGATAAGGAAAAGAAGGGTCAAAATGAAGAAAAATAAAATATTAGCAGCCATCGGCGCAGCTGCTGCGTCTGCGGTAATCATGGGTGGTGGCGTAAATGCAGCGCCTGTGACGATTACTACTGACGCTAACGGCGTTGTGACGAATACTGATACTATTCAGGTAAGCAATGTTACAAAGTCTGGCGATGCTTTTAAGGCTTGTAAAATCGTTGATGTAAAGTATGATTCCACGACGAACGTCATTAGCTATGAGTTTACATCTAGTTTTAATGTTGCAAAGAGCAGTTTGTCTTCGGAATTTTCAAGCATTACGATTGCTGACTATATGGGCAATGACTATGCTTCTGGTACGGCTTCTGGTAGTGCAGTTACTGGCAACACGAAGATTGATAGGCTTGCTGGCGAACTTGCATCTAACTCTACCTTCGTATCTAGCTGTACGAATATGACTACTGGTAGCACATCGCCGTATGCTGCTACAGCTACTGTTGCCTGGGGTGGCTACTTAATTATTCCGCAGGGTAACAGCTCTGAAATGACTGATGCTTATGGCGCAATGATTGCAAATCTTACCGCTCAGACGGATGGCAGTGGCTATAACGTAGATACGACGCATGCAACCGTGAGTGCCAAAAAGAGTGCGGCCGGCTCTGTTCAGAAAACGACTAATAATACGGACGGCTCTTCTGACAATAGCTTTGCGATCAATGAAACATTCCGATATGTTGTCACGGCTGTATATCCAACCTACCCATCAAACGCTACGAACAAGAAGTTTATCGTAACGGATACTCCAGAATCTGGTATTACCCTAGATGATGTTGCTTCAATTGTGGCTGGTGGCACTACGCTTACGATTGATGGCAATAATATTAAGAATGGCGCAAATACTGTCGGTACTATCTCAAACAGTAACGGCACGATTACCTTTACCTTTAACGATGTGAGTGCTCTTGGTAGCAATAATAACAATATCGTTATTACCTATAATGCTCATTTGAACTCAAATGCTACACTTGGTGATGCAACTGGCGCAAGTAGTGTAAACGAAAACTCTGTAACGATTAAGACTCCACAGAATCCATATGATGTAAATTCGTCTTGGGAAACAAGTGGCCCGGTAACTACGACAGTTTATACCTATGGTATTAAGATTACGAAGATTAAAGAAAATGATTCTACGGTTTTGCTTCCTGGCGCAGAATTTAATCTTTGTCTAGTTGCGGATACTAACTGTTCTAATCCACTTAATGGCAATACGCCAATTACGACCGATGCGAACGGTGTGGCTACTTATGTCTCTGTCGGTGATGGTTCTTATTATCTAAAAGAAACCAAAGCTCCAGCAGGCTATCGTCTTGCAGCAAATACTAGCGTTGCGATTACTGTTAATAGCGGTGCTCAGAATCTAAATAATGGCTACTTTGAGTATGAAATCGAAGATCCAGAATCAATCTTCAATCTGCCATTCACTGGTGGCCGCGGCGTAGTCGTCTATGCAATCCTCGGCGTCGGAATTGTTGGTATTGCATCCGTCTTTTACTATCGCAAGAAAAAGCAACAAGCTTAATCAATAATCAAGAGTCGCGGCTACGGTCGCGACTTTTTGTTAGGTGATATAATATTAGCATTCGAGAGAAAAAGCGCACTATGTGCGCATTTTTCAGAGAATGCGCCATATTAGACCGAATGGTATAATATGCTTATGAAAAGTTTGGCGTCTATTAAAAACCGTTTGACGACGATTATTTTTGTCGTGTCGGTCGCGATCGGTATTTTACTAATAGTCGCACCCTTGGTTGTTGGCGCAATTAATCAGTCTCGCGCGAATGACGTAATCCAGTCTTATCAGAATAATGTAGGCCAGACCGAGAATAGAAATGATGAACAATTTGCGCTTGCAGATAAGTATAACCAGGCGATTTCTGGCGGTATCGGGGATAGCGAAATACTAAAACAATATAAAGATATTCTAAATGTCGAGAATGGCGTGATGGGATATATCGAGATTCCTCGTATTGGTATTCGCAATCCTATATACCACACGGTTGAAGAAGATGCCTTACAAAAAGGTATCGGTCATATGCAGAATACTTCGTTTCCGGTTGGTGGTTCTGGCACGCATGCCGCCCTGTCTGGGCATCGTGGACTCCCGATGAGCAAGTTGTTTACGGATCTTGATCAAGTTAAAGAAGGGGATATTATTCTAATTAAAATCCTCAATCGTACGCTTGCATACAAAGTCTATAAGATAGAAGTAGTCGAGCCGACACATGAAGGAGGTTTGGCGGTTGTTCCGGATAAAGATTTGCTGACTCTTGTAACTTGCACGCCTTATGCGATTAATTCCCATCGGCTGTTGGTTCATGCCGAACGTACGGAATACGTCGAGGAAATGGCAGAGATTAAGACTGAATTTACAATTTCCGAATCCGAACGAATTCTCTTAATTGCCCTCGGTGTTGTTGCTATGATCTTGGCCCTAGATATCGTCGTAATCCTAAAACGTCGCAAACGCGAACGCGCGGCAGATTAAAACTTATCCCAGTCGAAGCCTTCGCCAAAATGACCATATTCGGCGGTCTTGGCATAAATCGGGCGGAGCAGGTCTAGCTTTTGGATTATTCCGCGCGGACTCAAATCGTAGTCTTCTGGTGGTATTATGACTGGTTTGCCATCCACGATAGCCGTGCGTTCAAGTGCTTCGCTAAAGCCGATGGCATAGGCTAGGCGAACAAACACTTCATGAGCTTTGTATTTGCGCAAGTAATCTACTGCGATTTTTCTTGCAATATAGGCCGCTGATCGGTCGACTTTGCTCGGGTCTTTGCCAGAGAATGCTCCGCCGCCAATTGGGATGCTTGGCCCATAGTTATCTACAGCGAGTTTTCGCCCAGTTAAACCAGCATCGGCATCGAATCCGCCAATCGTCCAGTCGCCACAAGGGTTAAGATGGTATTCGATATCTTCGGACTGAAAGAATTCGCTCGCTAATCTTTTGAGTTCTGTCTGGCTGGCGTTTTGAAAGCTCGCCACAACCTTAACTACTTTATCTCCGTCCAAGGTGACCTGGGTTTTACCGTCAAAAGGGAACTTACTATAGATAAATTGGTTGAATCTGCGCGCTAAAACAACTTCTTTTGGTAATAGTTCAGGTGTCTCGTCATTGGCGTAACCAATCATGATACCTTGGTCGCCGGCGCCGCCAGTATCGACACCTCGTGCAATTTCTGGACTCTGTTCCTTGATATTAATAATAATCTTTATCTTATTTCCGATAATACTGCGAATTATTTCCTCGATTTCAGCCTTGCTGATTTTTGTGGTCGAAGAAATTTCGCCAGTGGCAAAGAATTGGCCATGACCGCCAGCGCAATCTACTGCTACGCGAGCATAAGGGTCACGAGCAAGATAAGCATCAAGGATTGAATCGGAAACACGATCGCAGAGCTTATCTGGATGTTTCGGCGAGACGGATTCTGCCGTGCGCAAAAAGCTGACATTTGGATTAGTGGCTGGTAGTGTTTTGAGCGCAACGCGCTTTGAAGATTTTGACATATCTTTCCTTTCTTGGCTGGAATTACCACCTTGCTCGAAGAGTAGGTTGGTAGCAGGTCAAAGGGCCAGTCCCTCGCTGCTTCTTGATATTAGTTAATGTACTATTTTATTTAAACACAAAAGATTTGCTCCAGCAAGAAAAAGGCCAGTCCCGGGGTAATGGGGCTGGCCTTTTAAGGAGGTTAAGCAGCCTATGGCTAGGGGTTGCTTCTATGTGATAGTGGGGATTCCGCGCTGATCGAAATAAAATCTCACGGTTTTGTTCTTGAGCTTGACTGTGTAGATTTTGGACTTGCGATAGAATGGAATGTTACGATGGGATTTATTGTATGATGTAATCCCAGCACTAAAAACTTTCTGCGCTGCCGCGAGATTATCTTTCGCAACGTTTACCTGCTTGCGGGCATTGTCGTATTCTGTGCGATTGTCTCTTGAGATGTGGTCGAGTCTATCTTTTGCGATTTCAAGCAATTCTTCCTGCCGAAGAACAACCTTGTAGAGATCTGCGAGCTTATCTGACGTCATCATACTTTTGTACCTCCTTTTATAAAGAGCGAATACCAGGGGTGGGGCTTATGATTTCATGATAGCACAAAAAATACGCCCCTGCATAAGGAGCGTTTTTTATTGGATTATTCTATAATTCCGCCGTCGCAGACGTTTCTATAGATTAGCTCGCCGTCTTTGGACAGAGTTTCTTCACCGTGGAACTCTTCGAGTGTACCCTCAACCTTGAACTCATAGACGAAGCCATCGCGCTCAAACTTGCGTGGACCACGAACTGGGATGACTTCCTTGTCTTCACCAACCATGCTAAGAGCGGGGCGTAAAACGGCGTCCATAGCCGCCTCTGACATATCTGGGCGTAGCGTAATGCCGCGGTAATTCATGCCCCATTTTGGCGCGCCTTCGCCAAGGTATACGACTTCTTCGCCCATAAACTTAACGCCGCCAAAATATGTATCGTGGTAAGCGATACGTTCTTCGCCAAGTGTGGATTCGTAATGGTAATCGTTGGAGCCTTCGCGACTTGAAGTGGTCTTGGCTTCGTCGCCGCTGGCATAAGTTTGTTTCTTGGCTTCAATTAGGAAATCTGCGAGCTGCTGGAGATCAAAACCTTCGTAGCGTGGTAGTTGATGTTCTGGAAGGCCGATGCTAAGAGCATATTCGCGCATGGCAGAGTAATCTTCGCGGCTCTTGCGGTTGATCTTGAAGATCTTATTACTAAAGACGACGTAATGAATATCTGTATTCTTGAAATCGCAGTACCAGTTTCCAATATGCTCGGTGTCGATAGACTGGCTAAGAAGCTGGACGGCTTCCTCGATTCTGTCTTCGGAAATCTCGACGTCGTCGCAAGTCCACTGTTCGAGCCAAGGAGTTTCATGGGCTTCCTCGACTTTCTCGACTTCTTGATTAGTAATAGATAGTAATCCTTGGCTGGCTAGTTCTTTGACTAGGCCAGGATTCTTTAGACTTTCTTCAATAATAATTCCGCGGTAGTTCATGGTTTAAGTATAATATATGAGCCCAAGATGGGGCGAGAGTGCGCCCAAGATGAGGCGTGTTTTTGCTACGCAAAACATAATGCTGCGTCGCCTCGGAAATAAAAATGCAAGCATTTTGTATTTCTCTCGGCTCCTTGCATTTTCGAACTACGTTCGCGCCTTCATCTTTGGGATAGCAGAAACAAAAAATGACCCGAAGGGTCGTTTTCTGTTTCTGGTGCCCAAGATGAGACTCGAACTCATAATCCGGTAAGGGAAGCGGATTTTAAGTCCGCCGCGTATACCAATTCCGCCACTTGGGCATATTATAAAAAATTTCTGAGGAATTTTCGCTTAGCTTGGTCTTTGAGAAATTTCAACGCTATTACTGATAGAGTGAAATTTCGAAAAGGCTAAGATAAGTGAAAATCACCAGAAATATGGAGGTGCGTACCAGAGTTGCACTGGTCTACGAGGTTTTGCAGACCTCTGCGTAACTGCTCCGCCAACGCACCATATCAGTATTTTAGCATCTTACGCTTAATATAATCAAGCTATCTTGGAATTTTTGGAACAAGAGAAAACCCCGCTCGGATGAGCGGGGCGTTAAGAGATATATTATAGCATAAGCGGTGTATTTTGTCAATGCCATTCATGCTAAAGCTTTCTTTTTAGAGGGAAAAGAGCATACTATCTGCATGAAAAATCTGGAGGCCAAGAAACAACAAAAATATATCCCAAAATCCCAAATTAGTGGACTTCGCCTGGGGTGGCTTCGAGAAATATTCAGAAAAATCCATAACTTTGTATTTGTAAATCGCGCAAAAAGACGCGGTTTAAGGCTCGGCGCAATGAGCCTAGATAAGCAACAGACCGAGGCAGTGGTCGCTTGCGAGGATGCTCAATTGGTTTTGGCTTCGGCCGGGAGTGGCAAAACTATGAGCCTCTTGGCCAAGGTGGAGTATCTGGTTAATGAACTAAAGCTCCGCGCGGAGAATATCTTGGTCATTTCTTTTACGAGCAAAACCGTTAAGGAGTTGGTCGAGCGTTGCTCGGTTAAGGGTGTGCAGATTCGCACCTTCCATTCGCTAGGTAACCAGATAATCTCGGAGCAAAGCTCTGGCGATCTAGGTAAGAAAAAGCTAATTTCGCCCGAAGAAGCCTCGAAGTTTATTAAAGATTCAGTTCTAAAACACGCGAAAAGCTCTTCGGATTTTGCTAGAAAACTCAATGATTATATCTTGTTCTATCTTTCAGCTCCTGTGGCTCCTGGGCAGGGGCTAAGCCTTAAGGATTTTGTGAGTTATAACCGCCTTTATCTTCGCCTGAGCCTAAGAGATGAGTTTCGGAAAGAGTTTATCGAGAAGGGCAAAATCAGAGGGGATTTTATTCGTAGTAAAGAAGAGCAGATTTTGGCTAATTGGTTAACTATTCATGGCGTTAATTATAAATATCGGCAAAACTTCAAAGATTTGAACTATAAGCCCAGTTTTACTTGCGGAGATATTTATATAGATTTTGCTGCCATAGATAAACACGGCAAATCCATGCTCGGTAAAAGCTACTATAAAGATCTATGTTGGCGCCGCAAGATTCATGCGCATTATAAGACGAAATATCTGGAGCTCGAATCTTGGCGCTGGACTGAGTGTGAGCTGTTGGGCTACGCAAAAGAAAAGCTAGAAGGAATGGGTTTAAACTGTGAGCGCCTAGATGAAGATAAGATATTTTGGCTAATTCGGAAGTACTATAGTCAGGATTTTGAAGCTTTTCTAAAACAACTCGAAAACTTTTTGTCGCTATTTAAAAACAGTATGCTTGAGTTTAAGGATTTAAGAGAACGTGCTAAGAAGCCTAAGGTGAAGTATGAGAGATATCGGGCGAAGCTATTCTTGGATATTTTTGAAGTCATATACAAAGATTATGAAGAATATTTGGAGTTAAACCGCCTCTATGATTTTGCTGACATGATAAATGGGGCTACTTGGCTGGTCCGCTCTGAACCTAGCTGTATGCGTGGCTATGAATATATTTTGGTTGACGAGGTGCAGGATTTGTCGCCAAATCGCCAGCAGTTGATCTGCGCAATCCTGGATAAGAATCCAAAATGCCGACTCTTTGCCGTTGGCGACGACTGGCAATCTATCTATCGCTTTACAGGCAGTAATCTGGAGCTGATCAATAAATTCGAGCAATATTTTTGTAAGTATACAAGGCGGAGCCTAATTGAAACAACGCATCGTTTTGGCGCTCCGACCTTGCAAAAGAGCTGTGCATTCGTGGAAAGAAATCCCCTTCAGATTCATAAAAGAGCGCGCAGTTCTAAAAAGACTGCAACTCCAATCGAGATTGTCTTGAATAATGAGAACTCGGAACGTTTCTCGGATGTATCGGCTTTTGAAAGAGCTATTAAGAAACTCCGTGAGAAATATGGCTATGAAAAACTGAGCAAAATGGAACTTCAAATCATCTCGCGCTTTAACTCGGATGTTAATCGACTAGAAGCGGAAAATATCGAGATTAAAGACCAGCAGGTTATTTGGCGGAGCGCTAAAGGCGAAGAGCTAAAGTTCGAATTCTGTTCTATGCACAAGTCTAAAGGTATAACGCGAGATATTGTGGTTGTCCTGAATATGAACTCGGATATTATGGGGATGCCAGCACAAAGAGAAAATGATCCGCTACTGGATATGCTGCTCTCAAAAGAAGAGCAATTTGCTTTCGCAGAGGAGCGGCGCCTGTTTTATGTTGCGATTACGCGGGCTAGGTTCGCGACGGTATTGCTAGCTAATCCAAAGAACCCTTCGCCGTTTTTGCTTGAGCTTTCGCCAAAGCTGGCAAGCCTAAAAGGCGAGCTATGCCCGCGCTGCGAAACAGGGCAACTAATCAAGAAAAACAGCAAGAAAGGTATCCTGTGGTATTGTTCAAATTTTCCTTACGGTTGCAACTTTATCCGAAGGGCTAGATAACGCTAGAATGATATAATGGTTATATGGGAAAGAAAGGTGAGATGTCTAAGAAGAAAAATACAGGAATAGATTCGAATAATCCCGATTCTAAAGCAAAGAAACAAAAAGTCCGTAAAACTCACAAAACATTCAAACAGGCTTATCGTGATTCCAAGGAACGTGTTTGGGATAAGAAGCGTGCGCGCGTAAAATTGCACCATTCTTTCAAGCGCTCCTATCGTGAAGAATATGAGCGTCCGCTTGCGGCTCCTGGCCTCGTAAGCCATACTGTTACGACTTTTAAAATCATCTTTCATAACTGGAAACTTTTTGGTCTCCTATTATTCTTTACGGTTTTTGCGAACGTTATCTTGGTTGGTGTGCTCAGCGAGAGCTCATATAAGACCTTGCAAGAATCTATCGATATGAGTGCTGAATATAACGGCATAGGTGAGCTTGGGCGCTTTGCAAAATCCGCCATGCTTCTAATTAGCTCCATTTCTACGGGCGGTCTATCTACTAGCTTGACCGACGTCCAGGCGGTACTTCTCGTCTTTATTGTGGCTTCGCTTTGGCTAATTACAACCTATTATCTAAGGCATCTTCTTGCAGGCAATAAGCCTCGTTTTAGGGATGGTCTCTATAATGCCTTGTCGCCGCTTATTTCTGTTTTTGCAGTATTCTTGGTCTTGTTTGTTCATCTTATTCCGCTCTTTATTACAATTATTGTCTATTCGGTGGCGCTTCAGACGGAATTCTTGTCTCAGCCGCTTTATGCTTTCCTATTCTTTGTGTTTGCAGCACTTCTTTTGACGCTTTCCTTGTATCTTTTGCCGGTATCACTTGTGGCGTTATCTGCAGTTACGGTTCCAGGTATCTATCCAATGGCTGCGATTCATGCCGCTACGGATGTAATGCAGGGCAGGAGAATCAAGTATATTATCCGCGTCCTTTATCTGTTATTCGTTTTGGCGGTTCTTTGGATTGTTATTATGATTCCGATTGTCTGGCTCGACCTTATTCTCAAGGAGAACTTTGAGATTATTCAGAACGTTCCGTTTGTCCCGATTGCGCTTCAGGCGATGATCTGCTTCTCGATTATTTACGGAACTTCGTATCTATATTTGTTCTATAGGAGGATGCTAGATGACAGACACTAAAGCTCCGAAAGAAATTATTGAGCGCATCGAGAAATTGCGCGACTTGATTAACGATTATCGCTATCATTATCATGTTCTTGATGAGTCGACGATGTCTGAGGCGGCAGCGGATAGCTTGAAGCATGAGTTGTCTCAGCTCGAAGAGCAATATCCAGAGCTTATTACTCCAGATTCGCCAACTCAGCGTGTGGCTGGTCGTGCGTTGGACAAGTTCACGAAGGTTAAGCATGCTGAGCGCATGATTTCGCTCGCCGATGTTTTCTCGAAAGAAGAGATTCGTGACTGGCTCGAGCGCATCGCGAAGCTTGGCGCAGTTAATCCAGAGTTGTTTGTAGATATCAAGATGGATGGTCTCGCAATGGCCTTGATTTACGAAGATGGCCTCTTGAAACAGGCTGTCACTCGTGGTGACGGTAAAGTTGGCGAGGACGTTACGATGAATGTCCGCACAATCGAGAATGTCCCGCTTCGTATTGATTTGATGGGGCATGTTGAGGTTCGTGGCGAAGTAGTTATCTTTAAGGCGGATTTTGATAAAATCAACGAGGCTCAGAAGGCTGCCGGCAAGCCAGAATTTGCTAACCCGCGCAACCTTGCAGCTGGCACGATTCGCCAGCTCGATCCAAAGGTTGCAGCTTCTCGCCCGCTCAAGTTTATGGGCTATGATATGGTTTCGCCAAATCTTCCAAAGAATTCTGATGTTTACGATAAGCTAAACGAACTTGGCTTCCGTACTTCGCGCCAGCAAAAAGTCTACAAAGATATCAATGGCGCATTCGAGTTTATTGAGCATCTAAATACAGTGCGCGGAGATTTTTCATTTGGTACTGATGGTGCAGTAATTAAGGTAAATGATCGCAAGGTTTATCAGGCGCTTGGTATTGTTGGTAAGACGCCTCGTGCTGCAATTGCTTACAAATATCCAGCCGAAGAAGCTACGACAATTATTAAAGATATTGTTATCTCGATTGGTCGTACCGGTGCGGCAACTCCAGTAGCGGTTTTTGATCCAGTTCAGCTTGCAGGTACGACTGTTCGTCATGCCTCGCTTCATAATGCCGACGAGATTGCTCGCCTTGACGCGCGCATTGGTGATACGGCTGTTATATATAAGGCCGGAGATATTATTCCGCAGATTAATCGCATTTTGACCGAGCTTCGCCCAAGCGATTCTAAACCTTTTGATTATAAAGAAGCTTTGCGCGAACAATATCCAGAGCTAGAATTTGAGCGCCCAGTTGGCGAAGTTGTTTATCGCGTCAAGGGTAGTAGTGCTGATCAAATGCTTAAGCGCGCGATTGAATACTATGCCAGTAAGCCCGCTTTAAACATCGAAGGGCTTGGCGAGAAAAACGTTGAAGCTCTTATTGATAGTGGTCTTGTCTCTTCGATTGTCGACCTATATACTTTGACGCCTGGCCAGGTTATGGATTTGGAACGCTTTGGTGAATTGTCTGCACATAAGCTCGTAGAGAATATTCAGGCTACAAAGAATCCGCCGCTTGCAAAGTTTATTACGGCTATCGGTATTCGTCACATTGGTGCTCAGACTGCCATTGACCTTGCGGCGCATTTTAAGACTTTGGATAATCTTCGCGATGCAACGGAGAAAGATTTGACCGAGATGCCCGGTATCGGTATTACGGTCGCCGAGTCAATCTTAGCCTGGTTTGCCGACGAAGATAATCTTGCGCTACTAGATAAGCTAAAAGAAATTGGTGTCGAACCGGTATATGAAGATAATTCAAATGGTAAGCTCGCTGGCCTTGGCTTTGTCGTTACGGGCACGCTCGATTCTATGGGGCGCGACGAGGCAGCAGAGAAGATTCGTGCGCTTGGCGGAGAATTCCACAGTAGCGTTGTAAAAAGTACAAATTACCTCGTTGCTGGTCGGAATACTGGCAAGTCTAAGCTCGAAAAAGCCGCAAAGCTTGGCACGAAAGTTATAGACGAAGCAGAATTCTTGAAACTTCTAGGAGAATAAAATAACTCCCGTCAGAGACTGGCGGGAGTTTTTGGGGTGGAGAGTGAATAATATGTTGATGGATTATGCCTGAAGGACCGTCTTGAGACGCTTGATCGGGTCGTTCCTGAGACCACCCATCATGATGCAGCCCATATTCTCGAGTTCGCTGTTAGCGCCGAAGACATAGACGGTAATGCCATTCTTCAGGGCAGTTTTGATTCTGTCCCGATGTCTCTCCTCAATGGATTCGAATCGCATTTCAGGAGAACTTGTATGGCAGATGTCGTAGCCGAGCTTGCGAACGAAATCGGTGAGTGCGCTAGCGACTCTCGTTTCTTCGGGGCGGTAAGATGAAGGCACGATTACGAGTGCTCTTACCTCTGCTGTAGTTTTTGCTGCAGCTTTTCTTGTCTTCTTTTCCATATAGTCACCTCGTTACTGATACCGTAGATAGATTTGGAGTTTGCACTCCCGGTAACAGCCTTTCTAAAGAACGATTTTTCTATTTTAACAGATAATAACGGATATGTCAATAGCTAAAATGCTAAAGTTTGAAAATAATATATTAGCACTCTTGACACCCGAGTGCTAAACTATATACAATAGAATACAGTTAAGCTTGCTGTAAAAATTCCCCCTACAAGCTGACTAGATTGGAGAAAATGATGGACGAATTTAGTGAAATTATGAATCATCTAAGCGAAAACGCGCGTTTCGCTTTACAAAAAGCTGACTACTATAGCAAGCGCTATGGTCAGGGTTATATGGGCACAGAACACCTCCTCATGGGTATTCTTGCTCAGGATACTTCGACTGGTGCGCGCGTGCTTCGCGAGCAGGGTGTAAACCTAAACGAAGTCGAAAAGGTTCATGGCAAGCAAGCGGTAGATGTTCCAGCTTCACCAATGGCTATGATGTCTTTGTCTGAGGCTGCCGTTCTTACTCTCCGCATGTCTATGAACTTTGCTAGGGAAAACGGCCTAGACGTCATCGGTACCGAGCATCTCGTTCATTCTCTCGTTCGCCAGCCAAATTCTCGCGCCGCAATTCTTCTCGGCAAGCTAAATGTCGATCTTAATGAAGTTGCGAAGAATATCGAGGATATCGTTGAACAGGAAGCTGACGAGGCAAAAATCGAGGAGCAAAAGCGCAAAGCTGGCAAGCGCGCTGGTTATCGCTTCCTGTCTAAATATGGTACAGATTTGACCGAGGAGGCTCGTGCTGGTCGCCTAGATACGGTTATTGGCCGCGATAAAGAGATTGAGCGCGCCGTTACGGTTCTTTGTCGCCGCACAAAGAGCAACCCAGTTCTCATCGGTGAGGCTGGTGTTGGTAAGACTGCTATTGTTGAAGGTCTTGCCATGCGCATTGTAAAGAATGATGTTCCAGAAAAGCTTATCGGCAAGCGTATCTTCCAGATTGATCTTAGTGCTGTGGTTGCTGGTACGAAGTTCCGTGGCGAGTTTGAGGAACGCATTAAGGGTATTATTGACGAGGCTGTCGATGACGATACTGTAATCCTATTTATCGATGAGCTTCATCTATTAAACGGTGCTGGTTCCTCCGAAGGCAGTATGGATGCTGCAAATATCTTGAAGCCGGCTCTAGCTCGCAATAAGCTCAAGCTCATCGGTGCAACCACTCTTGATGAATATCGTAAATATATCGAGAAGGATAAGGCGCTTGCTCGCCGCTTCCAGACTGTTATGGTTGACGAGCCAAGCGCGACTGTTACTCTTCGTATCTTGAAGGGCATCAAGAGCCATTACGAAAAGCATCATGTTGTTACGATTTCTGACGAGATTCTAGAAGAAGCTATCAACTTATCGCAGCGCTATATCTCTGACCGCTTTATGCCAGATAAGGTCATCGATGTTATTGATGAAGCTTCTGCGATTGCGCGCGTATCTTTGGATAAGCGTGGCGGTAGCGACTATAAGAAGGCAAAGATCGAGCTTTCTGATTTGCAACGCAAGATTGAGGAAGCTGCTGATGCAGAGAAATATGAGGATGCCGCAAAGCTTAAGACTCGCGCCGCTCAGCTCGAAGAAAAGCTTACTGAACTAGAAAAGCAGAATAAGGATCTTGATAAAATCCCAGCTGTTACGAGCGAGGATCTTGCTACGGCTATTAGCCTAAAGACTGGTGTTCCCGTTAGTCGTGTTCATGGTTCCGAACAGGAACTATTGCTCCATCTCGAAGATCACCTGCAAAAAGATATCATTGGTCAGAATGACGCTATCAAGGCAATTAGTAAGGCGATTCGTCGCGGTCGCTCTGGTATCTCGGATGAAAACCGCCCAATCGGTAGCTTTATCTTTATGGGACCTACGGGCGTAGGTAAGACCGAGCTCGCCAAGGTTCTTGCAAGGGAAGTCTTTGGCGGTGATGATTCGCTTGTAAAGATCGATATGTCTGAGTTTGGTGAGAAGCATAACGTCAGTCGCCTCGTCGGTGCTCCTGCGGGCTATGTTGGTTATGATGATGGCGGTAAGCTTACCGAGCAGATTCGTCGCCATCCATACTCTGTTGTGTTGTTTGACGAGATCGAGAAAGCTCATCCAGACGTCTTTAATATCTTGCTTGAGATTCTCGAAGATGGCGTCTTGACGGATGGTCAGGGCACGAAGGTTAAGTTCAATAACACTATCGTGATTCTAACCAGCAACCTTGGCGCCGAAGAAATGTATCGCGAGTCCGAGCTTGGCTTCACAGTAAAGACAAAGAAGGATGCGAAGGCGCTCGAGGCAGAGCATGCCGCAAATGAAGCTTCCGCGATGAAGGCTCTCAGAAAGCTTATGCGCCCAGAGCTCATTAACCGCTTTGACGCGATTGTTACCTTCAACGCTTTGACTGAAAAGGACGTCAGTCGCATCTTCGATAATCTTATTGCTAGACTCAAGAAGCGCCTCGCTGCTCAGTCTATTGGTATCGAAATCGAGGAAGACGCAAAGAAGTATCTTATCAATAAGGGCTACGATCCAAAGAATGGTGCTCGCCCACTCCGCCGCGAGATAGAGGATGAGCTAGAATCGCTTGTCGCAGATAATATCTTGGCTGGCAAGCTTGTTAAGGGCGATATCGCAAAGATTAGCCTCAAAGACAAAGAGCTAACTCTTACCAAAGCTAAAGAATAAAAAGCCCGTGTTATACTAAAACCATGAGAAAAACGACTCATGGTTTTGGTTTTCTTGGGCTAATTATTAGCCTGGCTTTCGTGGGCTTAGTGTTGTTCTTGATCTTTGGTGTAGACTATGCTGCGCTATCTGATATCTTTGCTGCACAAGGTTACGAACCGACCCCAGAAATGGTGAAGCTACTCGAAAAAAATGATCTAACTTCTACTGGCAAACGTATTTTTAATGCTTCCAGGCCAGAGTTGCAGGATGCGGCAGAGTTTAATCAGAACTGTTATTCGAGCCAAGAGAGTAATTCTTCGGTACTTGGTTGCTATGCAAAGAAAAGAGTCTATGTCTATAATATTACGGATTCTGAACTAGACGGTATTAGGGAAATAGTCCTAGCGCACGAGCTGCTTCATGCGGTCTGGGCACGCTTGTCCTCTCGCGAGAAAGAGAATCTTCAGGACGACCTAGAAAGTGTCTATAAGGCTAACAAAGACGCCTTGGCAGCGCATATGAAGACCTATAGCTCGGACGAATATTATGATGAACTCCATTCGGTGATTGGTTCACAAATTTCAGAATCGTCATTAACCTCGGACCTATCGAAGCATTACGCGAAATACTTCAATAATCGAGAAACAATTGTTGGTTACTTTAATAAATACAACGGCAAGTTTGAGAAACTCGAGCAGGAGGCAAGCAGCTTGGCTGGCCAAATCGACGAGAAACGCGCCGAAATCGAACAGAGAACTGCGAAGTATAAAGCAGATTTTAATAGCCTCTCGACTGATATTGAGAGCTTTAATAATCGTGCGGCTAGCGGTTCGTTTGCTAGCCAGTCGGAGTTTCAGGCCGAGCGCGCTGAGCTACTGAATAGACAGAATCAGCTAAATGCAGATTATGATGCTTTGTCTAATGTAATCGACGAAACAAATGCATTGATCGAGAGATACAATGACAACGTTACAGCCAGTAATAAGCTCTACGACACTATTAATAGTAGGGTTGACCACGCTGAAGACCAGATTACGAACGAATAAATAGTTAGCACTCTTGACATTAGAGTGCTAACAAAGTTATGATTATAGCAAGGAGGAAAACATGAAAGATTATTTAGTTCCTACGGTTGTCGAAGAGACGAATCGTGGCGAACGCGCCTATGATATTTATTCTCGTCTTTTGAAAGAACGCGTAATTTTCTTGGGCGACGAAGTTAACTCTGCGACTGCTAATATTGTTATTGCTCAGCTACTTCATCTAGCCTACGAAGATCCAAAGAAGGACATCAAGTTGTATATTAACTCTCCAGGCGGCTCCGTCTATGATGGCCTTGGTATTATCGATACTATGATCTATATCGAGCCAGATGTTCAGACGATTGGTATTGGCCTTCAGGCTTCGATGGGTGCCATGCTTCTATCTAGCGGCACAAAAGGCAAACGCTTTGCTTTGCCGAACGCTCGTATCATGATTCATCAGCCAAGCTCTGGTACCGAGGGCAAGATTACAGATCAGGAAATCGCACTTCGCGAAGGTATTTACCTCAAGAAGGTGCTTGCCGAGATGATGGCAAAGAATACCGGCCAAAGCCTTGAAAAGATTGAAAAAGATATGGACCGAGACAACTGGATGTCTGCAGAAGAAGCCAAAAAATATGGCATTGTAGACGAAGTAATCGGCGCATAATAACTAATCCCCTAGCAAGGCTGGGGGATTTTTGTTTGCAAGAAAAATCCCCGGATAATCCGGGGGAAGGTAAAGGATTAATCATGCATGGTCAACCAGATAACTAATGCCGGTTTTCTGTACCTTGCCGAAATTAGTCTTGATCATCTCCGTGATAGTGTAGGCCATATCAGGGTCGGCTTTTATGAACCGCTTGTTTGTTATGCGAAGATAACAATATTCGCGGTCGCTTTGGCGCATTTTGAGGTCGCCAATTTTGAGCAGCTCTACGCGGTCATCACTGTCTATTTCGAGCTCGATTTCGGGCGCACGGGATCCAGGGCAAATGATGATGTGATATGGATCGCTGCGGTCAACCTTGTCGTTCTCGAAGTTGCGCAAATCAACGACTATCGGAAATAGCATGCCAATTATTCTATCGATGCAGTGCCAGATGAAATAGACGCACATCGATGTTGCAACTGCAACGAAGACGGTCTTGCCGTTATTTTCGGCTCCTTTGTGGATGTAGTAAGCGGTGAGTATAGCGCCAAGCAAAGCGCAAATACGTTGCCGATTCTTCTTGAACTTTTCTCTACTAAGCATGAGAAATATCCCTCCTTAAAGATCTAGCGGATTTCCGTATCTGTTAATTATAGCATAAATTCAATGAAAAGTCAATCAAACTGCTTAAGCTTGCTCTTAAAAACGCCTCAGATGTTACACTTAATATATGGCAAAACTAAAGACGAGGTATCAGTGCCAGAATTGTGGCGCGAATTATGCAAAATGGGCAGGACGCTGCGAGAACTGTGGCGAGTGGAATACTCTTCTAGAGCAGGCAGCTTCGGTTGAGACTGAGGCGAAGTCTGCACTTGCAAAAGGTTCGGTTTCTGGCAAGCGACTTGATGCGGTCTCGATTAATACTATCGAGCCTTCTGATGCTGGTAGCCGTCTAACTACTGGTTTTGCGGATCTTGATCTAGTGCTCGGCGGCGGCATTCTGCTTGGCGGTGTGGCGCTCCTTGCGGGTCAGCCTGGTATGGGTAAGTCTACAATCTTGATGCAAATCTGCGCCACGATTTCCAATGCTGGGCATAAGGTTCTCTATGTTTCTGGCGAGGAATCTGCGGGTCAGGTAAAGATGCGCGCGGTTCGTCTTGGTGCTAGCTCGGATGATTTGCATTTTGCTAGCTCGTCTTCCGCGAATGATATTGCAAAGACTATCGAGGGTGGCGAGTATGACCTTGTAATTGTCGACTCTATTCAGACGCTCAGTATGGCAGAGATTAGCTCTGCGCCTGGCACGGTTAGCCAGGTTAGTAACTGTGGTAACCTTATTATTCGTGCCGCGAAGGGTAGTAACACTGCAGTAATTATCGTTGGCCATGTTACAAAGGAAGGCACGCTCGCTGGTCCGAAAGTTTTGGAGCACCTTGTTGATGTTGTCCTTAATTTCGAAGGTGATCGCTACGGCGGTTTTAAGACGATTCGTGCTGTAAAAAACCGCTTTGGCTCTACGACTGAGATGGCTATCTTTGAGATGGCGAGTGAAGGCTTGGTTGAAGTAAAGAATCCAAGCGAAGCTTTGCTTTCTGAACGTCAAAACACTGACGGTAGTATTATTATGGCGACAATCGAGGGCGCGCGTCCGCTCCTTGTAGAGATTCAGGCGCTTGTAAACCCGACAAACTTTGGCTACCCAAAACGTACTGCTTCTGGCTTTGATTTGAATCGTCTAAATCTTCTTATTGCTGTGCTAGAAAAGCGCACTAAGCTCAACCTTCAGGATAAGGATATCTTTATAAATGTTGTTGGTGGTCTAAAACTAAACGATTCCGCGGCAGATCTAGCGATTTGTATGGCTATCGCCAGTGCAGCAGCCGGCAGGAAGCTAGACGAAGATATGGTGGTCTTTGGTGAGATTGGTCTTGGTGGCGAAATTCGCTCCGTTATTGCGCCTGACCGTCGTATTGCTGAAGCAAAGAAACTTGGTTTTAAAGGTGCAATTGCGCCTTCGACTATTCGCGACAAATTCGTGATGCCGGTCAAAGATTTGCGCTCGGCGCTCGTAAAATATATGAATAATAAATAACCATAAACTCATTGACACTAAACCGTTAGCACTTTTATAATAGAATGTGAAAAGCATTTTGAGAGAGTGCTGAGATAAAGTGAGAGATAATATAAAAAAGTTTTTGGGATTATTTTTATGTGTTGTCCTCGCTTTGGGTGGATTTTCGAACGTTTTTGCTTCGTCTAATGTTTTGCATATAAGCTCGGTTGAGATTTCGAGTAAAAGTGCAGGCATAGAAGCGGAGACTCCAAGTGTCGAAAATGACCATGTCCAAGGCGACGTTGTTTTTAATGCTCAGGGTGATCATATTGAATACCTCTTTACGATTGAGAATACGGACGATTATGCATATAGAATCGACGACATAACAGACAACAACTCGACAGAAAAGCTGGCGATCACTTATTTGCACGGCGAAAAAATCGAGGCCAAGAGCACAACTAGCTTTACGATGCTCATGGAGTATTCTGAGCAGCTCGTAAACCAGGAAAAACTGGATCTTAGCGACCTACAAATCAAGATCCACTTCACGCGCATTGGCGGCTCTGAAGACGAAGAAAAAGAAGAAGATATTGATGTAAACCCGGATACTGCGACTTCGGGTATTGCGAACGTTGTGGCTAATGGCGCACTTGCGTCTTCGGCCGTTATTTTGGTTATTGTCTTCGCTCTTCACGGCACGCTACCAAAGCAGCTCAGGTATGCTGGTATTGGTACTGCTTTGCTTCTTGCTGGTAGCGCGATTAGTCTAAACCTCGCAAGCGCAGCGCAGAGCGAAGAGGTTGATGTTCAGTTCTCAAATATTGAACTAGTCGGCATCTTTGAAAACTATACGGTCACTATCGATACTGGTAATGGTCCAGTCGAGCATCATTACGATTACGGCACGCCACTTTCTGAAATCCTTAGCCGCCCAAGCAAGACTGGCTACCACTTCGACAAATGGGTCGACGGCGATGGCAACACTATCGACGAAAACGGTACGATTACTGGCCCAATCGATATCGTAGCTGTCATGGAGGCCAACAAATATCATGTGGTCTTTGATGCGAACGGTGGAACCGGTTCAATGGACAGTCAAGAGTTTACTTATGATGAGGCTGCAAAGAAGCTAAGCAAGAATACCTTTGAGCGTCCTGGATATAACTTTGCTGGCTGGGCAACTACTACTGACGGCGCAAAGGCTTATGATGATGAGGAAGAAGTTCGGAACCTAGTCGATACAACTGAAGATGTTAAACTCTATGCGAAGTGGACTAAGCTTACGGATATTGCTTACACCGTTAAGCATCGTTATGCAGGTCTAACGAGTGGCTATGACGAAGTTGAAAGAGAAGAGGCTGGTCCAGTTGACGAGGATGTTTATCCGCCAGTTCTAGAACGCGATGGCTTCAATAATCCAGCAACAATCGCGCCGATTCGTATTAATCCTGATGGTAGTACGGTTGCTGTCCTTGAATATTCTCGCAAGAGCTATGCTTTCGCATATAGTGACTCTGAATATATTGATACGAACGAGTCTACGAGCGCTGGAGATTATGCATTTGAAACGTCAATTACGGTAAAAGCCAAGAATCGTGACGGCTACCAGTTTACTGGTTGGTCTGATGGCTCGAATATTGTATCGACTAATAATCCATATACTTTCGATTTGCCGCTTGATGGCATCACGCTAACTCCTACTTATGAGGCTAATACTTATCATGTTGCCTTCCATGCTAACGGCGGTACAGGCGATATGGCCAAGCAAGAGTTTACTTTTGATGATGAATCGAAGGTGCTAAGCAAGAATCTCTTTGAGCGTACTGGTTATGAGTTTGCTGGCTGGGCAACGAGCGCTGACGGCGAGGTTGTCTATGCGGACAAAGCGGAAGTTAGGAATCTAACAGACAGTACCGAAGATGTTGATCTCTATGCAAAGTGGACAGCCAACACTTATAGCGTTGTATTCCATGCCAATGAAGGCGCTGGCTCAATGGATAATCAGACGTTTACGTATGATGAAGCTCCAAAGGCGCTAACTAAAAATGCCTTTACTCGTACAGGATATAGTTTTGTTGGTTGGGCAAAGACCGCAAGTGGTGAAGTTGAGTTTATGGACGAGCAAGAGGTTCAGAATCTAATTCAAACTACTGGAACCGTTGATCTTTACGCAAAGTGGACTGCAAATACTTACTACGCACACTTCCATGCAAATGGTGGCGACGGCTCGATGGATGATCAATTATTCACTTATGGCGAAGCTACCAAAGCTTTGACCGCCAACACCTTTACTCGTACTGGCTACAGCTTTGACGGCTGGGCTCTAACTGCTGGTGGCGAGAAAGCTTACGATGATGGAGCTCAAGTCCAGAACCTAACTAGCGACATTGATCTTTATGCCCTATGGAACGCAAACACTTATCATGTAATCTTTCATTCTAATGACGGCAATGACTCGACAGAAAGCCAGGAATTTGTATTTGATGAGGCTGCAAAGGCACTCAGGGCTAATAGTTTCGCTCGCGAGGGTTATAGTTTCGCTGGCTGGGCAGAGAGTGATAGCGGTGAAGTAGTTTATGCTGACGAAGCTCAGGTTCAGAACCTAACCACAACTACAAATGACGTAAATCTCTACGCAAAGTGGACTGCAAATACTTATTATGTAACTTTCCACGCCAATGACGGCGCTGGTTCGATGGATAATCAGCCATTTACCTACGGTGAAGCTGCTAAGGCTTTGACGGCCAATGCCTTTACTCGTACTGGTTATAGCTTCGCTGGTTGGGCAGAGAGTGATAGTGGTGAAGTAGTTTATGCTGACGAAGCTCAGGTTCAGAACCTAACTAGCGATATTGATCTTTATGCCAAATGGACAGCAAATACATATACGGTTGTCTTTCATTCTAATGAAGGCTCAGGTCTAACTGAAAGCCAAGAATTTACTTACGATGAAGGCTTAAAGGCTCTAAGAAAGAATACCTTTACTTATGCTGGCTATAATTTCATTGGCTGGGCGGAGAGTGCTAGTGGTCAAGTTGTCTATGATGACGAAGAAGGAGTCGAGAATCTTGTAGAAACTACTGAAAATGTAGATCTCTATGCAAAATGGGAAGCACGAACGGATATTTCTTATCTCGTTATCCATCACTACGAAAAGCTGACAGAGGATTACGACGATGTAGAAGATCCTCGCGAAGATGGTAGAGTAGACCAAGATGTTCAGCTCCCAATACGACATGTTGATGGCTTTGTAGATCCTACTATTCGCTCGGTTCCGATTGCGGCTGATGGTACAACAGTTGAGCATTATTACTACCTCCGTGAACGAGTAGGCTTTACGCTAAATGATCCAGATAACCATGTAACAACCGAAACTGGTACTGGTGAATATAAGTATGGCGCAACTATTTCCTTGGTTGCCGAGGATGTTCCGGGCTACGGCTTTACGGGCTGGTCTGACGGCCAAAGTATCGTCTCAACCAATGCAAGCTACAGCTTTGAAATTACTACGGACGTTACCTTGATACCGTCCTATGTGGCAAACACCTACAATGTAATCTTTAATGCTAACGGCGGTACTGGTTCGATGGATGCTCAGACATTCACGTATGACGCACAAGCTACGGCTCTAACTGCAAATACCTTCACGCGCGCAGGCTATATCTTTGCTGGTTGGGCAACAAATCCAAATGGCGAGATTGTCTATACAGATGAGCAGCAGGTTCAAAACCTAACTACGACCACTGACGACTTTAATCCCTATGCGAAGTGGACTTTGCGCACGGATATTGAGTATACGGTTCATCACCGTTACGAAAATATCGATACGGGCTTTACTGAAGTTGATACGACGGAGCATGGCTCGGTGGATACAGATATTACTCCTCCAACTGCGCCAGAAACTGGCTTCGATGATCCTGTTGCAGATGCTTCTACTCCGGTGCCTACCCGCATTTCGGCTGACGGAACTTCGGAGGTGATCTATAACTACTATCGTATTCGTAAGACCTTAACAATTAACGACAGTGAATACGTTACAGGAGGCACTTCTGGTAGCTATAAGTATGGCAAGCAATTCGAACTGACTGCGGTTGATCGTCTAAGGTATGAATTCGAAGGCTGGACTACGGATGGTGGTGAAACTATTGTCTCTACAAACAAGACCTATAGTCTCACTTTGACGGATAACGTTACAATTCAACCTATATATAACGAGTTGCAATTCTATGACGTTTATAGGCATGACGGCGCTTGTGATATTAATGGCGGCGCGGCGGTTGTGGGCGATGACTGTAGTGATAAAGCGGAGCTAGGCTATGTCGATACAGGAGTTAAGCTTTATGACGAAGCACATTATGGGCTAGATTACGAAGTTGGTTTCACATTGGATTCGCTAGCTTCAGAGCAAGTGCTTCAAGCAACTTACGTAAATGCTAAGTATGAAGATTCGAGCTCGACGGTTCTAGGTCCTGGAATGGTTCTAAGGAAGGGTTCTGGCAATTACAAATCTACTGACTTGACACATGTAGTTAATGGCTCTAAGGTAACAAAAGCTTCGAGTATTAATGATGGCCAGACAGTTAAGATTATTCGCTTCAACGGCACGATCTATATATCGATTAATAACCAAACGCCGGTTAGAATTCAATCGACGAGTGGAACTAGTAGCTATCATGATATTACGACGACATTTGGCGCATCGTATGATACTTATACTAATGCTCCGTGGCGCTTCTTGGACGGAACTTTGTCTAATATGTACATTAAAATGGGTCAATATGATGGGCCTACGGCTACGGTCACATTTGATGCTCAGGGTGGCAGTGTCTCAACGGAATCGGCGACGATTCTTAGAGGTTTGACGCTAGAGAGTTTACCAACCCCAACTTGGACCGACTCTGGCGAGACGAAATACTTCGTTGACTGGTACCTTGATACTGATTGGGAAGAACGTGTGACGACCAGTACGGTGTTTAATTCAGATACGAGAATCTATGCAAGATGGGCATCATCGCAGGACGTATGCGAGGTCACAATCGATAATGTAACTACTACGGCAACTGCCCTGAATCAGTGTTTTAATATTGCGAATAACAGCTCGAGCGCAAATCAGATTGAGATTTCTCTCTTGCGTAACGTGGATGCTGTGAGTGTTACGGTTAATTCTGGAAAGGATATTTTGTTCGATGGTGGCAATCACAGAATAAAATCCAATAGTGGCACTAACGCAAGCCCAATCTTTGCGAACAACGGTACGCTTCGTGTTAAAAATGGTTACACGATATCTAATAACAAGGCGGGTACTTTCAATAATAAGGGTACGCTTTATCTTGATGGTGGATACTTTGAAGTTAAATCACCAGACAATGATGCGAACGAAACTAGACAAGTTGTATATAACGACACTGGTGGGCATTTGATTATTGAGAATAATACAACTATTAAGAGTGATTCAAAGAATAGGGCGCCACTTCAGAACCATGCAGACGCTTCTGTAATCGAGTTAAAGAGTGGAACTATTACATCTACGCGCTATTCTGCGATTTATGGTGAAGGTAGTAATAACGTTATTGTTATCGGTGTAGAAGATGGAAATATCGATATTGCTAATCCAGTAGTTCGCGCGGACATGAATGATGCTGTGATTGGGGGCAATACGACGATTGTAAAGATGTTTGATGGTACCTTGATCGGTAAGCGATATGCTATTGGATTAGGCGGAACAGGAACTACGGCGTCTGTGCATGAGACGGGTTCTCAGCCGGTAACTACTCCGTACGGAGATGAATATCAAGAATATAGCTGGCTCTACTACTCGATGCCATAAACCGAAAGAGTTGCAAGTGAAAGCTTGCGACTCTTTTCGTTGGTCTACTATTTGCAATCTGTTGCAATCTGTGATAAAATAAGTCCAATATGATTACTAAGGATAAAAAAGCGGAAGCAATTGCGAAGCTTGCTCGCAGCGACAAGGATGTTGGCTCTCCTGAAGTACAGGTTTCAGTTCTTACTGAACGCATCAAGGAAGTCACTGAGCATGTCAAAGCTAACAAGCATGATTACATGGCAAAGCGCGGCCTAATTCAGATGGTTGGTAAGCGCAAAAAGTTGCTAAAGCACCTAGAGAAGAGCGACTTTGAAAGCTATAAAGCTACTGTCGCAAAGCTTGGTCTTCGCAAATAATAAAAAATTACGTCTTCAAGGCGTAATTTTTTTA
>JAZNRZ010000031.1:0-14722 GCA_045590975.1 Candidatus Nanosyncoccaceae bacterium | reverse complement strand
GGTAATTTCGGGGTCAAAATCAAGACCGTAAAGGTCTTTGATGGTAGTTTGAAGATTCATTTTAATTTCTTCCATGGCTGAATGGTGCGGGTACAGGGAGTCGGACCCTGGTCTCATCCTTGGGAAGGATACATAATAGCCGTTATACGACACCCGCATAAACTAAAACTAGTATAGCATATGAAAGAAAAAGAACCCCGAACAAATCGAGGCTCAATCTCGAGGATTAGCTCTTGGTGCCATACAGCTTAGAAAGCCAAATGCATTTCTCTTTCAATGTTCCGGCGTAAAATTCAATGATCATACGCTCAGAATCATCATTGCAGGCTCTACTCTTCTTGGTCGCCTGCCTCGCAAGCTCGTAGTATTGCATAACCGTGTTACTATCGACATATACTGAGGGAATATCGATACTACACAGTTTCCAAATCGCCATCGAGCATTCGAAGCAAATCTGTTTGGCAACAGTTTCTTTATCCTCGATTGAGGTGCTTGCGCCAAATTTCTCATACAGTTGCGCAACTTGTTCCAATAACAGCATATTATCCCTCCTCGTGCAGTCCTTGGACAAGCAAATTATAACATCTTAGCCAAAGATAAGATATGCTATACTAGCCCTAATGAAAATATCTCGATATAAACACGATTCAGAGACCAGTTACGCTCTTGGCGCAACTCTAGTTTTTGAACTCCTCAAAAACAAACCAGAGCTAATTACAAAAATCTTCCTCCGCCCTACCGAGAAACAAGGCGAAGATATCACAAAAATCCTACAATCTGCCAAAGAAAAACAAATCCCAGTCATAGAATCCGCTAAACCTTTCAACGTTTTAAACGCCAAAGACGCTTGCCTACTCATTGCAGAATTCAAGAAATCTTCAACAAAACTAGACGACAATAACCATCTTCTTCTCGTCAATCCATCCGATTCTGGTAACCTCGGCACTATCATGCGCACCGCTGTAGCTTTTGGCGTCAAAAATCTCGCCATTATCCCGCCAGCCGTCGACCCATACGATCCAAAAGTTATTCGTGCTAGCATGGGCGCCATCTTCCATCTAAACCTCGAGATTATTCCAGATTTCGAAACTTACAAATCTCGCTTCCCTAACCATCATCGCTACGCCTTCATGCTAAACAAAAACACAAAGACTCTAGACGAAGTCAAAACATCAAAAGAAAGCCCATTTACATTAGTTATGGGCAACGAAGCAGCTGGTTTGCCAGCCTCTTATTCTGAAGATTGCGAAACAATCTTTATTCCGCAGAGCGATGAAGTAGATAGCCTAAATCTATCCATCGCCACCGCTCTAGCTCTATACGCTTTTACAAGATAATTATTTAATCTCTGGATTCAAATCTATCTCTTCGCCACTAGTGCCGTCAGAGACTTCAATATATTCTTTAATTTTGTCGTTATTTTTAATCTCGGCAAAGGTTTTATCAAACTCGGTAAAACGAATCTCTAGACTCTCGTATTTTACCTTCCCGTCTTTTTCTTCAATCATTTTTACAAAATAATAGCAATCACCCTTTCTGGAAGTAAACATCTCAGAAACTTCACCAGCTTTTAGATCCTTTGCCTTAATCGCGCGTCCACCATCAAGCGTTGCGTCGCTCATAAAGTCATCCGTCTTTTCATAGCTTACAACCTCAGCATCACCAAGCGAAGCTGCAATTGCCTTCAAATCTGAACCGCTCTTCAAAGCATCTTTTGCTTTCTGAGCAAGCTTGTTTGCTTTAGAATCATAAAGCTCAGAATACTTTTTGCGCGCCAAACGAAGCTTCAAGAGCCTGCGATACTCAGTCATGCTAAGACCAAAACTTTTGTTAATAATCGCCTCAAAAGCTTCAGGACTACGAGATTGACCATTTATTTGCATATGATAACTGACAAGATCGTTTAGTTCTTCCTCTGTAACGGATTCACCAGCTTCATTTAGCTTAGCGAGTGCCCAGCCATATTCCTCAGCCGAGTTTAGAGCCTGCCTCTTGTAGTGTTGACGAAGCATCTGAGAGTCCTCAGAATCATCAAGCTTACCCTGCTGGTATTCCAAGGTATTAATACTACTTCTGTAGATCATTAAATAATCGCTATAGCGAATGTTAACGCCATCAACAGAAGCAACCGGCAAATTCAAAACCTTTGTAAAGCGAAATGCAACACTACTGGTATCCTGAACCTTATACAGCTCAAACCAACCAAAAACCAAAAGAAGACCAAGCGCAGCAATAGCGATCAAGATCGTATTAATAATCATCTTGTGCTTCGAGTACTGGAAAGGATATTTAAACTTCCTACCCTTCGCAAGTACCTTCTCGCGGCTCTCGTCAAGGCTATTTGCCGAAGTAGTTTTTTCTTCTTCTTTCTTAATTCTCTTTATTTTCTTTAACATTATCTTTCCCTATCTATATCGTGCGTTGCATTTTGCAATTCGTTGTAAACCGTTTCCGGATGGCTTACCATACTAAGCCTCAAATCCCCCGCCGCCGTCTGAACCAGTATCGTTCCGTAATTTAGCATTGTACCAAACAAACCAGAAACACCAAACGCCACGCTCTCGATATTCTCTAGTTCCAAATCCACCATTGAGCGATTGAATATACCCTTTTGGCGAACCTGACGCAGTCTCTCGGTGGTTAGCAGATAAAAGCTAAAATGCCACAGCATGAAACTATAAGCCATGCCAAGTAAACCGACAAAGCAGAATGCAATCCAAACTACAAACATCTTGGAATTATCTTTCCACAAAATTGAAGGCAAAACACCGACCGCCGTCATAAAAATAAAGAAAAACACACCCTTAAAGGCAGTTACGATATGTCGACGAAAGACACAGATGACCTCTTCGCCACTGCGTTGTCCTTCAAAATCCATAACCTTATTATACCATAGTCGAAAACGAGCAAAAATCACTACGTTAACAGAGGTAGATAAGCATAAGCATATATTGACTTTTAGGCCTTTTTGTGTTATAATTAAAGTATCCTTAGCTATCACAACTAAGACGCACTTTAAAGCTGAGGAAATATCCCTATAGAAAGGAGGATCTTTTATGAAAAAGATTCTCGAAATGTTTGCAGGTAAAGCCGCCAATCTCACTCCTGAGGCAACTCTCGAGTCCGAGTATAACTACAGCGTGGAGGGTCCGAAGGCTAGCAATGGCCTGAGCTGGTCCCCTCGCCTCATGTATCCGACAGACTGGAACCGCGAAATAAACTTACTCTGGGTTCGCCCGAATTCCGAGCAGTACAACTTCGGCAACGAGAAAATCAAGCTCCTTGACCACAAGGACATCGAAGATTTCGTAGCCAATATCCACGATTCCAACCCTGACAGAAGGATGACTGTCGTAGTCTTGACACACAATGCCAAGTTCGGCATGCATCCAAAGGCTATAAACCTGACAATCACAGACAGCACAGTATCTGTTGAATCCTCCGTCTTCTGCAGACCTGACGATGTTGATAGTGAAACCGGCATACTCATCCAGAAAATACTGGACCGCTGGAACACCAACATAAAGTTTAGTGACCTGTACGACGAGTGGAAAGCCCGCTATGACAGACTCGAGAATGATGGCGAAAGCCATACTCTTGCAGAGACTGAGCTTAAGTACTCCTGCGCTTAACAAAGCGTATTCCCCAGCACTTAGAAAGCCCCCGACAAACGTCGAGGGCTCTTCTCATGTCTTTTGAAATTTGCGATTCCTTCTTATGAAACGCTAGATAAAAACAAAAAAATCGAGGTTAGAATCGTCTAGACGAGCGATTTAATTTGAAGCACTACTATATCCAGGATCAATTCGAAGACGAAATCGTTCAGATGGGTGTTTTCTTGTTACCTTGCGCGGTTATTGACCGAGCAATGGTAACAAAAAACGCCCAGATGGGCGGTTTCGATTCGAATTGGTAGCCCGGGCGCGAGTCGAACGCACAACCTTCTCCTTAGGACGGAGCTGCTCTATCCATTGAGCTACCGAGCCATACACCAATAATAGCACACTCAAGAAAAAACCGCCCCTCTTTCGAGGGACGGACCTTTGAAGGTTTTAGGCAAAAGACGTAGGATTCAGAGCTTATCCATGCGCAACGCAGCGATTATTCACCACTGCAGCCAATGCAAGGAGCTCGGTATCCACCTGCTTTCCGCTGTCGTCCAAACTAATTACAGCATAACGCTTCGGGGACTCAATCTCACGTGTTTCGTGATAGGGATCAGCGTAAACACCGCCAACCTTCTTCTGCATGAGGATTTTTCCCTCCTCTGCGAACGAGAAGCGAAGTATGTTGCCAGTCGCCTTATCTGTTACCGTGACGAATCCCTGACTAAGACCAGTGCTGGTTAAATCTTGTCCAGAGACATAGATTTCCCAGATACCTGCAGTCCAACGAGTATTGCCGTTACTGCCAGCAATCAGACTATTCGCATCTGCAAATGTCTTCCAGCCATTAGTTACGCCGTTATTGACCTCGTTACGCATATTCTCAAAACAATCTGCAAAATATACATCATCACGGAAATAGTCATACAGGCCAGAGATAACTTCGTCGCTAGACTGGACGGTTGCCTCCTCGGATTCCACCTCGGCTGCGCAGTACTCATAGAGTGCGCAAGCCATTGCGATATCCGCAGTACAAACCGTCTCTACACCCCAACTAACAGAACCAGTGAGAATAAAAGGCGTCGTATAGGTATCAATACCGGACAGATCGAGATAGTTATTGAAACCGTAGCTGATTTTGCTTCCCTCACGGGTCGCTGTAAACAGCGGAGTCTCAGCCTTAAACACATCGACCGTTGCGCCAGTCGTATAGCCGCCAGTTGCTACCTCTCCGGACATAAAGTCCAGATAATAGTCACCAACGGTCACGCCAAATTTCCAGCTATCGCCAGAAACCGTGACCTTCTCGCAAGCCTCAAATGCTTCCTTTGCGGTCTTTGCCCCGCTCAGTCCTACGCAATCATTGGCTTTCGCAATATAGCCGCCAAAGTCGCTTTCTGCGAACTGCTGAGCGCCTTTCGAGGCGCCAGACTCGATAGTTACTGCATTTGCCGGAACAGGCGCAGCTACACCAACGGCAGCAAATGCAAGGGCGGCGGCAAGGACAGCAGCCTTTGCCTTCGAAATAAATGTACTGATGTTTCCTCTCATAGCGGAAACCTCCTAAAAGAAGTATTTACACCGTTTTACCGGTGCATGCGATCTAATATATCATAACCGTTTTAGAAAAGTCAATGCTTAACACTAAAAACACAAAAATACCGCAGTTTTACTGCGGTATCCTCTACTCTCTATACTAGCGAGTGTATTTTTCGGACAAAGTCTGGTAGATCTGAATTTCTTCAGGCTTGAACCAGAAGGAAACTTCCTGCTCTGCCTCTTCTGGGTTACCAGAAGCATGAATCAAGTTTGCCGTAGCCTCGCCGCGAGCGGAAGCATAGCCAAAGCTAATATGCGCATAGTCACCACGGATTGTACCCATATCTGCCGCCATTGGTTCGGTTGAGCCGACAATCTTACGAACTACAGGAATAGCCTCAACGCCTTCTAGAACCATTGCAATTACTGGACCAGAGGTCATAAAATCAACCGTCCAGTCAAAAGCTTTCTGGCCACGGCGAGAAATCATCTTGGAAATGCCTTCATAATGATGGTAGTACTTATCCTTATCTGGGTTTACCATCTTGGTAGCAACAATTTTCAAACCAACACGTTCGAAGCGACTTAGAATTTCGCCAACAATACCACGCTGGACTGCATCAGGCTTAAAGATAATCAAAGTTCGTTGGATCATACCGCCAGGATTATTCTCTTCGGTAAAACCAATGTTGTAAGCGTTTACATCTTTTTTCTTTTCAGCTTTCTCAGCCATGTAAATCTCCTTTTCTGTTAATATATCACAAAAAAGAAGCTCTTCAAGAATAAGCGTTTAGTTACCTGGATCAGAATGGAATTTTTCGTGAACCTCCTTAAGATGAGGATCCGTAATATGCGTATAAATCTGGGTCGTAGAAATATTAGAATGGCCCAAAAGCGACTGCACTGAACGAAGGTCCGCTCCGTTCATTAAAAGATCTGTCGCAAAGGAATGCCTTAAAGTATGCGGCGTAACGTGCTTTGTAATTCCGGCAGCACGGACATACTTATTTATAATCCTCTCAATACTTCTAGGCGTAAGGCGCCTGTAGTCACCACTTGTGCCGGCCAATGGTTGATTCCTAGAATTATTCAAGAACAATGCTGGAAGCGAATCCGAACGCTCAGATAGATAATCTGCCACCGCATCAGCCGCTGCATTAGATACAAACACTGGCCTATCTTTCTGACCCTTACCACGAACCATAAACTCGCGACGCTCGAGGTTTACACTATCTCTATTGAGTCCAATTAGCTCCGAAACACGAAGACCTGTCGAGAACAATAGCTCAAAGATTGCCCTATCTCTTAGGCCAGTCTCGGTATCTATCGGAATCTGCTCGAGAATCGCCTCGATTTCATCGACGTGTAGGAATGTTACCTGCACCCTGTGTGTTCTTGGAAGATCTACAAGTGACGGATCCAAAGTCTTGATATGTCTCTTTGTGAGATATTTCAAGAAGCCCCGAAGAGCAATCAGATGGTAACACTGCGTCGCAACGGCTAACCCTCGCTTCTGGACAGTCTGATAACGGTTTAGCCATAACCTGTACTTCCTGAGCCATTCCTCATCAATATCTGCCGGCTTTAGCCCTTCTCCGCCAAATTCTACCAAACGCTCTAGATAAAGCTCGTAATTCCTCGTCGTAAAACGACTGCGGCCGGATTCTACCTCAAGAGATTCTAGGAATTCATTGATTAAATCCGAAACATACATATCTGCCATAGCCTAAATCCTCACAAATTCCAAAATAAAGTCTTTCATAAAGAAAACTACCAAGAAGCCAAGAATTAAGAATGGCCCAAGCGCAATCTTTGTATCCTTATTCTTTCTCGCATGTAGCACAGGAAGCATAATTAGACAGCCGATCAAATTCGAGATAAATAGAGTCGAAAGCGATAGCCAGAAGTTAGCTAAAACAATCGCGATTGGAATACAAAGAATATAATCCCCACCGCCAACCCACTTCTCTCGACTAAGCTTATACATCAGGAAATAAAAGCCGGGCAAGATTAAAAGACCACCAAGCATAGACCATAATTCAGATAGCTCGAACATACCCGTCATGAGCTGCGGAACCCAAATCGTTCCTAGATACAAAATAGACAATGCTCCAGAAATATAAACTGGAACCATTGGTAGTTCTTGCCACTTCGCATCATAAATAAAGCAAACGCAGAAACAAGTCAGCATCAGCAAAAATATCACAAAACGCATAATTTCCGGGATTCCACCAGAAAGAACCATTTCCTGCTCTGGCCAAAGCATCCAAGATAATACAAAAACCAGCGCCATAGATATCTCCGCCAAAATCTCAGCAAGGCCAATCTTCTTTCGGCATTTCCTACAGCGACCACCAAGCGCCAACCAACTAATAATCGGCACATTATCATACCACTGCAACCTATAGTTACAATGCATACAATGCGACCATTTAGACTTATCTCCCTTGCGAATTCTCCATACCTGGCAGCAAGCAAACGAACCTAGCCCTGCACCAAGCGCGAAAAGAATAATTGCAACGAAAATACCCATAAGCTTATCTTATCACGCTAGAGATTAGCTATCAAATAATTAACTGTTGTCAGCGCAGTAGTATGAGCCGCCTTCGAGGGGCATCGTTAAGGCAAATTGTGCATTTTGTCCCTTAAGCAAAATCGTCTTTCCATCGGAATCGCATTTTGCCGCATATCTCAAGAAAATAGTATTAGCCTCGTAACCTGGAGCAGTCCCTTCATGGCTAATTGCTAACGAAATCCTATAGACGCTGCCATTTGGATCTTTAAATTGCTCACAACTCTTGCCTTCAGGGCAAGAAGCAGCCTCGAAAGCTACTGCGCTACCCTGCTGTACTACTGGATCTGCCGGAATCGACACTTCGCTATCAATATATTTAGTAATTAAACTGTAATCAAAATATACATCCCATGTATTTGTTACAGGGCCAAACGGCATCTTACCATTATTAGAATAATAATCCGTTATTGCCGAGGCGATACGGGCAGCATCCTGCCTCCTACGCGTGTTTCTCTGGCTACGTTGCAAGGCTGGCAATGCAATAAATACCATCAAGAAAATAAGACCTGCAATCGCTAGAACAAGTACAACTTCAATAATTGTAAAGGCATTTCTCTTTTTCATAACTTCATTTTAGCATAAGCTATATCAATTATCTAAACAGTACCAAGCACCGCCCTCTAGAACCGTTACAATGACATATTTCGAACGACTGCCACTCAAGTATTCAAATCCATTACCACTACACTTAGCCTCATCAGAGACATAAATCTCATTAATATTAGACTCAATAGAATCAAAGGCAACAGATTCAGAAATATCCATATCAACAATCACATATTCATTTCCGTTCGGATCGCGAAAACTATCATTAGAACAAGAATATGAATATGTAGGCAAGCCGTTACTTAGATACTCCGTTTCTGAACTACAGCTCGAATCTAAATATTTTGGCACAAAATCTACGTCAAAATATTCCCCAACTTCATCGCTCCCAAAGGGCAAATTACCAGAATTATTTGAAGCATACTCGATTATAGCAGAAGATATCCGAGATAAATCTTGTCTTCTCTGTGTATTTCTCTGACTGCGTTGCAGAGCCGGCAACGCAATGAATACCATCAAGAAAACCAGACCAGCAATCGCCAAAACCAACACGACTTCAATAATTGTAAAAGCATTTCTCTTTTTCATAACACCAAAAAAGGCCCATTGCTGAGCCTTTTCTCTTTATGATGACAATTCGCCAACGAGACCGTAGATCGGGAACAAGATACCACCGACAAGGAGTGCTGCCATACCTGCCATCGCAATCATAAGCACAGGCTCAATCATGTTAGAAATAGCAGTTACGCGCTCATCAAGCTCATCTTCATAAACCTGAGCTGCCTTGCCAAGCATTTCGTCCATCTTACCAGATTGCTCACCAATTGCTGCCATCTGGTGAACCAAAGGCAAAACATATGGTTTATCGGTGAGAGCCGTAGACATTGCTCTACCACCTTTGACTTCATCTGCAGCTTTATAGATCGAATCTTTAACAATCAAGTTGTTCGTAGAATCACCTGCGATATGCATCGTGTCGAGAACAGACACGCCAGTTGCAAGAAGAATCTGTGAGACCCTTGAGAAGCGAGACATATAAAGAATCTGGAATAGATGCTTGAACATCGGCACATTTAGCTTGAAGTTTGCATTAAATCTCTGTCCTGGAATCGTCTTTCTGAACTGAATAAAGAATGCAACCAAAACACCGATAATAATCAAGAGTAGCCACCAATAACCAAACATGAAGTCCTTGATACCTACCATGAACTGCGTTAGGCCTGGCAAATCCTTCTTAAGATCGATATAGAGTTTTTCGACCTGAGGAACAACCTGCACCATCATGTAAACGAAGACGAGAGCGATTGTTGCCACACAAATTATAGGATAAGTCAAAGCACCACGAATCTTACTCATCATTTTGGCGTCCTTCTCTTCCTGCGCGGCGATACGGTTCAAGCTCTTATCAAGCGTACCAGAAACTTCGCCGGCGCTAATCAAAGAAAGATAAACGTTGTTAAATACATCTGTATGCTTACCGAAAGCTACACTTAAACTACGACCAGCCTCAACATCAGACAAAATTGATTCAATAACAGCACGCATCGGCTTGCTGCTTGTCTGCTCTGCAACTGTACGTAGAGCCTGAGCGATCGGCAAACCCGCGCCTACGAGAGTAGAAAACTGGCGAGTAAAGTTAATACGGTCGTTTGCACGAACACGATCGAGCTTCGATAGAAGACCAGTACCCTCCTCATGGAGAGTTTCTGGCACATAGCCACGATCAACCAAAAGCTTACCGGCTACACGTTCACTTTCAGCCTGAATATTACCTTTAATTACCTTACCAGTACTAATCTCTTTAGCACGGTAGCTAAAGCGCTTCATGCTCATCCGCGTGCCAACCTTTCAAATTCTTGCAAATCTACTGCGTATTCGCGAGCGTTGTCGTAAGTAATAACGCCCTGCTGAATAAGCTTGACCAAGGTCCTATCCATCGTCTGCATACCTTCGTCTGCACCAGTCTGGATAACCGTATCAAGCTGATGAGTCTTACCTTCGCGAATAATCGAGCGAACAGCTGGGTTTGCAACCATGATTTCTGCTGCTACGACACGGCCGCCACCAATTGCTGGAACTAGGCGCTGTGCGCAGATTGCCATCAAGATATTAGATAGCTGTGAGCGAACCTGCGGCTGCTGATGTGGTGGGAAGACGTCGATCATACGGTCGATACTCTGAGAAGCAGAGTTTGTATGAAGTGTCGCAAAGACTAAGTGGCCTGTTTCTGCGATTGTAATAGCTGCCTGAATAGTTTCGAGGTCGCGCATCTCACCAATCAAGACCACATCAGGGTCTTCGCGGAGTGCGCTACGGAGTGCTGCTGCGAAAGAATAAGTATCATAGTGGACTTCACGCTGAACAACAACGCTACGAATCGAATGATGAATAAACTCAATTGGATCCTCGATCGTAATAATATGCGTCGAGCGCTCGCGGTTAATCTTGTCAACAAGACCAGCAAGTGTTGTAGACTTACCAGAACCTGTAGGGCCAGTAACCAAAACTAGACCGCGTGGAAAATCTGCAAATGTCGTCACGACATTTGGCATACCCAAATCTTGGATAGACTGAATTTCGTTTGGAATCAAACGGAAAGCTGCCGCAAGATTACCCTTCTCATGGAAGGCGTTTACGCGGAAGCGACCCATATCACCAAATGAGAAGGAATAGTCGAATTCCTTATCCTTTAGCAAAATCTGCTTCTGCTCTTCTTCGAGCGTAGAAAATACTAAACGCTCAACTGCTTGTTCATCGAGATTTTGATAACCACCAATTGGGCGCAAGGCGCCATCAATCCTTAAAATTGGAGGTAGACCAACCTGCAAATGAAGGTCGGATGCCTTTGTTCTTACGCATTCCTCAAGAAGGCTCTCGATGCGAACCTGATCGTTCGGAATGACCGAGCTGCTTGCGCTAGTCGCTGGACTAGGTGCAGCGTTTACCTGCCCACTATTTTCCATAAGTCTATTATACTTATGTTTAAAAGAAAATACAAATAAAAATAACTACCAAAGAACAGGTAGTTATTTTTATTGTATTTTCGCGCTCAAGTTACTTGAGGTATTCTTTGAGCTTTTTAGTGTCTTTGTTCTTGCGAAGTTTTGCAAGTGCCTTTGCTTCGATCTGGCGAATACGTTCACGAGTAACCGAGAACTCTGCGCCGACTTCTTCCAAAGTATGACTCTTGCCACCACCGATACCGAAACGCATCTTAATAATCTTTTGTTCACGGTCGGTCAAGGTAGACAAAATGGATGCAATCTGCTCTTTAAGAAGCTGGTTTGCTGCAGAATCTTCTGGAGAAACGCGATCTTCGTCTTCGATAAAATCACCAAGCGAGGAATCATCATCTTCGCCGTCACGGCCAACAGAGGCATCAAGCGAAGCAATATCCTGCTTAATCTTCATGACGTACTCAATCTTCTCTGGATCCATGTCCATAGCCTTACCGATTTCTTCGGTGGTTGGTTCACGGTTAAGTTCCTGAGTTAGGCGGCGCTGAGTGCGAAGAACTTTGTTAATCGTTTCAACCATGTGAACAGGAATACGAATTGTACGAGCCTGATCAGCAATAGCGCGCGTAATCGCCTGGCGAATCCACCATGTTGCATAAGTAGAAAACTTAAAGCCTTTATCTGGATCAAACTTCTCTACTGCACGTAGTAGACCAGTATTACCTTCCTGAATTAAATCCAAGAAGTCCAAGCCACGGCCAGAATAGCGCTTTGCGATTGAAACGACAAGACGCATGTTCGACTCAGCCATTTTATCCTTGGCACGCTTCTTTTCTTTTTCGTTGCCATTGATAACCTTGTGAGCTAGTTCAAGCTCCTCTTCCTGGCTAAGTAGCGGAATTTTACCAATCTCGCGCAAATAAAGTTTTACGGAATCGTCTGCGACATCGTCATAGTTTACAGAGCTGGCGTCTATTTCAAGACTTTCATCATCCTCTTCTTCGATATCGTCAATACTTGGCTCTTCAAGAAAGCCATCATCATAACGCTCTTCGTCGTCCATATTTTCCCTCTTAAATTATATTTTGTTTTACAAGATTTTTGTTTATTTAACGCGTTATGTATCTACCTGATTTTGGCAAATATAAAAAATAGCCCAAAAATCAGTACATTCTCGATAAATATAACACAATAAAAAGCGATATTACAAGCTTTTTCTAAATTATTTCTTAATTAATTTATTCATCTCGAGCATAAGACGTCGCATTTCTTCATCATTGCCGTCAGCTTCTGCTTTTTCGATCGCTGCAGACAAGCGTTTTCGCTCCGAGGAAATGAATTCTAGCTGTACCCTCTTAGACAAAGTTTCAGCGTCATTCTTGCGTTCTTCGGAAGAATGTTTAGCAAATTCTTGTTCAAAGATTAACTCCAGCTCGTCGTCTGAAACGCCATCAATCACCAAATCTTCGTCAACTTCAACTCCGCCAAACTTAGCCAAAGCCGCTAGATATTTTTGCGCCCTACTTGGACCAGTATTCATACTCTTACTAAGATCCGCGCTAGGCTTCTTGAGCTTCTTCTTCGGTAGCTCAATTTTCTGTTCACGAAATGCTTCAAGCGAAATACCAAGTCTTTCAGAAACAATTCTTTCGTATTTCTCTCTAAGCACAGTATCTTTTTCGTCGAGCTGAGAGATTAGACGCTTTGCTTCTGTGCAGTATTCCTGAAAGCCCTTCTCCGTTTTGAGATCATACTTTGCCTGGTATTTTTCGAGCAGCCATTCAAGCGCCGGTCTACAATCTCTAACTGCCTGATGCCAGTATTCCGGATTCTTCTGAATCAATTCATCTGCATCCTTGCAACCGTGGTAATCATCGACAACAGATAGATAAATGCCAAACTTCGATGCCATCTGAACAGCCCTCTCTGCCGCACGAACGCCAGCTTCGTCGCCATCGTAAGCGAGACGTATATCGTTCGTCATGCGCGAGAAACTCTTTAGATGATTCTCGGTCATTGCCGTACCAGCAGTTGCCACTGCTTCGCAAACCCCGGCTTGGTGAGAAGAAATAACGTCCATATTACCTTCTACAACCACAACAAATTCTGAACGACGAATCGAATCTTTAGCCTGGCTAAGGCCAAAGATATGGCGACCCTTGTTATACAAAACGGTCTCTGGAGTATTCAAATATTTTGGAGAATTCTTGTCGTTCGTCAAAATCCTAGCCGTAAAACCGATAATTCTGCCGCCAACATCCATCAACGGAATTGTCATTCTACCTTTGAAAAGATCGCCGCCAAAACGGTTTAAAAGACCAGCATCCTCCATCTCTTTCTTTGTAAAGCCGCGCTTCGTCAAAAAGTCCACGAGAGCCCTGCCAGAGCTTGGCGCATAACCAACACGAAAATTCTCGACGGTCTTCTTGTTCATGTTTCGCTTGTAGAAAACGTATTCGCAGACCGCTTTATTCTTCGTTAGGCAGAACTGGTAATACTTGGTCGCAAGCTCAAGAGCCTCATAAAGCCTCTCTTTATGCTTTGCGAAAGCCTTGTCTCCGCCAGAATAACGTTTTAGTTCAACGCCAGCCTGCTCCGCCAACTTCTCAAGAGCTTCACGAAAAGTAAGTCCTTCCATCTCCATGATAAAGGCAAAGATATCACCGCCCTTGTTACTCGAAAAATCATGCCAGATACCCTTCTCTGGCGAAACCATAAAACTCGGCGTTCTATCCGTTCCCCACGGCGAATGCCCCTTAAGACTACGCCCAGCACGCTTCAACTCAATATATTGCCCGATAACATCTTCGACGGGCAAACGTGCACGAATCTCTTCTTTGGCGTCCTCCATAAGTTAATTATACCCTAAAAGATTGGTTTGTGTCGGGGTTACTCTGAGAAGCAGCACTATTCAGCCCGTCGTTACGGGTGAATAGTGCTTCCTACTCGCTCGTAAGCTCCGTACGTTCTCAGAGTAACCACCAACTCAAATCCATATCTTTTAGAGCATTATTTAATCATATGCGATTGATTGTTTGCGTTTTATGAAATCTTTTTAGAAGATTACGAGGTTACGACCCTCATTATTTCATAAGCAAGAAGTTGCTATCGAGTCTCGCGTAGACTATTGAGAAAGCTTGCACAGGCTACGGCCGAGCACGAGACGCAAGACACCCTTGACGACGGGCTGGCTTGACGTCGCCTTTCGAAATAGGCTGCACGAGAACTCGTTTTAGCAATTCTTGCTTATGTTATAATTATTTTATGGACAACAAAGCTTATCTTGACCAAATTGCAACTAAGGGTCAACAACAGAAGAGTATTTCTTCTTTTATCTCGCCAGCTATCATCAAGCTACTTCTTGGCGCAGTTATTCTTATCGTTTTGATCGTTGTATTAACAGCCGTAATTAACTCTTCAAACAGAGGCCGTTACGATAGTTACTCTGAGCTATATTTGAGACTTTCTCAGCCCACTGGCGAAGATGGCCCTATTGATTC
>JAZNRZ010000030.1:0-8713 GCA_045590975.1 Candidatus Nanosyncoccaceae bacterium | reverse complement strand
TAGCTCAAGCAAAGCTGCTCCTAAGAAAAAGGCTCCCGCAAGGGCCTAAACTCCGCGCACATTTATTTAAAAACAGAGGGCTCCGGCCCTCTATTTTTTATGCTCAATTTTATTTAGTAATTGTTTTACAAGTTCCATGATCGGCAAGATAAGAAGCGCCGCAATAAACAGGTAGGCTATATGGCTGAGCGGGATTGAGCTAGCATCAAGCAGCTTAGACAAAGGCGCGAACTCCATCACAACAAACTGCAAGGCAATATTTCCTAGAATCGCAAATAAAACAAATGGATTCTTGAGTAAAGATACAGCATAGAATGGGGCTTTTTCGCTGCGACAGTTTAAGACGTGAATATTCTGCATAAATACGATCAGACACATAATATATCCGCGCGCCACAAATGGGCTAAAGTTAAAGAAGTTCAGGAGAAGAATCCAAGCAACTAGAGCAATCATGCTCATGAATACCGTTCCGCCTGCAATTCTTAGAACTAGGCTTTTATCAAAGATAGACTCTTTTGGACTGCGCGGTTTTTCGTTCAAAACATCTTTTTCGCCACGCTCAAAAGACAAAGCCAAATCTTGCAAACCATCCGTAACAATGTTTAACCAAAGGAACTGCACGGCCGTGAGTGGCATAGGCAGATTCATAAAGATCGAAGCACAGAAGAAGACCGCCTCGGACATACCGCAAGACAGCAAGAAGAACATGATCTTGCGAATATTCGCGTAGGCAATTCTGCCCTCTTTGATACCCGAAACGATGGATTTAAAATTATCGTCCTTAATAATCATGTCCGAAGCATCATGCGCGATATCCGTTCCACTACCCATCGCAACGCCAATATTAGCGCTCTTGAGAGCTGGAGCATCATTTACGCCATCACCCGTCACGGCCACAAACTCGCCCTGCCTTTTCAAAGATTCAATAATCGCAAGTTTTTGAAGTGGCGTTACACGCGCAAAAACAGTTTTCTCCCTTACGAAGTCATCGAAATAATGCTCACCTTCACCAAGCGCCACTTCTACATCAGAGCTCGTCGCGATTTTGTCTTCAGACTTTACGAGCTTTAAATCTTTCGCAATCGAGAGAGCCGTAAGTGGATGATCGCCCGTAATCATGAGGACTTTAATGCCAGCCTTCTTGCAAGCAGCAATAGAAGCCGTAGCTTCTTCGCGGACCGGGTCAATAAAGGCAACCATGCCCATAAAACAGAGCTTTTTGATGTCTTTTGCATTATACCTACTCTTCTTCTCGACTTCGCCCTTCGCGAGCGCAATCACACGATAACCGTCACTGGCAAGCTTGTTATTTTGCATCAAAAGCTTCTCGGTATCCTTCTTTTTAAGGAAGTTTACTTTTGTACAGAAGCTTGCAATTACCTCCGGTGAACCCTTAACCGTACAATAATGTTTGCCGTCCTGCTCATAAAATACTGCTGAATACTTATTCTCGGATTCGTACGGAATGTTTTCGATTATCTCGATATCGTCCTTTTTGACCCCTAGCTTTTCTCCTAGCACCAAGAAAGCAAGATCGACCGAGTCGCCAGAAAGCTCGTTTTTATTAATAATCGCCTCGTTATTTAGGACGCCAAGCAGACCGATTTCTTCGGCATACTTCATTGATTCGCCCTTCACCTCGCCATTTAAATCATAGCCAGAACCAGTCACGTCATACTGCTCGCCGTTTGGCAGGACAATCTTTTTGGCAGTCTGCTGATTCATAGTAAGCGTGCCAGTTTTATCTGAAGCAATCACTGTGCAGCTGCCGAGAGATTCAGCGGCTTTAAGCTTTCGCACAATGACATTTTGCTTCGCCATGCGATTCGAAGCAATCGTGAGCGCCATCGTAAGCGCGAGCGGTAAGCCTTCTGGCATCGCAGAAACCGCAAAAGCAATGACCGTAATCAGAATCTCGGTATACGGAACTTGTTTGTAAATCAGGAGCGCAGCCGTAACAACGGCTACGACAAGCACCATAATAGTAATCTGTTTCGAGAGCTTGTTTACTCTTAGAGATAGTGGCGTTTTCTCATCGACGGCATTATTAAAGCTATCCGCGATTTTACCAAGCTCGGTCTCGAGACCGGTTTTTATAACAACCGCAGTTGCTCTACCGCTCACAACAGTCGTGCCAGAGTAAGCCAGATTAATCCTATCTGACAGAGATTCGATATTTTCTTCTAGAACCGCTGGGTCTTTTACAACCGCGAGGCTTTCGCCAGTCAAGATAGATTCGTCTACGGAAAAATTATGAACTTCGATAAGGCGGAGATCTGCCGGGATTTTATCGCCAGATTCAAGCATTACAATATCGCCAGGGACTAATAATTCTGCGTCGAGCGGCAGGACGCTATTATTTCGGAGCGTGTTTGTATTAACGCGAATCAGCTTTTCTAGAGCTTCGGCGGTTTTGTTGGCGCGGTTTTCCTGATAAACACCCAGGATTACGTCGACCAAGATAATGCCGAGGATTACAAAAGCATCAATAATTTCGCCCGCAACAAGCGAGGCGATAATCGCGACAAAAAGCAGCAAAACCAATGGGTCCAAGAATTCACGGAAGAAGATCTTAATAATGCCGTCCTTTTTCTTCCTCGGAAGAACATTACGGCCATATTTCTTCAGGCGCTCATCTGCCTCTTTCGAACTTAAACCCTTTTTGGATGTCTTTAGCGACTCAAAAATCTCTTCTATTTCTGCGTCATAAAAAGACTTAAGCATAAGTATATTATATATGACTATGTCAATTATCGCTCGTTCGCAGCGTCTATCTTTTATGCTTAAAATAAGGTAAACTAAGAGTATAAATGGACAAAAATAAACAAAACAGTAATCCTGAGAATACAATTCCTTTTTCAGGTCTTACTTCAAAAGAGGTCCGCGAACGCGTTCGTGCTGGACTCGTAAACAAAGCCGTTCAACCGCCTTCAAAGACCGTTCCGCAGATTGTCGCGAGTAACGTTTTTACATATTTTAACTTTGTATTTATTATTATCGCCTTGGTGCTTATTTCTGTAGGATCATACAGGGATTTGACATTCTTGCCGATTATCTTAGCAAACACTTTCATCGGTATCTTCCAGGAAATCCGCGCCAAGATCGTGCTTGATCATCTTATGATTATGAATGCTCCGACAGCCAGAGTTGTTCGCGACAAGAAGCTCCTCCGCGTCGACGCCGAAACGCTAGTCAAAGACGATATCGTTATGTTTAAGGCTGGCGACCAGATCGTGGCCGACGCTGTTGTTGTTGATGGCAACGTTTCCGTTAATGAAGCTTTGCTTACTGGTGAGTCCGACGAAATCAACAAGACTATCGATTCCGAACTCATGTCTGGAAGCTTTATTGTGTCTGGTAAATGTTTTGCAAGACTTACAAAGGTTGGCGCAGAAAGCTACATTAACCAGCTTACTTTGCAGGCAAAACACACAAACAAGCGCGAGCAGTCCGAAATCATTCGCTCGCTCAACAAGATTGTCCGTATTGCAGGCGTTGCGATTATTCCGATTGCAATCATTCTCTTTACGCAGAGCTATTTCGTAAAGCAGCTCAGCAGTTTCGAAAGCGTGCGTTCTGTTATTGCGGCGATTATCGGTATGATTCCAGAAGGCCTCTTCCTTCTCGCTAGCGTAGCTTTGGCTCTTAGTGCCATGAGGCTCGGCAAAAAGAAGGTTCTTCTTCACGACATGAAGAGTATCGAGACGCTTGCGCGCGTAAATGTCCTTTGCGTAGATAAGACTGGTACGATTACAAGCAACGATATGGAGGTTTCCGATATTGAGGTGCTTGATACCGAGCATTTCAAAGCTAATGACATGAAGGAGCTCCTCAGCGATTTTGCCTATGCGCAAGATTCCGATAATATCACCATGACGGCGCTCAAGAGCTTCTTTAACCTACCAACCGGCCGCAAAGCCAAGAGCGTTCAGGCCTTTTCTTCCGAGTTTAAATACAGTGGCGTCAGTTTCGAAGACGGCGCTTACGTGATTGGCGCGCCAGAGTTTATTCTTAAAGATAACTACGATAAATATAAGAGCAAGATCGAGAAGCACAGTCGCAAGGGTGAGCGTGTCTTGATTTTTGGTAAGTATGATGGAACTTTGAACGGCAAGGCCTTAACGAAGGAGTTCCACCCGATTGGCCTAGTTCTACTTATTAACCCTATTCGAGAGAACGCCGTAGAGACTTTCAAGTTCTTCAAGGAGCAAGGCGTTAATATCAAGGTTATTTCTGGCGATAACCCGATTACTGTTTCGGAGATTGCAAAGAAGGCCGGGATTGACGGCGCCGAACATTATATTGATGCCTCTACTTTAACTACAGATGAGGCTATTGACGCCGCCATGCAAGAATATGTCGTGTTTGGTCGCGTTACGCCAGACCAGAAACGCAAGTTCGTAAAGAGTCTACAGAAGCAGAAGTTCACCGTAGCAATGACAGGTGATGGCGTAAACGATGTTTTGGCTCTTCGCGATGCAGACTGCTCCGTCGCCATGGCGTCTGGTAGCGACGCTGCCGCTCAGGCCGCACAGGTAGTTTTGCTAGAGTCAGATTTCTCACGCATGCCAGAGGTCGTAATGGAAGGTCGCCGCGTCGTAAACAACCTCGAGCGCTCCGGTAGCTTGTTCTTGGTAAAGAACGTATTTTCGCTTCTAACCTCGATTCTTGCGATGTGCTTCTCTGTTAAATATCCGCTAGTTCCAAGCCAGATTTCACTTATTAGTACCTTCACGATTGGTATTCCGGCCTTCCTATTATCTCAGGCACCAAACAGTGATTTGATTCGTGGTAACTTTGTCGAGAACATCCTGAGAAAGGCTGTTCCTGGCGGCTTGACCGATGTCTTCATGATTGCCTCAACTTTGGTTATTGGCAGCATCTTAGGCCTTAGCGGCGAAGATATCTCTACAAGCGCAACCCTAGTCGTCGCAGCCGTCGGCTTTGCCTACATCTATTCGATTATTAAGCCGCTCAACCCATACAAATCTTTCATTATCTTTGGCTGTTTGATTTGCTTGATTCTCTGCACGGCATTCTTGCCAACTCTATTTAGCATCGAGCGCCTAAGCCTCGCAGGCTGGGTCATGACGTCTGTCTTGATTGTCGCATGTCCAGGAATCCTATTCCTTATTACGCACGCCGTCGGCAAGCTCTGGGAGCTTATTCGCGATATCCATAGAAACCACGTTCGCGAGAAAGCTGAGACTACCAAGTAGTCTATTCTTTACAAAACAATAGATTATGTTAGAATTATCATAGATAAACATAAGCTTTTAAAAGGAGTTATATAAAGCTATGAAAAACAAAAACAACAAAAAAGGCTTTACGATCATCGAAGTCGTCTTAGTCCTTGCTATCGCAGGACTTATCTTCTTGATGGTATTCATCGCATTGCCAGCATTGCAGCGTAGCCAGAGAAATACTCGCCGTCGCCAGGATATGGCACGTATCTTATCTGCCTTCAATGACTATCAAACGAATAATAATGGCAAAATGCCAAAAACTAACGCCGAAATCACTAGATTCGTCCAAAGCTATGTCGGAGCCAAAACACAAGAAGCAGACCAGATTGGCAACGCAAATCCTACTTGCGACGGCGAACAGTTCTGCGACCCCGATGGTACTCCATACAGTATCGTAGAGTGGAAATACGGGCCTTCTGCCGGCTCAACAACCACAGTTTATGGCGTCAACGCCGTTTTCGGCAAAGCTGGTGCCGAACATGAGATTAAATACTATATCAACGCCAAGTGTTCCGAAGAAGAAAACACCATCGAAGGTGGACACGGCGAACGAGAAATCGCTATCCTTTATATGCTTGAGGGTAATTCTGTCTACTGCGGCGACAATCAGTAGCATATTCTAATAACAGCCAGGCGCTGACATATGACGCTTACACTTTGCATACTTATGCTAAAATAATTAAAGATAAACATAAGCTTTTAAAAGGAGTTATATAAAGCTATGACGAATAAAAACAGCAAAAAGGGCTTCACGATTATCGAGGTCGTGCTTGTTCTTGCCATCGCAGGTCTTATTTTCTTGATGGTATTCATTGCATTACCAGCATTACAGCGCAGTCAGAGGAATACTCGCCGCCGCCAGGATATGAGCCGTATTCTTTCTGCATTCAATGACTACCAGGCAAATAACAATGGCAAAATGCCACAAGGCGCCGCCGCTCTTTCTGCATTCGTAAACAAATATGTTACTGGAGTGAAAGACTACTCGACTTCCGAGACGATTCTAGACCCAGAAAAAATGGATTGTTCTAATAGCGATCAATTCTGCGACCCAGACGGCACATCGTATTACTTCAAGGACTTCCGCTCAATGAATGGTTTCGGCACGAATGTAGACGTCAGCGGTTCCATTGCTACCCATAAGATTCTTTACCTATGGCACGCAAAGTGCGGCGATGACGAAGGACAAGCTTCCGCAGGTAAAGGCGATAGTGAAATTGCAATCCTTTACCAGCTAGAGGGTGGTGCATACTACTGCGGCGACAACCAATAATATAAGCCTAAAAAAATACCAGCCAAGCGCTGGTATTTTTGTTTTCTGGTTTTTTCGATATAATTTAAACATGAGCAGAAAGAAATTATTCGCATTCCTGATTTGCAATTTAGCTATAGCTATACTTGAAGCAATTGGCCTTTTATCCTCTTTTATGCAGATTGGCACAACCGCTCTTATTTATTATACAGAGCTTAGCAATATCTTCTTATTCCTCGTATCGGTCATTAATCTCATATTCGTTTTTCGTGCATTAAAGAATAAAAAGCTCGCTATTCCTAAGACTACCTGGAGTCTATTTCACGCAGCCGTAAGCGCCACGACAGTTACATTCCTAGTTGTAGTATTTGTATTATCTTGGATGTATGGAGATCTATTATATGTCCTTACAGCGGGATCAATGTTATATACTCATACGCTTTGCCCGATTCTCGCAATAATAAGCTTTCTTGCTTTTGCGCCAAGAATCTTCTCTAAGAAAGATGCAATACGCGCACTTAGCTTCACCTTAGTTTATGCGGCAGTTGCAATAACACTCAATATCCTTCGCGTTTGGCGTGGACCTTATCCGTTCCTATTCGTATACGAGCAGCCGATTTGGGCTTCAATAGCCTGGTCTATAGGGATACTATTAGGCGCTTGGGGGATTGCTAGAGCATTGATTATAGGCAAACTGAAGAAATAGCTAATAATCAGCACACAATTCAGACATATTGACATTAAAAGTCAAATGAATTATGATTAATTCATAAGAAGCTTCCCCCCGATACTGTTTCGGGACTAGGGAGCTTTTTTATTTATACCGAATAAGTTTCATATTACGAACAACTATTACAGAATCAATTAAACCATTATTCGTAATCGGCCTACCCTCTATATCATCAAATTCACCTTTTCTAATTATTTCTAAATGAGTTCGTATTTTAGAAAATACCCATTCCAGCTTTCTATTTAAGTACGTTACGTCAAGAATAGCATTACGTTTTCCTTGGTCTGTAATTTTCCAAAACGTATATTTTATAATACCATCCGTCTTTTTGCTTATAGTCTTCAATTCCCACTCCCTACCCAACATAAATAAATCATTGCTTATATTCCAGGACGGATTAAGAATCTTATATTTAATCGCCAACAAATCTAAAGTCTTCAAAAATCCAATCTCGGCAACCGTTAAATCCGCTTCATAAGGATTACGTTTTTCTTTAGTCTTAATCTTTTCGTAAAGATCTTTCGGGGGTCTGCGCGAATGAACATTATTATATTCATCCATCAAGGACTCATCATAATACGATAGACCATCGGGAATAGTTTTATATCTGCGAGTCATTCCTAAATCATAAAAGACGAGCAATATTATGCCAAGCGCAAGCATGAAGCATAAAAAATCCACCAAATAGGTGGCCTTTTAGTATAATGCAGCCAGGTCTAAGGAGCCTGGCTGTTATACAAATAGGCGATTGCTTCGCAATCAGAAAACGGAGTTTTCTCCACCTGATTCGCGTGGCTTTTGATCTGCTCCAAATTTTATTCGGGCAGACAAAAGGCCACCCGTTCAGGTGGCCTATTTGTATAATTCGGCATCTTGCTAGTTTCCCGCAGAGCAGTATAATCGCCGCAACCAGGCTTGACTTCTGTGTTCGGAATGAGAACAGGTATTTCCCTGGCGCTATGGACACCGAAGTTAGACTCTAAGGGCGCCACTAAACACGATGCGGCTATTTTAGAATCTAACTTCGATGTAGATGCTATCGAAATATTAACAATAATTAACTAATTTTGCAAGTAGTTAATTGAAATTAAATTGGCTTTGGTGTTGAACACCAATTACTAGTTAAGTCTACACTACTTATCGAAATCATACAAGACAATTTCAATAAGTAGATCATAAAAAGGCAATGCCTCGATTAGTACGCTTCGGCTCCACATGTTGCCATGCTTCCACCTTGCGCCTATCAACCAGATCATCTTTCTGGGAGGTCATAGGGAATTCTTATCTTGGAGTCAGTTTCGCGCTTAATATGCTTTCAGCGCTTATCTTACCCGAACATAGCTACTCGGCAATGCAGCAGGTGGCCACAACCGATACACTAGAGGTTCGTTCATCTCGGTCCTCTCGTACTAGAGACAAATCTCCTCAAAATTCCTAACGATCATGCCGGATATAAACCGAACTGTCTCACGACGTTCTGAACCC
>JAZNRZ010000029.1:0-5947 GCA_045590975.1 Candidatus Nanosyncoccaceae bacterium | reverse complement strand
GATATCAAGGAAGGCTTGACGGCTGTCGTGCTTGTTAAGCTTCCAGATCCACAGTTTGAAGGTCAGACCAAGAATAAACTTGGTAACCCAGAGATTCGTGGTTATGTCGATAAGGTAATGAGCGAATATTTTGCTTATTATCTTGAAGAGCATCCAGATATTGCAAAGAAGATCGTAAACAAGGCTACCTTGGCCGCTCGTGCTCGCAAAGCTGCTCGTGCTGCCCGCGATAACGTTATTCGCAAGGGTGCTTTCGAAGGTTTGAACTTGCCATCGAAGCTTGCTGACTGTTCTTCTCGTGATCGTACTCAGTGTGAGCTCTTTATCGTAGAGGGTAACTCCGCTGCTGGTTCCGCAAAGGAAGGTCGAGATTCGAAGATTCAGGCTATCTTGCCACTTCGCGGTAAGGTTCTTAATACCGAACGTGCTCGTCTAGATAAGATGTATGCAAACGCAGAAATTGTATCTCTAATCAAGGCACTTGGTGTTGGTATTGGTGATCAGTTTAATATTGATGGTCTCCGCTACTATAAGATTGTATTTATGACCGATGCGGATGTTGATGGTGCACATATCTCAACTTTGCTTCTTACATTCTTCTTCCGCTATATGCCAGAAGTCATTAAGGCTGGTCACGTCTATCTTGCAAAGCCACCGCTATTTGGTCTTATCAAGGGTACTGGTTCTGGCCGTAAGATTGAATATATCTATAACGAAGATGTCCTCGAAGCTACACTTACAAAGCGCATCGAAGAACGCCGTGCCGCTGGTACTAAGATTGATCCAGAAGCAGAGCGCTTCAAACAAGCGGGTTATACCGCTCAGCAGCGCTTTAAGGGTCTAGGCGAAATGGATGCCGCTCAGCTTTGGGAGACAACCATGAATCCAGAAAAACGTACTCTTATCCGTGTAAATATTGAAGATGCTGAAAAAGCTGATGCGATCTTTACGAAGCTTATGGGTAACGAAGTTAACCTACGTAAAAACTTTATCCAAACGCGTGCAGCGTCGGTCGATTTGGACGATTTGGACTTCTAAGGAGAAATGAGAAATGCCAAAGAAAGATGATGATAAGATTTTAGGAAACACTCCAGATAGCTCTGGAGAAGAAGATAGCAAGGTCGGAAACGTTCCTGATAGCGCCGACGATAAAGGCGTAGATGAAACGATGGGGAATGTTAACCCTGACGAGAATGCCGAAGAAATTGATGAGGCTCTCGAAGAAGTTAAGGTCGGTGATCTTGTAGCAAAGAAGGGCGCAGATGGTGTAGAAGAATTGACGGTCGAAAACGTCATGGAAGATAGCTTCCTTCGCTACTCGATGTCCGTTATTATTGACCGCGCTTTGCCAGATGTCCGTGATGGTCTGAAGCCAGTACACCGCCGTATTCTATACGCAATGGAAAAGAACGGTTGGAAAGCCCCACACGCAACAGTTAAGTCTGCTCGTATCGTTGGTGAAGTAATGGGTAAATACCACCCACACGGCGATTCTTCGATTTATGATGCGATGGTAAACCTTGCTCAGCCTTGGAAAGAGCGCTATACGCTTGTCGAAGGTCAGGGTAACTTTGGTTCCATGGATGGTGATGAACCAGCTGCTTCTCGTTATACTGAGGCTCGCATGGACAAGGTTGGTTCCGCACTTCTTGCAGATATCGATAAGGAAACAGTAGATTTCCGCGATAACTTCGATGGTACAGAGAAGGAGCCTGTAGTTCTTCCAGCAGCAGTACCAAATATCTTGCTCAACGGCCAGATGGGTATTGCAGTTGGTATGGCAACAAATATTCCGCCACACAACCTTGCTGAGGTTGTCGATGCAACGGTTGCTCAGATTGATAACCCAGACATTACTCTTAAAGAATTGATGAAGTATGTTAAGGGTCCAGATTTTCCAACTGGTGCAGAGGTATACGGTGGCGCACCAATGATTCAGGCTTACGAGACTGGTCGTGGTTCCGTTACGATTCGTGCTGTTACTCATATCGAAGAGCGCAAGAACGGTCGCTTTAACATCGTAATTACAGAAGTACCTTATGGTATGAGCAAGGAAGGCTTTGTTGATAAGGTTCGTGAGCTTGTTCTCGCTAAGAAACTTGATCACATTGCTGACGCTCGTGACGAATCTGCACGCGGTAAAATCCGTGTTGTCGTTGAGCTAAAGAAGGACGCCTTCCCAAAGAAGATTTTGAATCAGCTTTACAAGCTTACTGGTCTTCAGACAACCTTCCATTATAATGTTTTGGCACTTGTAAATGATGGCCGTGTACCAAAATTGCTCGGCTTGAAAGACATTTTGGCAGAGTTTATTAAGCACCGACAAATTGTTATTCGCCGTAGGACAGAATTTGAGCTCAAGAAAGCTAAAGACCGTGCTCATATCTTGGAAGGTTTGAAGATTGCTCTAGATAACATCGATGAAGTTATTAAGACAATTCGCGAATCTTACGATGATGCCGATAAGCAGCTTATGTCGAAATTCGGTCTTAGCGAGATTCAGGCAGCCGCTATTCTTGCAATGCAGCTTCGCCGTCTCCAAGGACTAGAACGCGACAAGATTGAAACAGAACTCAAAGAATTGCATGAGCTTATCAAGAAACTCGAAGCAATTCTCGCTGACGAAAACGAAATTCTACGCGTTATCAAGGAAGAGCTCCTTGTTATGAAAGAGAAGTTCGGTGATGAACGCCGTAGTAAGATCTTTAATCATGAACTCGGTAAGTTCGCTGAAGAAGATTTGATTCCTGATGAAGAAAGCGTGGTCTTACTAACCGCCGAAGGTTATGTAAAACGTGTTCTTCAGAGCGACTTCAAGAAGCAGAACCGTGGTGGTAAGGGTCGCCGTGGTATGACCACGAAGGAAGAGGACGTAATTGATACGATTGTTACGGCTAACTCACATGACTTCTTGCTATTCTTCACCAACCAGGGTCGCATCTTCCGCATTAAGGCTTACGAAATTCCGCAGTCTTCGCTTGTTGCGAAGGGTACGGCTTCCGTGAACCTCCTCAGCCTCCACCCAGAAGAGAAGATTACTTCGGTAATCAAGCAGGGTACTGAGGCGGGCGAAGATGGCTATCTCTTCATGGCAACGACCAAGGGTACGATTAAGAAAACTTCACTCAAGGATTACGCAAATATCCGTACGAATGGTTTAATTACGATCAAGCTCGATGATGGTGATGAACTTCGCTGGGTACGCGGTACGACTGGAAATAATGAAATAATTATTTCTACATCTGCCGGTCAGGCTGTTCGCTTTAACGAAAACGAAGTTCGCCCAATGGGTCGCGCTGCACGTGGCGTACGTGGTGTACGCCTCCGTCCAAACGATACTGTTGTCGGTATGGATGTTGTAACTGATCCAGAAAACCAGAAGTTGATTGTTATCTCGACTAAGGGTTATGGCAAAATGACGGCTGCTACAAACTTCCCACCACACAAGCGTGGCGGCGTAGGCGTAAAGGTCGCTGCTATTACAAGCAAGACTGGCCCAATTGCAGCAGTTCATACTTTGGATCCAGAAGCAGAAGAGATTATCATGATGTCTACAAGCGGTCAAGCGATTCGTGTAGCGGTGAAGGATATTCCAACGCTAGGACGCGCAACGCAGGGCGTACGTATCATGAAGCTCAATGATGGCGATTCTATAGCTTCGATTGGTATTATTCCAAAAGATGAGCCAGAAGAGGGACCTGAGACTAGCGAGGCTAAAGAGGCAGACAAAAAGGCCGAGAAGCCAGCTAAGACTACTAAGCTCAAGAAAGCCTAAATAATAAAAGCCACTCCGTATATATTACGGGGTGGCTTTTTGTTTCTGAAACGTAGGCTTTAGCTTGCGATTTTGGCAAGCTAATACACCTTAGCGTTACTAGCTTATCTGGAATAACTTGCGGATTTCGCAAGCTAATGAATATATAGCAAAAAGATTATTCATGGCGAGAAAGAGGGGGGATTATTATTGCTAAGTAGCAATCGGTAAATAATGACTGCTAATTGTTGTTAAAAATAACAAAATAGGGGTAAGCAGAATAAAATGCTTGTTGTAAAAATAAAGTAAACAGAGGCAAGAAAAAGCGCCGCACATTGAAGCGAGGCGCAAAGATGAGGAAGATCAGTTTTTGATTCTGTAAACCTGGCCGGTAACAGTCTGAAAAGCGTATGAGGTGATCATGGAGATGATTCTATCTGTCTGAACATATCCGCCTGCGCCATAGACAACACAATCTCTTGCGATTTTTTCGTCAATAAACTCTTTATCGACAACGTGGTCATGGAGACATCCGGAGCTATTGTTATGTGCGTAGTCGTAATAGATACCATCTACATAGAAACTGTAGATATTGGCGTCTACGAAATGGCTAGTATAGGCATCGATTGTGATTGTGCCTTTATCGGCTTCAGGATAGATCTGGTTTCCGGTAAGAGTAATGATTCCGCCTTTGAAGATATCGTACTCCAGGCCGTCCAGTTCGAGCTGCAGGGCAGTTGTAGTGTGATTCTCCTCCGTCTTGGAGATATAGGCAACTACGGACTCCTGAGCGTCCTTCTGGGCGTTTTTAAGCCATTCCTGAGCAAGCTTAGGGTCGCTTGTGATGTCTTGGCGGTAGCGGAACGCTTTGACGCGGCAAGGTAAGGCAAAGTTTTCTTTTCTTTTCATTTCAATTCCTCCTCGTAGGTAAAGATCGTTATCGTCTCTGAGCAGAGCGATGAACGTGTATTATTATAACATCAACCAAGCAATAGTCAATGTGAGAGGGAAATGTATAATATATATTGGCAATATTATATATATGCTATAATGTGCTTATGGATGTGGAGGATACAAACGGTATTGGTGCTATTCTGTCCTTTGTTCTTGGATGGTTTATTGCGCAAACCGGCAAACTTCTTGGCGATATTATTCGCGCAGGTCGTCCTCTAAATGGACGTGAGATTTTGGATTGTCTTGTTAGAAGCGGTGGAATGCCTAGCGGCCACACCGCAAGCTTTATTGCGTTGTCTGTATATTTGGGTATGCAATTTGGCTTTACGTCAGCGATTTTCGCATTGGCGATTTGTACGAGCGTCATTGTTATATATGATGCCGTAAATGTACGTTATGCAGTAGGTGAGCAGGGCAAATTATTGAACTTGATCGCACTCGATAGCAAGAAGAATTATAAGAAGCAGAAAGTTGTTGAAGGTCATACTGTTCCGCAGGCAATAATTGGAGGCATTATTGGCATCACGATTGGCATAATAATGGGAAATATTTTCTAAAGCGCTTAACAGGGGTAGAGCGCTTATTTTTTAGCCTGATTTTGAAAAAAGTCGAGATTTTTTGAAAAAAGTCCAAAAAATCCCTTGACACTTTTTCTGAAGTTTTATAAGATAAGGACAGTTCAATTGCGAGATGTTAAACAAGAGCCAATCCACACGGCTTATATCTAGTTTTGAGCGTATGAATTTTAACAATTTAATTGTGCAATTATATTTAGATTTATCTAAATAACATCGTCAGTCTTTTATTTGAGATTTAAGTTTCAAATTTTCAAAGTCTTTGCCAAGTTAATAATTATCAAGAGATTTTTATTAGAGCAGAGCATTTTATGGAGAGTTTGATCCTGGCTCAGGATGAATGCTGGCGGCATGCCTAATACATGCAAGTCGAGCGGTAACATGAATAGCTTGCTATTTGATGACGAGCGGCGGACGGCTGAGTAACGCGTGGGAACGTACCCCAAACTGAGGAATAACGCACCGAAAGGTGTGCTAATACCGCATGTGATCTAAGGATTAAAGCCTTCGGGCGGTTTGGGAATGGCCTGCGTACGATTAGATAGTTGGTGAGGTAATGGCTCACCAAGTCGACGATCGTTAGATGGTTTGAGAGGATGATCATCCAGACTGGGACTGAGACACGGCCCAGACTCCTACGGGAGGCAGCAGTAGGGAATCTTTC
>JAZNRZ010000028.1:0-10067 GCA_045590975.1 Candidatus Nanosyncoccaceae bacterium | reverse complement strand
CGAAAAATATCGAGAAGCTTTATACGAATGAAGTAGAGCTAATTTCTGCCGACATTTCAAATCCAGATTATACTTTGCCTGAAGATTGGAAAAATAAAGCTTCGGTCGATTTTGCGGTTGGTATCATTTCGGATTTGCCTGTAGATCCAGATGAGCCTGTGCAACCAGACGAGAAGGAGACTCCTAAGACCTTTGATGGCATTGTTAAGGCTGTTGTTTCTGGTATGGTTCTTACGGGTGGTCTTGCTGCTTGTGTCTATATTATGAAGAATCGCCGCGGTGGCATCAAATATGGCTATATGACTGGCATCGTGGTGGTAGCAGGTGTTACGGTTTTGGCGATAAATAATGGTTTGTCTTTTGCGGACAATAATACCGAAAGAACAGAACTTGATATTTATTCAACAAAGCTTGACTTCGACAACAAGGATGCAGGTGCTTGGAATGTTCACGAAAGTGCAGAATGGGTTGGCGTCGGCGAAGCTATGCTAAAGATTGAGGTAAAATCGAATAAGATTTCTGATCTTCACAATAAAGACGTTATCTTGGTTCTTGATAATAGTAACTGGACTGGCTATGCGATTAATGGCACCGTGCCGGATGATGATACCGATAAATTAACTCTCGATATCATGAAAGACGGCGCTTCGGAATTTGCCGAGAACTTGCTTGAAGGCGGAGACAGTCGTTTGGTAGTGATGCAAACTTGGGGCGACATCGAAAGTAATCTTACAGATGATATTGATGATGTAAAGAATCAGATTGCGCAAGTTTCAACATCGAACAATACAAACTATAGTAGCTATTCTGTAACTTATAGTAAATTACTAAGCTATCTTGATGAATATCTTGAACGCGACGATATTGACGGCCGTTCTTTGAACATCGTTTATGTTTCGGACGATCATCTTGCTGATAGTGGCGATATTGCCAAGTACAAAATGATTAAGTCGAAAGCGCCTAATGCGGTGATTTCTGGCATTGGTATTGGTAACCGTGAGATTTCTGGCGAGCGCTATGCTAGCGCTTCTACGGCTTATGGCCTTGGCGTTGCGAGGTTTTGGTACGGTAATGATGGCAATCTAAATCCAATCGGTGCTTATGATATCGCAATTGATGGCTTGGACAAAATAGCCGACTGGCATTCTAACCCTTGGAAAGATGAGTATCTTTCAACATTAGTTAGCGCAGTTGATAGTTCGTTGGCTTATAGCAAATTCAATATTGATACCCAGATCAATCTTGCTGATTTTGATATTAAGGGCATCTTTGGCGATGTAGGTGATATTTCGGTTAACGAAGGCAAGGTTTCTTGGAAGAATGAAGAGAAGGGGCTAGTGTCTGGCGGTAAGTACAAGATTAATATTCTTTTGAAAGCTAAAGACGAAACGATTGCTAAACATAAACTTTATACTTTGAACAGCAATACAAATGTCGAGACTGATGCTACGGATATTGAAGCGGATAGTGCTTCATCTGCTGCTGGCATTGTTTTGATGAATGGTTTTGAGTTAAGCTTCGATATTAATAATCCAAGTACCTGTAGTCTTGGTAATAATGTTAATGGCAATATATTCTTCGCATTCCAGGATTTGAGCCTTGACGAAGATAATGTAAGCTGTGAGGGCTGGAACTTTGATAGCTTTAAGAATGAAGCGGAAGACGGTCGTATTTATGGCGCAAAGAATAATAAGATGCCTGCAAAAGACATGACTTTGAAAGCGACGTGGCGCAAGGTTGATGTTGAAGTGCATATGGATGGACAAATCTACACTGTCGCTCCTGCAGTATTGATGGACGGTGTAAGCTTTAACGAGAAGATGTCTCGACCTTATACTGCGGATATAATGTTGCGTGCGGAGGGGTGCCCGAACGCATATATGGACGACGCTCACCGTATTTCTGCAGATGATTCCGTTACGAAGATCTATGCATGGCCAAGCAGGGAGGGGATAATCACGTACGATAACTATGATTACAAAGATTCGTCTGCGAATTATTATGCCGTTATGTATTACTGCTCAGATTCGGATGTAATTACTCTGAATGAAGATATTTCTGGAATGTTTGCTTCGTATGGCTATTACGATGATGAGGATAACTATCATAGTTCAAACTTTAATATGAAAATGCTGGACGAGGAATCGGCTAATTGGGATGCTTCTAGGGTTAAGGATATGAGTCATTTGTTCTACGGTAGTAGCCTTGGTAGGATTGCAATTGAGCGTTTGACGGAGAACTGGGATACTTCGAATGTTGAAAAAATGGACTATCTAATCTATAGACGCTATTTTGATGAGCGTTACGAAGATTATGATTATTCTAATTGGTTTAAAAATTGGGATACATCGAATGTTAAGTCGATGAGATATGCATTCGCAAATAATTATTATGTCGAACACTTCGATGGCATAGAAAACTGGAATACGTCGAATGTAGAAGATATGACAGGTATTTTCAGTTCTTCGGACTATACTGCAGACTTTGATATGGTTGCAAAATGGAACGTTTCGAATGTGAAGTATCTCGACTTTGCATTCTCTAGAACAAAATCAGGCTTTGGTGGCTCGGATAAATATACGAATTATAGCAGTCTTGCTAACTGGAATGTAAGTAATGTAGAGAGTATGGCCTGCATGTTTTGTAATAGTTATGTTGAGGATCTAGAATCGTTTGGTGACTGGGATATATCCAAGGTCAAAAGCATGAGTAGAATGTTTGAAAGCTCTTTCATAATGAGTAATGGTGTTGAAAGCGATGCGTCTGGTGTTAGTTCATGGGACATGTCTAACATAGAAGATGTTAGCGATATGTTTAGAAAGAGTGATATAAAAAGCACTAGTGGTCTTTCTGGCTGGGGTGATACTACTAAAAATATCGAGAACTACGACCATATGTTCTACAACACTCATTTGCAAAATTTGAATGGCCTGCAATCGTGGAATACGTCTGGCGCCAAAAAGATGTCGTACATGTTTGCCAGCGATTCGCCAAGCGATTCTACTGTCTATACGGCTTCACTTGATTTGGTAGATTTAGGCGGCGTGAGCTCTTGGAATGTATCTAATGTTACCGATATGGAAGGTATGTTTAGAGGTGCTTATCCTGATGATTTGAGAGCGCTGTCTGGCTGGAATGTATCGAATGTTGAAAATATGGCATATATGTTCTGCGGTGCCTCCAATGCTACTCTTTCGGGTTCTTTGCCAAGGCGAAAATGTACAGATACCTATATTAAAAAAGAGAATAACGGTGCTGTATCGATTAGGCCAGCATATGGTGGACCTAAGAGTCTTAATGGTATCGAGAACTGGAACACTGCAAAGGTTAAAGATATGTCTGGTATCTTTGCTGGTGGCGAGTTAACCGATTTGTCTCCAGTGAGCAATTGGAATGTTAGCTCCGTAGAAAGGCTAGACTATGCATTTGCTGGTCTTAACCTAGATAATTTCAATAGCCTTAGTAGGTGGACTACGGAGAGTTTGGCTGTAATGGATGGCGCATTCATGGGTAGCAAAGCTACGAGTTTGGATGGTTTGAATGGTTGGAATGTTTCGAACGTGACTAATATGATGGACACGTTTAGAGATATGACAAAACTAAGCAACATTTCTGCGCTTTCCGATTGGAATACAGGATCACTAATATATATGAGCCGTCTCTTCTATGGCCATAAGGCACTGACTAATCTTTCTGGCCTAGAAGACTGGGATGTCTCGAAAGTAACAAACTTTAACTATGTATTTACGGGCTATAGTAGATATCCAGAAAGGTCATCGGTTACGAACTGGGCGGCATATGGCGAATCTGTCTTGACAGATATTTCAGCACTCAGTGATTGGGAGGTTGGTGCTTCGGTTGAGTATATTGGCATGGAAGATTTCTTGGCAGCCAATCGCAGACTAGCAGATATTTCGCCACTCGCTGGGTTTAGAGTAGAAAAGGCTTCTGCGCTTGACGGCTTCTTTGAAGGCGATTCGAGTATCACGAATCTTAATGCTCTAGAGCATTGGTATGATAATGCTGATAGTCTTGAGGCTACAAAAAATGTCACCTTTAACTATATGTTTGCCTACATGACAAACCTGAATGACGTTTCTGCGCTAAGCAATTGGACGAGCAATAAGATTAATCCTGCTCGTATTGTTCGCATGATGAGTAATGATTCGAGAGTACGAGACTTCACGCCTCTAAACAATACTTTCTTCAATAAGACCTATTCGGCTCTTGAGAAGGAAAATGCCTTCGATGGAACTTCTGGTACTCGACCAAGTTGGTACTAAGGTAATTTTAGGCTAGCTATTAAAACTCCCCATTCAGGGGAGTTTTTGATGGTTTTTGATGATGCCGCTTATGCTAAAATAGAATGAAAGGAGAAAGATGGAAAATAATATATCAAGTACTAGTACTCCTGTTTCTAATTATCAGGGTAGCACAAAGAAGAAATCTTCAATTATAACTATTGTATTTTTGCTTACGACGCTTGGTTTTGGCGGTGCGTTTGCTTGGGCGATGCTCAAAGACAGTGGTAATAAAGGCGGAGAGAAGAGTTCGGCGGATGTTGCTAATCAGCAAGTAAGTACTATTTCTCAAGAGCAACTAGAGAATCCAACTGAAGGCACGGTTGCAGAGGTGGTATCCGATTCTAATACGGATCAAGAAGTTCGTAGATTGGTGCGCGAAATCAAAGCGGCAGCTTCCGGGTATGTTTATACGATTGATTCTAGCTATGATGATGGCGTAAATGTTTTTGGCAATGACTACCTTTCAAGGACAAGTAAATCTTATGGTATTAGATCTTATAATCAAATTAGAGATATGGGCGTAGCGGCCGGTTCGTCTGCAATCGATTATCTAAGAAGTAGTATTATTAGTGTTTTGACAGATAATGGTTTTACGAAGAATGATAGTTATGCTACTGCTATGCGAAGGTCGCTAGAAGATGACGGTGGCACTACCGGCTATTATACGAAAGGCGATCTGGTTTGTTACTTTACGACAGGCGGTGATTGGTTCAATATTGACTGCGCAAGCACGAAGTGGTTTACGGCCGAAGATAAAGCTTTTGCTGATGCGGTAAATAAAGCAAGAGGCTATAATAATGACTTTTATATTGGTGCTAATACCAATGCGATTACGACTACAAAAGATGGAAAGTATGAGAAGGCTGAAGTTTCGGTATTCCCGGCCGGTACGACTGTTGGTGGTTTTGTAGACTTATATTATCGTAAGGTTGATGGCGGCGAGTGGACTTATATCACAGGCACTCAAGGCGCGCCTAATTGCGACGAATTTAGCGAAGAAGCCGCAGAAGCATATAAAGGAACGCTTTGCTCTTATCAGGACGAAAATGGTGAGTGGGGCAATAAGTATTTAGGCAAATAATAGATAAATTACAAGAAGCTCCCCTAGGTGGGAAGCTTCTTTTTGTTGTAAAATGAAATAATGGATATCCTGAAGGGACTGAATAAGGCACAGCAGGAGGCGGTCGAGACGATGTCTGGGCCAGTGCTTATTTTGGCTGGTGCTGGTAGTGGCAAAACAAAGACTTTGACGCATCGCATTGCGAACCTGATTACTAATGGCGTGCATCCAAATGAAATCCTGGCTTTGACCTTTACGAACAAGGCGGCAAAGGAGATGCGCGAGCGTTTGGCGAAGCTTCTAGATATGCCAAACAACTTCAGCTTTATGCCTTGGATGGGCACTTTTCACTCAATTTGCGTAAAGATTTTGCGTATCGAGGCGGTAAATGTCGGTTTGGATAAGAACTTTGTTATTTATGATTCCGACGATCGCTTAACGCTTATTAAACACTCAATGAAAGAGCTTAATATTAGCGATAAGAATCTAAAGCCTAAGGCAGTAGAGTCTGCGATTTCGAATGCAAAGAACGAGGGCAAGGGTCCTGATGAATACGCTTCCGAGGCTATCTATCCACAACAAAAACAGATTGCTGAAATTTATGAGCGTTACGAAGACAAGCGTTTGAAATCTAATGCGGTAGATTTTGATGACTTGCTTCTTGATGTGGCGAAATTATTTAAACAGCGCAAAGATATCCGCGAGAAGTGGAGTAAAAAGTTTAAACATATCTTGATCGACGAGTATCAGGATACGAACCATATTCAGTATTCGCTAGTTAAAATGCTTGTAAATGAAGAGAGAAATATTTGTTGTGTCGGTGATGACTGGCAGTCTATTTACTCTTGGCGTGGCGCAGATTTTACAAATATCTTGAATTTCGAAAGAGATTTTCCTGGCGCTAAGGTAATCAAACTCGAACAGAACTATCGTTCGACACAGAACATTCTAGACGCAGCACAAAAGATTATTACAAAAAATACTCAGCGTTCAGATAAAGAGCTCTTTACTGAACTAGGGAAGGGTGCACCAATCGAGATTCATGGCGCGCGCGATGAACAAGACGAGGCCGGTTGGGTAGCGCGTCAAATTAAGGTTCAGAGTACGACGGGCGGTCGCTCGCTGTCTGATTTTGCCGTGCTTTACCGTACGAATGCTCAGTCGCAGGCTTTCGAAAAAGCTTTCATCGAAAACCGAATTCCATACAAATTGGTTGGCGGCGTTAGATTCTACGATCGTAAGGAAATCAAGGATATCTTGGCATATCTACACCTTATTGTTAATCCTACGGACGAAGTATCGTTTAGTCGCGTAATTAATGTTCCGACGCGTGGAATTGGTGCCGTATCCTTGCAGAGAATCATGGATGGCGAGATTGATAACCTGTCTCCAAAGATTAAGCGCGCTTATGAGGGCTTTATGGCCTTATTACAAGATTTTAGATTGAAGGCTGCTTCTGGGCTTAATCCGGCGGATCTTATCGAGCAGTTACTCCATAAAATTGGCTATCGTGATTATCTAAATGACGGCGATAAGCTCAAAGCAGAGGAGCGCAACGAGAACTTGACGGTCTTGGTCGGTGAAGCGGGTGCATATAATTCTCTTGATGAGTTTTTGGCCGATGCAGCGCTAATGTCTTCGGCAGACGAAGCAGCTGGCGACGAAGCTGTAACTCTTATGACTTTGCACGCAGCTAAGGGTTTGGAATTCCCAGTAGTATTCTTGGTTGGTATGGAAGAGGGTCTGCTGCCTCATGTTCGCTCAATGGACGAATCGGCTGAAGATGTCGAGGAAGAGCGTCGCTTGACCTATGTAGGTATGACGCGTGCTATGCAGCAGCTATATATTACCTATGCGCAATCTCGCTTTATGTATGGCGGTAGAAGCTATAACTTCCCATCAAGATTCTTGAATGACCTAGGCTACAATCCATATGGTTCAAAGAGTGGATTCGGCGATTTTGACGATGACGACGACTTTGGCGAGGATGATTTTAAAGATTTGGACGGCGATGGTTTTACGGATGATTCTTATTCTGACGGATGGGATTCGGATCCATTTCCAGATGACGGACCAATCTACGATTAAACAGGGGTGAATCTCTTGATAAGCGTGACTTTTTATGTTAGAATAGAAACATATATTAGCTCAGCGAAAGACAGTTTTGTCAAAAATAATGTGCTTTCGCTTTAACCAAAGGAGTGTTCATGCGAGAATACGAATTGACCGTTCTCGTGCATCCAGATTTGGAAATGCATCTCGAGACGGCTACCGACAAAGTAAAGGCTCTTATCGAAGCTAACGGCGGTAAGATTGTCAAAGAAGCCAACGAAGGTAAAAAGCGCCTTGCTTATACCATCAAAGGCCAAGACTTTGCGGTTTACTACTACTACGAATTGGAACTTCCAGCAGAAGCACCAGCAAAGATTAGCTCCGTCCTCAACATCACCGATGAGGCTATTCGCTATCTTCTAGTTGCCAAAGATCCACGTCGTGAGAAAATGGCTGCAAAACGTCAAGAACGCAAGGCGCAAGAAGAAACTAAAGAGGAGGAATAATCAATTATGGCGCGGGGATTTAGTAAAGTAATCGTCATGGGAAATCTAACCAGAGATCCAGAACTTCGTAGCACACCAAGTGGTACACAAGTTTGTAGCTTCTCGGTTGCAGTAAACCGTAGTTACAAAGGTTCGAGTGGTGATATGGTTGACTCAGTTTCCTACTTTGATTGCTCGGCGTGGGGTCGCCCTGGTGAAACCATCGCGCAGTATTTGAAAAAAGGTAGTGGAATTTTGATTTCTGGCCGTCTAGAACAGCGTAGCTGGGAAGATAAAGATGGACAGAAACGCAGTCGCGTAGAAATCGTCGTTGAAGACTTTAACTTCGTCGGCGGAGGTGATACTCCAGCTGAAGGTGGTTCAAGTCGTGGTGGCGTTAAGCGCTCCAGCAAGGCTTCTAAAGCTAGCGACGAGGCTCCAGACGATATCTCTGACGAGCCAATCGATCTAAGCGAGATTCCATTCTAATATTGAAAGGGAAATATGAAGAGATACAAGAACGATCCAAATACCTATTTCGATTATCGTGACGTAAAAACTTTGCAGCGCTATGTCGACGCTTATGGTCGCATTGAGCCAATCTCTAAGACTGGTCTTTCTGCAAAGCAGCAGCGCCAGCTAGCAGTCGCTATCAAGCGCGCACGTCATCTTGCTCTAATGCCATTTGTGGCTAACGCTTAAGGTGGTCGAATATGTACGGACCAACAGATTTAAAAAAGAATACGCTTATTACGCTTGATGGTCAGCCGTACAAGGTGGTTGAATATTCACAGAAAGTAATGGGCCGTGGCGGAAGCATCGTCAACGTTAAGGTCAAGAACCTTATTACAGGCGCACTTTTGCCAAAGACTTTCAAGGGTCAGGAAAAGATTGAGCCAGCAGAGGTTACGAACCGCACTGTGCAATATCTTTACAATGATGGCGAGAAATTCTATTTCATGGATCCAGCAACGTTTGAGCAATATGAGCTTAATGCTGATATGGTCGGCGATTCAAAGGACTTCATGAAAGAGGGCAACGAAGTTGATATTCAGTTCTTTAACGGTGCTCCAATCAACCTAGTCCTTCCAAAGAACGTTTGGTTGGCAGTAGAATATACTGAAACCGCCGTTAAGGGCGATACTTCTTCTTCTATCGTCAAAGACGCAAAGCTTGAAACTGGCGTAGTTGTTAAGGTCCCAGCCTTCATTAAGACTGGCGACGTCGTATCTATCGATACCGAGACTTACGCTTATCGTGAGCGTCAGAAATAAATCGATTTATTCGAATTAATGAGAGTTTTGTTTTGAAAACAGAATCGAATCATTCTAGTAATGACCAGGAGAAGATCCTGGTCATTATTGGACCTACAGCATCAGGAAAAACTGGGCTTGCAGTACGTGTAGCCCAGAAGCTTTCTGTGCTCAAGGGTCTAGATATAGAAGCGGGCGAAACTGCCGCAGAGATTATCTCGGCGGATTCGCGGGCTATCTATAAGGATATGGATATAGGTACAGCGAAGCCGGATATGGAAGAGAGGGGTGGCATCCCGCATTACGGCTTTGATTTGGTAGAGCCTGGTGATAGGTTTACGGTTTTTGAGTTCCAAAAGTACGCGCATGAATGTATTGATAAAATTCGTGCACAGGGCAAACTACCGATTATTGCGGGCGGTACGGGTCTTTACGTTGATGCTTTAGTATTTGATTACGACTTTAGCGAAGGTTCAAAAAAGAATTATACTAACCGCCAAGAAATGAACTCGGACTACGTAGTAGTAGGCATAGACTGGCCGCGCGAGGTGCTCCGTAAGAGGATAGAAGAGCGGGCGAACAAATTTTTTGAACAGAATATCGAGGAAGAAACGATCAGAATTGTAGAAAAATATGGTTGGGATTCTGGTGCGATGACCTCTAATATCTACCCAATCGTATGGGATATGATGCGAGGCAAACTCACTCGCGAGGAAGCAATCCGCCTATTCGCGATTGACGACTGGCATTTAGCTAAGCGTCAGCTTACCTGGTTTAAACGAAACAAAAATATTCACTGGTTGCCATTAGACAAGGCAGAGCAGTGGATACTAGATTTTTACAGCGATAAAAAAGTTAATTAATTTTTGTAATTATGCAAAAAGTCTAGTTTTTGTCTAGGTTAAAATTTTTG
>JAZNRZ010000027.1:0-4767 GCA_045590975.1 Candidatus Nanosyncoccaceae bacterium | reverse complement strand
GAATGATGATTATTCGGTGACCTTGTTGATGCACTCTCCGTTAGCAGAGATATTTACGTTGATATCTCCGTTGTCGAGTCGGTTGATGAAGACGAAGATGTTCTTGACGCCAAGAAATGCCACCTTGCAGCTATCAGAGATATTGCTCGGCATTACCATGCAATTTTCGCTGTTGTAGCTGTAGGAAGCTCTTTCGCTGTTGTCGAAGAAGTTTGCGACCTTTCCTGCTTCCTGGGATTCCTCCATGTTAATGACAGCGACATCAATACCGCCGGATTCGCTTGCATAAGCAATGCATGCAATTCCGCCTCTGATATTGCTGGCATACATATGGAGGCCCTTGGTAGAAGATACAAACAGGGAGTCACGGCAGTTATAGCGTGTGATTTCGCCAATAGAAGCGTTTCCGTGGTTAGGAGTGTGCTTCTGTATTTCGAAATACGCTGCTAACGTGCCGCAGTCTGCCCACTTGAAGTGGCCAACGTAAAGCTCTGCATTGAGTCTTCTCATCATCTCTTCGGGGTCGATTCCGCAATCAGTTTTTTCCGGATTATCTTCCAGGAGTTTTCTGAGTGCTTCATCAATCTCTTCTTCAGGAAATGCTTCACAGATCATCTTTACGGGAGCTGCGTACAGTCCGGTATTAACAACGCTGTTGTCTGCAAGGAGAAGCTTTTTTACGGCTTCCATTCCTTCTTCAGGGGTCTTTGCCTTTTTGAGGGGTTTTTCTACAAATTTTTCGATTTCATAGAACGGACCTTCTTTAGCATTGTCATAAACGACGTTTCCACAGCCGCCAACGATGTTGGCGTCGCTAACCTTGACACCGATGAGTACAAAATGTCCCTGAGCTGCGTACTCCATAACCTTCTTGATATCTTCGGCGTATTCTTCCTCGCCAATGATATGCTGATCGGTCGGGGTTATAAATACAACTGCTTCGGGGTCAATTCTGTAGATATCCCATGCGGACTTTGCCTGTACGAGTACGTATCCTAACTTCTTGTGCTTGTTGAGGATATTTGTTGTAGGAACGTCCAGGCTTGTGAGCTGCTTGGATGCAAGGCTTACCATCTTGTCGGTGGTTACAACCGGGAAAATTCTTGCAGGCTTAATTACCTTTGTGTTCATTCTGGTGATGTCCTGAATGAAGGTTACGCCTGGGAATTTTGGAGCGAACTGCTTAGGAGTTGCTCCTCCGATTCTAAGACGGCTTCCAAGTCCGCCTGCGAGCTCCATACCGCACCAGTGCTCATCATTTCTCACGATTTTTGTTGTATCCTTTTTCATAACGGATACCTCCTTTGAAAAGAACTATATTTATCTCGAACCTCCGAAGTTCGAAACATGTTGCCCATTCTATCATAAAAAACTGTTTATGTCAAGAGGTAGATGGGCCAAGACGAACAAAAAAGCCGCTCTTTCGAGCGGTTTTTGAAGATTATTACATCTTGATTTCTGCGCCTACGCCTGCTGGGAGGGATAGATTCTGCAATGCATCGATGGTCTTTGGAGTTGCATCGATAACGTCGATAAGGCGCTTGTGAACCTTCATTTCGAAAGCTTCACCACCGGTCTTGTAGACGTGTGGGCTCTTTACGACTGTGAAGCTGCTGCGCTTGGTTGGTAGAGGTACTGGACCGCTAACCTTTGCACCAGTACGGATTGCTGTTTCGACGATCTGCTTTGCGCTCTGATCGATGACACGATGATCGTAAGCTTTAAGGCGAATGCGAATGCGTGGGCCTTCTGCTTTGTCTGCCATTTATTAATTCCTTTCTGCTTGCTATATAATCTCAGATACGCCAAGACAGCGTGTCGATGAGTGTTTATAGCACATTTTTAATTTTGTGAATATATTATAACTGTTTTTGTAGACTTAGTCAATCTTGGTGTCGATGTCAGGTTCGAGATCGGCTTCTTTCTTTTCAGGATCGCTTTCGAGCTTCTTTGGCTTCTTCTCGGATTTGCTCTTTGACTCTTCTTTTGACTTTTCGGACTCTTCAGCCTTTTCTTCTTTAGAATCTTCGGGTTTTTCTTCCTTATCCTTATTTTCTTGCTGATATTTTGCAAGCATGGCCTGAGCTTGAATCAAGGCGTCTTTTTCTCTAGTGTCGTGCTTTTCGTTATTCCTTTTAGATCTAGTGATTATTGTATAGGCGATTACGCCAATAAGTAGTAGGAATACTGGCGCCATTGACCAGATGATTCCGTTAGTTGCATCTGTTGTCATATTTATACTCCAACTATATTATATGATATTTCGGCTAGCATTTTGCCAGATTGGCTATAGTATTTCATCTTTCGGGCGCTGCTGCTTGTGTTGTCCGTCTCGCTTGGTGTAATTATTGATTCTATTATTAGCCCGCGCCTTGCAAGTACGATATGCTCGCCGTCTTGCAGACTTATTTCGAAACTATCGCCGGTTATTAGGTTGTATATTTTCTTTTTGTGAATGTCGTCTGTGGATACGACAACGAGACAGCTATACTCTATTGGGCTTTCGATGTTTCCGCCTAGGTCTATGGTTTGCGATTTATTCATGTCGTAGAGTTTGGTTTTGCCGTTTTCTTCGACTATTACATAATCCTTATTTTTGAAGTGTAGATAGTTAAATAGCTCTTCACTAAAGACCATTTTGGCATTTCTGATGTCTTTTTTCTTACCGTCTTTGTATATTTGAAGCTCATCATTGTTTTTGAAGAATTCATATCCACTTTCGCGGTAATTTGAATAGTCAAAATAGTCATTGAGACCAAGTTTTGGAGCTATATCGTATTTCCCCTCGTCGATTAGGCCATTTGAGCTTTCGTCTACATTATTCTTGGTACGCGGGTTAAATAGTTCGAAACCTTCTTCTGGATTTTGGCCATAGACTAGGCCATTATCTGATTGCAAGATGGTCAAATCGGTTTTTAAAACTAGTTCGTCATTATAAATTACATAGCTCGTGTCGGCGGCCTTGAAGATATTATTACTTAATCGTTTGTTTTCCCATGAGTTTCCTACGTTGTCTAGGGAGAGGATGCTTTTGCCGCTTTCGCAGTTATATATATCGAATCTGGTTTTATATTCGCTACCGCGCGTCTGTGTGCTTGCGGCGCAATAGTATTTATCTTCGTATTTGCTGTACGAGATTTCTAGTTTTTGAGATACGATTGTGTCCTCAGTTTCGCCAGTAGCGACCGATTTGCCCTCGGAGTTTAATAGCTTAAAAGATTTTGCGTTTGGATCTTTTGTTAGCATGAAGCTATGGCCGTTCTGGGTCTCTAGGCTTGTAACTTTTTTATCGTTTAGTGCTTTGCCATCAGTTTTAATGATTGTGCTAAACTGATTGTTGCCTTTTTTCTCAAGGAAGTATGAGCTGTTTTCGATTTTCGTGATTTGCTGGCCAGAATACTTTATGTTTCCATTTGTGTCTAGGATATCGCAGTTTGAGTCCTTGCAGGCCACCGTAAAGCCTTCGTAGTATTCTTCGATACGGGCATAATCACCGCTGATTTTCTTGCCATTTTTATCTGCTATGTATTCGGTTTCGTCAGAGTTTTCGATGATGTATGGATAATCGACACTGTAGCCGTCTGAATGTTTCGAGTCTTGTTCTCTTAAGTATTCAAGCACAAAATATGTAGCCGTAATTGCCGTGGCGGCTAAGAGTACAAAAATAACAGCAAGGATTATGGCTTTTCTTGTTCTTTTCTTTTTGATGTAGTTATTGATTTCTTCTTCGGTTGGTGGCGGAAGCTGGGCTCTTGTTTTCTTTGGTTTCTGGACTGGTTCTGGTTGTATATTGATGACGGTGCTAGGCGGAAGTGCTTTGCCGCTAATTTCATTGTTTTTAGAGATAGAACTGCTGAGTCCTGTGATTTTTGGTGGCTCGTTAGCTGGAGCTGGGTTTGGAGCTGCAGCTGTTGGCTCTGGTGTAGGATTCGGGATGCCGCTTGGTGGTATCTCGATATCTATTTTTCCGCTGTTTTGCGGTTCCATTAAAAATAATTCCTTCCTGCTTATGTTAATAATATTTTAGCACAAAAAAATATCCCCCAATTGCTTGAGGGATATTTAAGTCTAAAGATTATTATTTAACAATCTTTGTGACAACACCAGAACCAACTGTGCGGCCACCTTCGCGGATAGCGAAGCGGTCATTGTTGTTCATAGCGATTGGAGCGTTAAGCTTGACGCTGAAGGTAACAGTATCGCCAGGCATAACGATTTCCTTGTCCTTTGGAAGTTCGACTTCGCCGGTAACATCGGTGGTGCGGAAGTAGAACTGTGGCTTGTAACCATTCTGGAATGGTGTATGGCGGCCACCTTCTTCCTTCTTAAGGATGTAGACCTGACCTTCGAATTCGGTGTGTGGTGTGATGCTACCTGGCTTGCAGATAACCTGACCACGTTCGATCTGATCGCGTTCAATACCGCGGAGAAGAAGACCAGCGTTATCACCAGCTTCACCTTCGTCAAGAGTCTTATGGAAGGCTTCGATACCGGTAACGACAGACTTCTGAGTTTCCTTAAGACCAACGATTTCAACTTCATCGTTTAGGTGGACAACACCCTGTTCGATACGACCAGTAGCGACTGTACCACGACCCTTGATGGAGAAGACGTCTTCGATTGGCATTAGGAAGTCCTTGTCAAGATCGCGCTGTGGAACTTCGAAGTATTCGTCCATAGCCTTGACGAGATCCATAACAGCCTGTTCGTCAGCTTCTTTGCCTTCGATAGCACCAAGAGCAGAACCCTTGATGATTGGGCAGTTAC
>JAZNRZ010000026.1:0-5963 GCA_045590975.1 Candidatus Nanosyncoccaceae bacterium | reverse complement strand
AACTCAGCTGATTAGAGCGCAATGCGCTAATATCTATTTACTCGGCGCTAGCGCCTCGAACAGGCAGCTGAGCTAACGCCCCATATTTAAATCATAAAGGGATAGAACCAGGGGGGCGGTTCCATCCCAAAAACATTATAACATAGTTATCTCAAAAAATGCAAATCGGAGTAAAATAATTAAAGATTTACAAGAATAAACATAAGAGGAGAGCAAAGGCATGCTCAAATATTACAAGACCGATTTAGGTAAAAATCAGACAATCCTAATCCCGCAAATAGAGGCGGATTGCTGGATAGACCTCTCTTCGCCAACCCAAAGCGAGGTCGAACAAGTTATCGCGGAAACCAATATTGACCGCGATCTTATCATGAAGATGCTTGATGAAGACGAGCTTCCACGCATCGAAAGCGCCGATGACGCCACCTTGGTAGTCATTGACGTTCCAGCGCAGATCGAACATGGCAAGAAATACGTTACCTATCCTCTTGGTGTCATTATTACTGGCAGCAAGCACATCATTACGATTTCGCCAAAAACTACACCAATCCTAAACGATTTCAAGAAAAACCTTATTAAGGATTTTCATACCGGCAAGAAAACCCGTTTCCTTATCCAGATTATCGCCGCCGCCGCCGCTGGCTATCTAAAAATCTTGAACGAAATCTACCATCAAATCGAGGACAAAGAAGAAACTTTGAAGGTTTCTACTAAAAACGAAGATCTAATCGATCTCCTATCTACCGAAAAATCCCTCGTTTACTTCACGACATCCCTAAAAGAGAACGATCTTGTGTTAGAGCGCCTCAGCAAGGGCATTATGCTCCCGCTCTACGAGGGCGACCTAGATTTGCTCGAGGACGCCATGATTGAAAACCGCCAGGCTATCGATATGGCTGGCATCTATCGCGACATCTTGAGCTCCATTACAGAGACTTACGGCACAATTATTTCCAACAACCTCAACAACGTCATGAAGTTCTTGGCGGGCGCCACAATTGTTATTTCTGTCCCAACCTTGATTTCGTCCTTCCTTGGCATGAACGTCTGGTTTGGCGATATTGGTGTCAACCATATTTCGGCTGTCGCGGTTCTAATTTTCTCAATCATAGCCTCACTAATCGTGGCATATATTCTCAAGAAAAAAGGAATGTTATAATTTAATTATCATGGCTGAAGAAATAATTAAAGCAAAGAAAATAGAAGTAAAATCTAAAAAGTCCACGCCACTTTACGTCACTCTTATCATTGATGCCGTAATGCTGGTCATTGGCGTTTGCATGTGTATCTGGGCAGACAAGGTCGTCGACACAATCGTCAAGGCAATTGGCGCCGTCTGTGTCGTCTACGCAGTTTTTAATCTTGTTCAGTATCTCCGCACAGAGAACCGCAGCAACAAAGATTTACCGCTCCTCATTACAGCAATCGCTCTAGCAATCGCAGGCGTCTTCCTAATCGTCCAAAGCGGCCTCGTAAACAGCATCGTAACAATCATCATCGGTGCACTTATTACGCTAATCAGCATCTTCCACTTACAAGATGCACTCAATATGAAGGGAAAGAGTAGCAAATATACCTACGCGCTCATTACTTCAGTTATCGGCCTAGTTTGTGGCGTTTGCTGTATGTTTGGCCTAATCCTTGCACAAGGGATCCCAATCATCCTTATCGGCATTGCTCTAATCATCTTTGCCGCTTCAGACATCTTTGGCGCAATCTCACTAAAACTTAAATAATACTAATACCACCGAGACTCACTCGGTGGGTTTTGTTGCGAAAAAAAGACCGGCCTCATGATGGGGCCGGCTTTAATTACAAATGAAGTTTTTTCAGCTTGATATCAGTCCGGACAATACTCAGGGTTTCCGTTTCCATAGAAGTGGTTTCTCCAACCGTCTCCATAGAACATGTCGTATCCGCTACTCAGGTATCTTTCACCGCCGAACAACCAGTTATAAACCTGGTCGTAGGCCACCTGATAGTGATCCTCCCTGTAGACCTTGTTGGGATAATATGCAAACTGTGCGGGCTTGGTAAGATTCTCGGCAATGGTATTAGGCCACTTCAAAGAATCCACTCTATTCAGCACCGTCCAGATTACGCATGCCTGCTGGACATAACTACAATCGCCACCTTCTTGTGCGACAGTCTTGGCGAGCATAATTATTTCCTCTTCGCTTACGTAATCATAAACTGAACCCTCCACAGGTGCAGGAGTTTCCTCGGTAGCTTCGGTTTCTTCTACCTCAGCTTCGTAAGTTTCCTCCTCATCAGTAGCAATCTCCCTTGCGATGGGTACTGCTATAGCAGGGTCAATTTCGGTCGGTTCTGAAGACCAAGTTTCTTCCACAGAAGCAACAGTCGTGGTCGTAGTTACGGCAGTAGTCGTAGTTTCTGTAGTAGTTACAGCCGTCGTTGCGATCGACATGGCCGGAACTTCCGCAGTAAACAAAGCCTCAAGATTGGCTCTTGTTGACGTTACCGCACCTATCATTTTCTCTGTCTCAACAGCATAAACACTGAGAGGAGAAGCCACGTTGTAATCCATATCGCCAGACGAATATTTAGCCGCATTAGCAGCCTTGATTTCGTCATCAGAAACACTGAGTGCGCTAGCAGTCAAAGTAAGACTCAGACTCATTGTCAGTGCAGCGGCAAGACCAATAGCAGGAGCGCGTTCTTTTTTCAGGGCGCGTCTCAGCTTCATGCGGGTCAGCCTCATAGCAATACGGACTCTTCTGTGGGTTGTTGAATGCTTCATTTTAAAGTACCTCCAAATGGAATATATTTTGTTACCCAAGAGAGCAACTTGTCTATTCTAGCACAAATTTTAATTTTTGTCAAGATGCTTAAGATAATTCAAATTCTTTCAAGTAATAATTATTATTTGTCATATAGCAATTTGCTTGCGAAATCCGCAAGCAATGTCGGGCGAGCCATTAACGTTCAGGTGTAATTACTTGCAAAAATCGCAAGTAAATTCATATATTCAGAAAAAGTAAGCTAGTCAAAAAAACACCCCCGCCTAACGGGATGTCCTTATTCGCCACAAGCGTGCAACTCTTCGGAATCTTCGCTGTTTTCAGCTTCTTCCGAAGCAAGAACTTTTTCGAGCTCTTCTTCTGCGCCTTCTGCTGCTTTGTCTTGGTTTTCTTTATTTGGCATAGATATCTATATTATATAACCAAGCCCGAACGCGTCACAACGCCATAGCGACCAGTAAATTCAATCGTCTTTTCAAGAGGAGAGAACTCAATGCTGCTCGTATTCTTCATCGCTCCGTCACGACTAATCGAAAGAGTTATATGCGGAACCGCTACCAAGTCGCAAATCTTCTGAAGCTCAGGGTTCTTTGCGGATAGCTCAACCTTTAATCCTTCATTCATACCATTGTTTCCATAGCCGACCACGCGAACTTTAACTTCTTCGCCCAAGAATTCTTCATGCGCAGATTCAATACCACCACGAAAAGTCAGAGTAACATGCGGATGGCCAGCCCAAGCCGAAAGCTTTGGTGAAAAAGCACCATAAATCTCCTCGCTATTCAAGAAAATGCCAGTGTAAATCGGTATCAACATATCTTTATTATATCGGCTTTATTTTTAATATTTTTTCATATAAATAGACAAGGCTATAAACAGTAAAGCAAATTCGGCAAGCAGAGCAACGAGTGCAACCGTACTAGCATCATTCTCGTACGTTTCGCTCTTGCTGCTCATATTTACAAATACTACCTCCTCGCCACCAGTATAGCTATCTACGCTCGAATACAAACCATTAGCTTCGGAGCCAGAAATCTCACCGCCCTTATAAATCTTAAAATTCTTGTAATCCAGGTTCGAATTACTATAAATCAAAGTTTTAAAAGTCCTATCGGACTTAAATGCAGCAATAATATTACCACTCTGATCCTTGATTACGACAGGAGTATCTGCCGCAATCTGATCAAAGCTAGCAAAGATATAATCCTGTTTCGAGTCAGTCGAAATCTGGTCAACCATATTGCCAGTTGCAATTACGGTACCGCCATTAATATAGGTACCACCTGCAGAATCTAAACCTGCGTCCATGCTGGTCGGATGCGCAAAGGCGTAAACCGTCCCGCCATTAATCGTGAGCTTGCCATTAGAATCAATCGCATCACCTTCGTCAGCATCGGCAGAAACCGAAGCGAGCAGAGAATTAACGTCAATCGTCAAATCATTACGCACGGTCGTATTGCCACTACTTGCGGTCGTCGTGTTTAGACAGTCGTCCTGAGAATAAATCTCGTAATCACCGGTACCGCCGCTAAAGGTCAAGTTACCCTTAGTTTCAATACCCTCGCTGTTCTTGCTCGTAACCTTCAAGAAGCCTTCGCCTTCGAAATACAAATCTATATCCGAGCTAATTGCGCCACTTGCCTTGTAGAAATAAAGCGGGTCGCCATCTTGCAAATCTTCATTATCTGCCTGGACGGTCGCAAACAAAACATTCTCGATTTGCTCGCTCGCATAAATACCATAATAGCTCGAATATTTACTATAGTTAGTCAAACTATCACCAGAATAGTTACTCTTGTAATCATCTAGCTTATCCGAGCCAAGCAAGCTAACTTTCTTGAGCTTGCCGCCTTCGAGGATATTCTCAGAGCCAGAAGCAGTTTTGATGATAACCTTATGATCGGTATAGTTTTTGTCCTTGTTGTAGACAAAAATCGCAGGCGCCTTCTTCGAATCTGTATCAAGATTTACGCCATTAAGGACCAGATTAATATCACCCTTAATATTATTCGTATTAACACCAATCATTGCGCCCGTTATTTCGCCCGTAAGTTCGACATTACCAGTTGTATTTACGTTAATAACCTTAATATCTAGCGTTTTAATCTCTGTATCATTTGAATCTTCCTCGATAAAATCATCAAGATCCGGAGTCTTTACGGCTGATACACCATCAAACAAAAAGTCCGTCACATAAACACCAGACAAATTATTCGCCTTGTAATCTACGAGGAAATCCGCCAAATTCTCATATTCTGGAATAGCCTTATACTCACTCTTGTTTGTCGAGTATTCCAAATTGCTTAAATTTACATATAAATTACTGTCTTCGGCGAACGTATTAACAGGGAACAAAAACGCCGTCAGCAGCAGTACGCCCAAAAAACTAAAAACTCTTTTCATGGAGCTACCTAGTTATTATTTGAAGAGTTATCGCTTGGCATTTCTGAAGGAGTACCACCCTGATTATTCTCGCCGCTTGGCATTTCTGGAGGTGTGCCGCCACCTTGCATTTGCTGAGAAGAAGAATTATTCGAACTATTATTAGTTCCCAAAGTCTTCGCATAAACAAAGAAAGCAGCAGTCGAAATAATCGCACCAACAAGCACGCCGATTATAAAAAGAAGAATTTTGCCTTTTGAGCAATCTTTTTTGCTAATACTATCTTTATCCATATTAATAACTCCTTTATATTGGCTATGCTTTTATTTTAGCATTTTTACCTGAACCAAAACTTAAAGGAGCACACAGTGCGCTTTTTCTCTCGAATGCTAATATTATAATAGAAGCAATAAACAAGGATTTATCTATGGAACAGAAAATTTGTCAAAGCTGCGCAATGCCATTAACTTCAGAAGATTTATATGCCACCGAAAAAGACGGCAGTAAAAACGAAGATTATTGCAAATGGTGCTATAAAGATGGCGAATTTCTAGATAAATGCTCGATGGAAGAGTACATTGAGAAATGCTCGCAATTCGGCGAACAGGCCGGCATGACCAACGAGCAAATGAAAGAATACTGCACGAAAGTATTCCCAACTCTAAAGCGCTGGAAGAATTCTTAACCACTCTATGGCTTTTATGTTGGCGCTGCAATAGAGCAAAAGGCTCAAAAACAGAATAATTAATAGGCCTGCAGGATATAAACAATGCGGCGTCATCTCGCTTCGCTCAACGTCGCACTACATTTTTGGTGGGC
>JAZNRZ010000025.1:0-7869 GCA_045590975.1 Candidatus Nanosyncoccaceae bacterium | reverse complement strand
GCTGATCTTCTTGCCGATTTCCTCGGACTGAGCAACAAGCTCAGCAGAACGAGCCTTGAGAGCATCGTGAGCCTCGATGGCGTTTGTGAGATTCTTATTAACCTCGTCAAGTGCCTTCTGAGCAGCAGTCTTCTTCTTTCTGAGCTCGGTGATGTACTTGGACTGTTCACCGAGCTTAGCGGAAATCGGAGCAAGTTCGCCATGGATAGAGTCAAGCTGAGCAGAGAACTGACTGCGATAATACTCCTTCTTTTCGAGAGGAGTCATTGCGTCGAGTCTTTCCTGCTCAGCCTTCTTCTGCTCCTCGGCCTTCTTCTGCTGCTTTGCAGCGTTCTTCTGGCGAGTCTTAGCACGCTTCTTGGACTCCTTCTCGTTAGCCTCGTCGATGCCTCTGAGAGTCTCGAGCGCCTCGCGGCCTCTAGCCTCGTTACCGCCAAAACAGCTCGTAAGCTGCTTGAGGAGTTCCTCCTCGGAACAGTCGAAATCGGCAAGGGCATTCTTGAGTCCAGATTTTCTCTTGATGTACATGTTCAGATCGTGTGTAGAAATAATTTTCATAGCAGTACCTCCTGTGCTATGGATAAAGTGGACAGACGGATAAAAATTACACCAAAACAATACTTTTAAAGAGCATTGCTATATTATACCTTATTTTAGCTTAATTGTCAAGGTAAAGGCCAAGTGTTAAAATAGTATTTATGAAAGCCGAGCATCTAAGCCTACATTTCGGAGCACAACAAATCTACGACGATTGCGGCTTTATTTTGGAGCCAAGAGATAAAGTTGGCATCGTAGGCGTAAATGGCGCCGGCAAATCTACTCTTTTTAAAGTGTTGCTCGGCATCGAAAAGCTAGACGAAGGTACGATAGAGCTACCAGAGCTAAGAATCGGTTTCTTGCCCCAAGAGATTAAGATCGAAAAAGAGCACGAAAATATGACCGTCTGGGAATATATCTCAAAAGCAAGGCCAATCGACGAGCTTCAAGAAAAGATTGGCAAAGAATACGAAAAGCTAGCTAAATATCCGGACAGCCAGAAAATCCTCGAGAGAATCAACCAGATTCAAGAGGATATAGATGCTTGCGATATTGGCAATATGGACAACGAACTCCTAAGAATCATGGAGCGCATGAACCTACAAGATTTAGTAGATAGACGAATGGTCGACCTTTCTGGTGGCCAAAAGTCCAAAGTCGCCTTCGCGAGAGTTTTGTTCGAAAACGCAGGCCTACTACTGCTTGACGAGCCAACCAACCACCTTGATGCTGAGACTAAAAAGTTCGTTGCAAACTACCTTAGGAACTATCGCGGTATGGTGCTCGTCATTTCGCACGACCAAGAATTTCTAGATATTGTAACCAACAAAACCCTATTCTTAAACAAAGTTACCCACAAGACCAAGGTATATCGCGGTAACTATACCTTCTTCCGCAAAGCCCGTGCTAACGAGCTATCCGAACAAGAGAAACGAATCTCCGAACAAGAGCGCGAAATCCGCCGCATGGAAGAGTTTATCATGCGCACAAAAGCCGCCAAGAGATCTAACACGGCATTTATTAGACAAGGGCAGATCCGCGAGAAACAACTAGAGAAGAAGCTCGACAGTCTAGAAGTCCGTGAAGAAGTATATCAAAAAGTCGAGATGAATATCAACCCAAGCAAGCAAAGCGGCAAAACTCCCCTAGAGTTACAAAACATCAGCTTCCATTACCCAGACGGCCCAAAGCTTCACGATAAGCTGTCGTTCTCGCTTACTCGCGGCGAAAAGTTCCTAATCGTCGGTGAAAATGGCGTCGGCAAATCCACACTTCTAAAACTTATCATTGGTCAGCTCCAGCCAGACAGCGGCTCGGTTATTATGAGCCAAAATACAACCGTCGCGTACTATGCTCAGGAGTTCGAAATTCTAAACGAAAATGAAACAATCCTAGACAACGTCAAATCTTATGATTTTACAGAATCTGAGACCCGTTCCATGCTTGCAAACTTCCTATTCCATGACGAAGATGTCTTTAAGCAAGTAAAGGTTTTGTCTCCAGGCGAAAAGGCCCGAGTAGCGCTATGCAAGATTCTAATGAAGAAAGCGAACCTAATTATTCTCGACGAGCCAACCAACCACTTTGACCCAGAAACGCAGAAAATTATTGGCGAAAACTTCCACGACTATAACGGCACGCTCGTCATGGTTAGTCACAACCCAAGCTTCGTAGAGCAAATCGGCATTACTCGCATGCTTGTTCTTCCGCCACGCGAAGCGCCAGAGCCAAGACTAGCACTGATCAAGAACTACTCAAGAGAATTACTAGATTATTATTACTATCTAAACTCGGATCTAATCTGACATTTTGCGACATTAAAATAACTCGTTCAGGATGATATAATATACTTATGTTTTGGAAAATTTTACTTACTTTTCTAATTTCTATGGTGCCTATCGTAGAGCTTCGTGGCGCAGTACCGATTGGCGTCGGTATGGGCGTAAATCCATTTGTTGCGCTCGCCATTAGTATCATTGGCAACATGCTTCCGGTTCCATTTATCTACTTTTTCGCACGCAAATTCCTAACCTGGGGCAAAGACAAAAAGCTCATCGGCAAATTCTGTAAATGGGTCCTTAAAAAAGGCGAAAAAGGCGGCAAAAAGCTCACCGAAAAAGCTGGCCGCTCAACTTATGTCGCATTACTACTATTTGTTGGCATTCCAATCCCAGGAACTGGCGCTTGGACGGGCACTTTAGCGGCAAGCCTTCTAGATCTAGACTTCAAAAAGAGCTCAATCGCCGTAATCTGCGGCGTTGTTCTAGCAGGCATAATTATGCTTTCGCTCAGCATGCTTGGTCTAAAAGCACTTGGCGCCTAAAAATACTAGACAAAACAGATATAATTTGCTAGAATACTAGTCAGAGTTTCGCAAACTTCGGTGGCAGATGCTGAGCCCTGAAGTTTATTTCAGCAAAATATTAATTAAGAAAAGGATTTTTTGTGCCAACAATCAATCAGTTAGTACGTAAACCACGTGCAAAGGCTGCAAAGAAAAGCAAGTCTCCAGCTCTTGGTTCCATCGTCAATACGCTTAAAACGCGTTACTACAAGCAGGCCGCTCCTCTAAAGCGTGGCGTTTGTATCAAAGTTACAACTAAGACTCCAAAGAAACCTAACTCCGCTCTACGTAAGGTAGCTCGTGTCCGCCTAACCAACGGTCAGGAAGTTTGGGCTTATATTGGTGGTGAAGGTCACAACCTTCAGGAGCACGCAGTTGTTCTAGTTCGCGGTGGTCGCGTTCCAGATCTTCCAGGTGTTCGCTATCACATCGTCCGTGGTACCCTCGATCTTCAGGGTGTTAACGGTCGCAAGCAGGGTCGTTCTAAGTACGGCGCAAAGAAGGAGGATAAGTAGTTATGCCACGTAAAGTAACCAGCAGCCTTCAGCGCAAAGTTATGCCAGATCGCAAATATCAGAGCGTTTTGGTATCCCGCCTAATCAACCGTTCTATGCTTGACGGCAAGAAGCCTTCCGCAGAGCGCGCAGTCTATGCCGCAATCGAAGGCGCAGCCAAGAAGCTAAAGAGCGAAAATCCTGTCGAAGTTCTCGAACAGGCAATCAAGAACATTAGCCCAGATTTCGAAGTTAAGAGTCGCCGCGTTGGTGGTGCTAACTACCAGATTCCATTCCCAATCAATGGTCATCGCCAGCTCCACTTCGCTATGATGTGGCTAGTCGCTGCCGCTCGTGGCCGCAATGGCATGCCATACGCAAAGCGCCTCGAAGCAGAAATCGTTGATGCTTACAACGAAACCGGTACAGCCTTCAAGAAGAAAGAAGACTGCCACCGCATGGCAGAAGCAAACCGTGCATTCGCACACTTTGCTCGCGGATAATTCACGAAAGAATTTCAAAAGCTCCCAGCAATGGGAGTTTTTTGGTGTTCTAAAATACTTGGCGCTTATGTTAAAATTAAGAAAAAAGAGGTGAGGTAATGCGGTATTTTTAAGCTACCGCAAAAAATAACAATGAGGTCAAATTCTAAGAGGATAATATTCATAGCGTGCAGCGCCCTAATTTTGCTGGGTCTAGTTGCGCTAGTATTTTTTATAATAAATTCCGCAAAAAGCACGACTTTATCTATTCTAGTTGCACCAACCGATTCTACGATCAAGGTAAACGGCAAAGAATACAAGAATGGCAATTATAAGATTTTTCCAAGCGGCAAATATGAAGTAACCATCGAACATGAAGGGTTCGAAACAAAAGAGCTAACCCTAAACGGCGACAAGGTCGTAAATATTCACGAATATCTCGAAACAAGCGACATGAGCAAATATCGAGACACCGCCGAAGATTACAAAGCTCTCAGACTTATCGCAGATTATAACGACAGCAAGATTTCGAGCTTCATTGAAGAGTCCAACAAAATTGAATCAATAAAATACAAGCTACCAGTCTGGACTTCCGCACCTTATGACAACTACGACATCACATCATCTCCTGGGATTAAACTAGCCGATGGCAACAGCGACCTCGAATGCAAAAAAATGTCCTGTATTATGGCTCTCATTGGAGGAAAAAGATCAAGCAGGGAAGATAAAGCCATAGAAGACAAAATCAAAGCTCTAGGATACGATCCAAAAGATTATCAAATTATTTATGTAGAAAACCACAATGTCAAGGACTATGATGCCGAAGAACAAAATTAGAATAGCTACAGCGACAGCACTAGGAATAATAGGTCTTGTCGGTGTTTTTGAAACAGTCCAAAACAATACCACAAAAGCAATCAATCCTCGCGAAAAATCCGAGCTAGACATCAGATTCTACGACGATCAAGCATGTGGCTCAACGGCAGCATCTGACTGTGGCGAAGTAACAGGCGTATCGGAAGACGACAGGCTTTACTCCTTGCTCGACCACTACGCAGGCTTGGCTCAGGAGCTCCAAAGGCAAACCGGCGTGCCGTGGGAGCTACCGTTCATGCATGCGCGTGGCGAATCGGGCTTCTGTAATACTACCTTTGGTGACCTTAAAATGCTCTGGGACAATTATCAGAGTTTCAACTGTTTTGGTCTCCTAGAATCCGCAAACGGCTCATATCATATGGGAGCCACATTTAATAATGAGCACTCCGACCACATAAATCAGATGGGCGGCGACCCTGCCCACTATGTTCAGGCGTACTCCAGTATTGCAGATAATTTTGCATCCTTCTTCTATGACTACATGCGCACAGGCGAGGACGATAAATTAGTTTTTGATGAAAGCAAAGTTAAAGACGTAAAATCCTACTACGATGGTTACTTCCTTCGCTATACAGGCCTAAGTTACTCCAGTGATTACTATTCTAAGTCCATGGGCGTACTCGAAAAAGTAAAGCAATACTCCATGGATAAAGGCTGGTCAAGCTCTGCAGAACTAGCAGAATCTATACCTCTAGGCGGTCTGTTTACAGATCATGGTTTTACAACCAGACAGCAAGGCTGGCAAGAACAATCTATGCATATTTCTTGCGATGGCACAGTTACAGACAAGGACGGCAAAGTCTACGTCCAGGGCGGTGGCGACATAGTCGCAAAAACTAAAGAAAAGAGCGAAAATAAGGTCGCGAATAATCCTAAGATCGAAACCGCAAAAGAAGACGAAAAAGAGAAAAATAGAGACCAGCAAACCGTTACGACACCTCAAGTCATAAGGGCTAATTTCCTAGATTCTCATCTTTCAACAAAATTCTATCTAGCTACAAGCACGTCAGGCGGAAGTGAAGATGGTCTAACCGAAGAGCAAGCACAATCACTCGTAGATTGGTATATAGACACAGCGCACAACAATGAGCTAGATTTATCCCTATCGCTAGGCACACACTGCAACTGTGTTAGTATGTCAAACTACTTTATTCAGAAGTTTACAACACTTACGTTTGGCTCGAACGATGGCTACTTCGTCGTAGACAGCACATACTCCGCAAATCCAGACAAAACACTAGAAATCGAATATGCCAGCAACATTTCAAAGATTACAATCCCATCTATCTTTAGCGATAAAGAAGGTAGTGGCCACACGGGCGTAATTGTCGGTTACGACAGCGCAACCCAGGAATACATATCTATCGAAGCAAACTGGACCGACAACTCAGTCAAAAATGATATGATGCAGATCGAAGGCTGCGGCAAAATGGGAAGCGGAAAACTAAATGCAGGCTACACAAGCCGCAAGACATTGTCTTTCTATCAGTCAAAAGATGCTAAATTCTTGCCAATCCCACTAGAATATATCAATCAAGAAGCGCTACAAAAAATCGCCAACGGTCAATTCGGTGGAAGCCAAAAATGCGGAACCAACAAAGCATTTACCGGCGACTTCCCATTCATGAGCCAAGGAGACGCAAGGTGGGCAAATATGCCTTATCCGCCAGGACAAACAGGAAACAGTATAAGCACCTACAAGAACTCCGGTTGCGGCATTACGTCATTTGCTATGATTGCAACCTATCTAGAAGGAGAAGAGATTACACCGCCAGATGTGTATGATAGAACAGGCGGAGTAACTTATAACGGCAATCCTATCGGTGAAATGGCGCGATTCTATAACATGGAAGCCATCAACGTTACCGAAACAGATCTAGGATCAGGTTCAACACATGAACAAATCGTAGCCACTATCAATAAATATCTAAACGATGGTTATCTAATTGAGCTATCTGGTAGAATATCTTCCGGAAGTAACGGCGTATTCTCGGACCAAGGCCACTATATTGTACTTTACGGTCGGGATTCTAAGGGTGAATGGCTAATGGCTGACCCAGGGCACAAAGACAATAACGGCAAAGCCTGGGATCCAATGAAATTAGTAGGCATGGGCATCGACCGCGGTCAAGGCGAAACTAAAATTTGGGCAATAAAGTCGGCAGGTGAATAATATGGACGAAGAATATCAGAAAAAGCAAGACAGACAAAAGAAAATTCTAATCGCAGTCGCCGTATTAGCCGCAATCGCATTATGTACGGCCGCAATAATCGTTGTACTGAAAAATATCGACGAATCCATTGTAGATAAAGAGCCAGAAGACACGGATATTAAAACAGCAGGCGGCCAAGCTCTTCAAGTTTGCCTAAACGAAGCAAATATTGGCAGCAAGAGAGCGCTTCTTACGACCAATATTCTAACGGACTATATAGCTAGCGTAGGCGAAGATACAAAGACCGCGCAGTGCGAACAAACCAAGCAAGGTGATGTCTTCAAAATCAAAACCGACAAAACAGAATACAAGCTAAAGATCGAAAAAGAAGGCTATATTGAAGCTAAGCTCACTTTATCAATAGGCGACAACGAGACATTCAGCTTTGACACCAAGAATTATCCACGCAAATACATCGAAAACGAGAAGCTAAGGGATTATCTCCCAGGCTACGTCGATCACGACAATAAGCGTGACTCGTATTATTATTTCGACACAAACACCATTTATATCCACTCCGACGAGTGTAACAAAGACGAAATGAGCTACGTCAAAAACCAAGTTAAACAACAAATTTTCGACCTTGGCGCAGACGCTGAAACACTAGAATACCACTTCGTCAACCAAATGGGACTTTGTGGCGAGTAATAACACTTTTCACCCGTTGAAAAAAGTGTAAAAAGTATGATAATATACTAAACAGCACGCAGTGGCATTATATGCTGTTGCCTAAAATAATTATTAAAGGAAATACATGGCTACAAAAGAAGAAGACCTATCTATGTATAGGAACATTGGTATTATCGCGCACATCGATGCTGGTAAAACCACTACTTCCGAGGCGATTCTTTATCGTACCGGTCTTAAGCACAAAATCGATCTCGTCAAAGGCGATACCGGTGGTGCTACAACCGACTGGATGG
>JAZNRZ010000024.1:0-9246 GCA_045590975.1 Candidatus Nanosyncoccaceae bacterium | reverse complement strand
GGCTACAATAGTCGTCACACCAAAGATGGCGCTGCAGATGACTGCAACGACGCACAGAAAGATAACTCCCTTTCGTGCGATTGACTGTGTTTTTTCCAACATAGTTATCACTCTCCTTTAGATAGTTGGAAAAGATTTGCTCTGAAGACCTCCGTAGCACTTAGGTTCTTAACCTAGCATGTCTTCATACTGCGCGTTGTGCACAGTAATGATTTGACTTTATTTAAATGATCTCCCTCACCTCTGTTACGGAGATAATCATAGGATAGGTGTATTATACCAAAAAATAAGCATTTTGTCAATAGTCTTACCCTTGTTATGCTTTCGATTAAAAGTGTCGCGTAAGCAAAAATCGGCCGCGTGCCCGACCGATTTTCTCGCTGTTACGCGCCCACCCTGGGGCACATTGGTTTGTTTTAATCCGCTGTTTGTTTTTGTTTCAAGTCTCCACACTGTCCACGTATTGCAGTGGAACCCCGTGTAGCGTACCAGCTTGTTTTTATTAAAGCAAATTTAAGCACAAGCGTCAAGAGGCATTAAGCTATATTTTAGCCTTCAAAATCGTCGAAATCTTCGTCGTCATCATCATTGGCGCCTAGCTCTACGATAGAACCACGATCGCCCTTCTCGTAACGCTGATGGCGAGCACGACGCTTCTGTTCTTTGCGCTCAAGCGTAATAACTGGCAAAGATTCCGCTTCGTCTTCGCTGAGGAGATTTTTGAGCTTCTCTGCCTCTTCGGCCTCTTCTTTCTTCTTTTGCTCGGTAATGATTTCGCGGAGTTCACGAAGAACCTCGGTCAAGCCTTGATGTGCAGAGCTGGACATTGCCATCACCTTTGCATCTGGATTAACAGCCAAGATGGCAGCCATCTGCATCTTTACGATATCTTCGTCTAGGCCCTCGGTCTTAGTTAGAACGACTAGTTCTGGGCGCTTTGCCAACTCTTTAGAGTACTTTTCTAGCTCGCTACGGATGTCTTTGTAGGCTTTACCAGCATCGTCGTTATACACATCGACAAGATGCAATAAGACCTTCGTGCGCTCGACATGACGAAGGAACTTATCACCAAGACCCTTGCCCTCACTTGCGCCTTCGATAAGACCAGGAATATCTGCAATCAAGATAGAACCATCATCAATCTTTGCGACGCCAAGATTTGGAATCAAGGTCGTAAATGGATAATCTGCAATTTCTGGAGTAGCATTACTTACTACGGATAAGAAGGTAGACTTGCCAGCATTCGGGAAGCCAATCAAGCCAACGTCAGCAATTAGTTTGAGCTCGAGCTCTGCTTCATAAGATTCGCCAGGGTTACCAAGCTCGGCAAACTTTGGCGTTTGACGGACGGAGCTTCTAAAATGCCAGTTGCCATAGCCACCATCGCCACCATGAGCGACAATTTCGCGCTGACCATCACGGACCAAATCCGCAACGATTTCACCATCGCGTTTTACGACAGTACCAACTGGAACTTCAACTTCTAGATCTTTGCCAGATTTACCAGAACTCTTTTGACCAGAGCCGGCTTTACCATCCTCTGCGATAAGCTTTGGCTGGAACTTAAAATCTACCAAAGTATTACAGTCTTTACTTGCAACAAAAACTACGTCGCCACCTTTTCCACCGTCACCACCATCTGGGCCACCTTTAGGAATATAAATCTCGTGGCGGAACGATACAGCACCATTGCCACCCTTACCTGCGCGTATAATAACTTTTGCGGTATCTACAAACATAATTTTTGCTCCGTCTATTTTCATATATTATATAATTATTTACCCCTTAAAGCAAATTTTCTGTGCCGGCCTGAGACTTTATTTGCTATATGCGCATTAGCTTGCAAAATCCGCAAGTAATGTCAGGTGAGCCTATAACGCTCAGGTGTAATTACTTGCGAAAATCGCAAGCTAATCCATACACTTCAAAAAAACTCCCCATATTTCAGGGGAGTTGTTTTTATCTACCGTGAATGTAATTATAACCGAGCGCATCACTCCAGTTGATCGTAGACTGGTAAACGTGGTTATACATACCGTTTGGACCAGCGTAGTTCATTTCCTGGATTGTAATCGAGACACCTTCTTCGACGCCAACGACAACGCCAACGTGACCATACCAACCATCCATAGACTGAATAACAGCACCATAGGCAGGAGTACGGTTTACGGCGAAGCCTGCTGCACCAAGGCTGTATGCCCAGTCGCGACCGTTACCGATAGCACCACCAGGAAGTCTATAACTTTCAGGGAGGTTACCAGCAGCAACGTTACTGTTACGCCAGTACCAAGCAAACCAAGTACAGTTACCAAAGGCACCAGGGTTACCAGCTGCGCCAGGTGCGCCACTGTAGTAAACACCAGACCAGTAAGCATAGCTACCAACCTCGGTTAGACCATGACGTGTACCAGAGTCTGTAGAATAACTGTAGTAACTTGGAGTAGGATTTACGATAACTGGTGCAGGAGCAACATACTCTGGGCGTTCCTTTTCTGGAAGATCACCACCAGGAAGAACAATCAAAGAGTCGACTTCTAGATCCTTGCCCTCAAGGTCGTTATAGGCGACGATCTCTTCCTTATTCGAACCGTATTTCTCGGCAAGAGAGTCAACTGTATCGTCTTCCTTGACCTTGTAGATAATACCGTCAACATCTGGATAGTATACGAGCTCCTGACCAACAGTAACGTCTTCCTTCTTCATGTCGTTACTCCAGCGGATGTGGTCTTTACTGACGCCAATTAGCTCAGAAATAGAATCAAGAGTATCGCCGTCTTTCACCGTATACTTGCGAATACCGCGGTAAAAATCACTGGTATCGATAAAGATAGGCTTTTCTTCGACGTTGTTATCTTTGGAAACAATAGAGCCAGTCTCTTCGTAGAGACGATCGACCGTAACATAGTTAGCACTTACAGTGGACGCAGAAGCGAGCTGCAAGGTATCAGTAATACTTGCAACGGTGTAGGTTTCGGAAACTTGGTCAGCAGTAACGACGAATTCGGTATCACCAAAATTCGACGCGATAGGCTTACCACTCTCGTCAATTTCGGAACTAGAACCAAAAATCATAAGTGCTAGAATCAAAGCCGAGCAGCCTAGATATGGTAGTAGTTTTTTAATAATAAGTTGAATTCTTTTCATAAATAAATTGCATCGCCCCACCGCAATGTGTTTTATCTCAGAAACAAATGTTTCTTAATAAAACATTAGCTATATTATACCACAGGCTTTAATGATTACAAAATTTGGCACATCTCCTGGCAGTATTTTTGAATATTCGCGTTGTGTTCCGCCTCTGTTGTACCGTAGTACATTTTGCCATCATCGCCGGTTAGGAAATATAGATAACTTTCGCCGCTCGGGTTCGCGACCGCCTCTAGCGCGCCTGCGCCTGGAGTAGAAATACCAGTTGGCGGCAAACCACCGCAACGCCTAGAATTCCATGGACACGGAGTGGTATCAAGGTAGCTCATATCTGTTTTGTCGCGGTTCTCATCCTGAGTGTCCGCCCAGTAAGCGATAATTGCATCACTACCAAGAGGGATGCCCTGGTTCAAACGGTTTAGAAACACCTGAGCAACGCTTGCCATATCATCTGGAAGGACACCAGATTCGCGCTGAACTACAGAGGCAAGCACAATACCCTCGTGTAAATTCAAGCCCTGAGCCTTAAACTTGGTAACCAAGTTATTCTCTTTTACCTCTTTATACATTTCATCAAAACAGCGCTCAAGAATCTCTTCTACGGTTGCGTTTTTGTAGAATTCGTAAGTTTCGCCATAAATATAGCCCTCGAGGCTTACACCATCCGGTTTATCTTTTAGGAGTTCATGATCGTAGTTAGCATTAAATGCCTTCGTGATATCCGCATCACTATAGCCTTTGGCCTTGAGTCTTACGCGAGCATCAGCCAAAGTTCCGCCAGGCAAGAATGTAATCGAGAAAGTTTGAGAATCTGGACCAACATTAAAGGCGTCAACGATCTTTGCAACTGTCATATCTTTAGACAACTGGTATTCGCCAGAGCGAAGAACCTTGCCCTTGCCCTCGAGCTTAATATATACACGATAAGCAAGCGCTGAGCGAATAAGACCAGCTTCTTCAAGACGCTTCGAAACTGTCTCGGCTGTATCGCCGTCTTTGACCGTAAACTCAATTAGGCAGTTTTCCGTATCACAAGCATGAGGATCAACCGCGGAAACTGATTGATGATACCAAACCATCAAAATTGCAGAAGCAATAATAGCAAGCAGAACAAGGCTTGCAACGATAGTAATAATAATCTTTAAAGTATATGTCTTTTGTCCTAGATGCCTCATTAAACTCCTAATCCAGTTTTGTATTTTCTATAAAGTCTTGCAGAATGATTGTCGCCGCCTCGGAATCTACAATTCCTTTGGCGCGATCATTTCGGGATAGCTCGTGCTTTTTCGAACTGAGCCTTTCCTCGGCAGTTACCGATGTCAGGGATTCATCCTGGAAATAGATTTGCGGTAGCGCTTGGCCGATACTTTCAAAATATGCCTTGATTTTCTCGACAAAGTCCACAACAAACTCAGTCTGTTTCGTGGCTTCACCCTGGCTATTTCTTGGATAGCCAGAAACCAAAACTTCGGCTTTTTCGAGGCGACAAAACTTTGCAATATTCGCAAGCTCATTTCCGTCAACAGGAATCATCTCGCGAGGAATAGCAATGCGGACTTTTGTGTCCGCATATGCTGTTCCGATTCGTTTTTCGCCAATATCTAGAGCTACAATACGCATTATTCTACTAGGGAGACGTCGATATGAACCTTACTTTTATCGTCTGGAATCTTATGTACCCAGAAGTACGATGTCTTTACATTTACTTCCGAAACGCCATTGATGGACTTAATAGCAGTCTGAACTTCGCCAGTCTTCTTGCCGAGAGCCTTTTCGTAGACCATATCTTCGGTGATTTCTGGGCCGATAAATACAGTACTCTTGAGCTTAGCGCTCATTTCGTCACCCTTTGAGAAGTTCTCAAAGAAGACCTTGTCTTTCTTTACAGAATTACTGTTTTTAATAACATCCTTCGAGAAGCCAGTTACGCCAGTCCAGTAGACGCTCTGAGTATCGTCGCCGATACCTTCGCTAGCCTTGGCCATAATATAGTCATTAATATCTGAGCGCTTAACAGCATAGATCTTGTAATTCTTTTCTACAGAAATCTTCGCCTTCTTACCCTCTTCGACTTCGCCGTCGACGTCTGGAGTATTAGTATACTTAGCTTCGTCGGAAGTAAAGCTATCATTGATTACGAAATAGCCATCGCCGAATTCTTTAGACAAATCATTAATAATCTCGGTATTGCTTGGGAGGCTTAGAGAGCTCTTGGCGTTCTCTAGGTCTTCTTTACTTACGACTTTAACCATCTTGCTTGTGCCGCCATCCATAGTACTAGATTCAAAGGTTGCAGAACTTGCAAACCAGTCGCTAGTGGAAAGCTTCCAGTTACTATTAGTCCCGGCAATATTGTACTTATCACCACTCTCTTTCGCGCGAACATCTACCGTTCCTAAAACAATCGGCTTCAAGACTCTACAGTTAGTCGATGAAAGACCACAATTCACATAGTCACCCTGGTCCAAAGCTTCAGCAGACACGGACACACTACTTGTAGCCTCAAAAGACAATTCCTGGTATACGAATACTTCACCAGCAGAAACACCAACACCATTCTTCAAAATCGAACGATCCGCGCTCGTGCCAGCAGGAATTGTAACCTTAATAGTACCAGTAGCCTTTTCACCCTTATCTACTTCCTTGGTAGCCTCAAACTCAGCCTCGGCAGTCTTTTTAATACTCTTTTCTTCAAGCATAAAGACACCTTCGCTTGGTCTTGCGCTTTCGGCATTAGTCGTAAAGGTAACTTTTTCTGCAAAGTTTACAGTAGAAGTCTTGATCTTGATTGCGATATCTGCCGCTGGAGCAACGACGTTTGCCCATATCAAGAAGACAACAAGAAGGACCACAGCAATCGAGCCAGCAATGATTGGGATGCGGTACTTTTTGAAGTTCGGAACTTTGCCAGAAAATGGCGCAGCCTTGATACCACGGAAAGCTTTCTTTTCCTTTGAATCATCTTTTTCGCCGTCGAGTTCAATAACATCGTCAACTTTTTCGCTCTTCTTTGGAGCAGAATCTTCCTTTGCAGTCTTGAAAGCTGGACGAACCTCGGAATTTACAGACTCGAGCTTTTCGTCATCCTCTCCTTCTTTTGCTTCTTCAGCATTATTCTTTACCTGAACTTTGGAAGCTTTCTTGCCCTCAATAACATCGCTTGGCTCTTCGCCAAATTCCTTGCTATTAGAAATCTTTGGAAGCTGAGGCTTACTCTGAAGATTCTTTGCGACAGGCATAGCAGCAGCTGCAGCAAGCTTAACAAGTGATTCGTCATTGCTAATAAGAACAACAACCTTGTCTGCGCGGGTTGCGGTTTTAGCAATTAGTTTAAAGTTAACCGCGCTGCGAAGCACACCGGCTTTCTTTGGCGGCACCAGGGCGACAACTCGATTCTTTGCACCCTTAATGTTTGCAAGAATATCTGTGATATCGTCTTCTGGCTCTATATAGATGACATCTTTATTCATATACAGTTATTATAGCATAATGCTTTTGCATAGCCCAAGCTAGCATACTAAAACATATCTGTTAATTTTGTAAATAGGTCTCATACCCTTGACAGCGTCAATCTTTAGTTTTATAATGCGTTAATCGCTCTTTAAAAGTGTTAGTTTCTAGCCTCGATGCAAGCTCTTAACGAGAGTTTACATTGGGGCTAGACACTGTCTGGTCTACATTCTTTAGAAAGGTCGTTTGAATTATGATTATCAATCTTAAAACCGCCACTTTAGAAGATGTGGCAAAGAATTATAATGACATCATCCGCAAAGCTATAGCCGACGCAGATTACTATTCCGAGCTCAAAGAACTCTTTCATGATTGCATCGGCGACGACAATCTCTCTATCATAACCGCCTACCCTAACGCCTTTAAGGCCTTCGAGAACAACGGTATTATTACTTGGAATGTATTGATTCTCAATGTTTCAAGTAACATTACAAGACTCATCAATGCCGGATACGACAAAGACGACGTCCTGGAAGCCGTAGCCAATGATATCTATATGGGCTCTGTTTTAACCGACGAAAGCCCGGCATTCTATCAGAGACTGTTCAATAACTACAACACAAGAACCGTTAGGGCGGAAATAAAGAGCCGTCACCCTGAAATCGACGACCAGTACCTCCTTGACATCATGAACATCATCTACGACAGATGTTTATCTGATTTCGAGATGAACAGACAGTAAGTTACGCTACTTGGCCGAAGCACTCAAGCTTCGGCCTTTTTCCTGCATTTCATACTCCTCGCTTATGCTAAAATAATGTTATATATGGGCTTATTTAGGAAAAACCAACCGGCCACGACTGGCCCAATAATCAGCTCGGGCAACATCGAGCAAGTCAATGAACAAAAGAGCGCCAAGAACGCACTTAACGAACAGGTCCTTCAATATATTCACGAAGGCATCGTTATTATTGGCACCGATAAAAATATTCAGCTCGTTAACCCAGCTGGCGAGCACATGATAGGCAAATCCAAAGACGAGATTGTTGGCCTAGATTTCAGTAGCTCGATCAAGCTTCTTGATAAAGATGATAAGTCGGTTCCAGACGATAAAAACCCAATTCTTTTCGCGCTCAACAGCGGTAAAACCGGTGAAACGCGCGATTTCAAACTTCAGACCCTAGATAGCCAAAAGATTACCCCTGTTTCTATCATCGTTACGCCAACTAACGGCGCTGGCTCGAATCTTGTTGTTACTTTCCGCGATATTACCCAGCAGCTCAAAGAGGAAGAAGAGCGCAACGATTTCATCTCTACGGCTAGCCACGAAATGCGCACCCCTGTCGCAAGCATCGAGGGTTATCTTGGCCTCGCCATGAATCCTGCCACTGCTACGATCGACTCCCGTGCTATGGATTACCTACAGAAAGCTCACGAAGCTTCCCAGCACCTTGGCCATTTGTTCCAGGATCTTCTTGATACCACCAAGATGGACGATCAGCTTTCAAAGCTTCATATGATACCCGTAGAACTAGTTGCTACAACAAGAAGCATTGTTGAGGGGCAGATTCCAAACATCCAGAAAAAGGGCTTGGGCTTCCGTTTCACTTCTGGCAATACTGATCAGAACTTTGGCGGCGGCAAAAAGCTTGGCCAACTCGTCTATACCAGCCTAGACATTGATTCTTACCGCGAGATTATAGATAACCTGCTCGAGAATGCTATTAAATACACGCCAAAGGGCTGGATAATTGTTAATGTTAGCGCAGATATCGAGAACGTTCATGTTTCTGTTCAGGATACTGGTATTGGTATGCCACGCGAAGAGCTTACACACGTCTTCCAGAAGTTCTACCGCATAGATAATAGCGACACGCGCGAAATTGGCGGCACTGGCCTTGGTCTTTATCTTGTTAAAAAGCGTACCGAATCCATGAATGGACATATCGAAGTCACAAGCGAAGTCGGCAAAGGTAGCACCTTCACTGTTAGCTTTCCACGAATGAGCGACGAAGTTTACAAACAACAACGCTTCGTGATGGATAATTTGGCTGAACAGGCAAAAAATAAGTTACTAGAAAATTAAGCATAATTATTATAGAATGGATGTAAGATGACCAAGATAATGTTAGTCGAGGACGATAAGTCCCTACGCGAAATTTATAGTATCAGGTTGGTCGCAGAAGGCTATAATATCGTATCTGCTGGCGATGGCGAAGAAGGCCTTGCTCTTGCCGTGCAGGAAAAACCAGATCTAATCATTGCAGACGTAATGATGCCAAAGATTTCTGGTTTCGATATGCTAGATATCTTGCGCGCTACACCAGAAACAAAGAATATCAAAGTAATCATGATGACCGCTCTTTCGAGCGACGATCAGAGACAACGTGGCGAAGCGCTCGGCGCAGACCGCTACCTTGTTAAGTCTCAGGTCGGTATTGAGGACGTAGTTAATACTGTCCATGATTTGCTTGGCGATACACCAAATACGAACGCCGCCGCAAATCTTGATACCGTAGCAGCAATTCCACCTCGCCCAGCAGTTCCTGGCGAGCCAATTAGTCCTGCTACCCCACCAACACTTGAACCAATTCCGCCTCAGGCTCCAGCAGCCGAACAACCTGTACCTGCAGCACCAGCTCCAGCACC
>JAZNRZ010000023.1:0-3232 GCA_045590975.1 Candidatus Nanosyncoccaceae bacterium | reverse complement strand
AGCAAGGTTCCTGAGACACAGGACAGTAACGGGGTTCCCGAAACGGTAAATCCCGAATCGCCCGAAATCAGCGAATCTGTATCCGCCAACATCGACAACGTATCCGTATCCGACTATTCAGCCCCCGACGTGGTGATTATTAATCCCATTGTTACCGAGGCGTTGATCATCTAATCTGCAAATCGCCGAACTCTCCCAAGGGTTCAAACCTATGCCGACAGGAGGCTAATCCTGATTCGACAGTAAACCATACGCCCATCTAGACAGCATTCGCTGTTACGTTCTATACGAATATAAACAACCATGCTGTAAAAAGAAAGGAGGTTATGATTATGAAACAGCATGTCTTAGTACATTATTAGGAGGGGAGAAATTATCTATGGATAAAAATCCCCTCCTGATACCATGTTATGGACAGTAACGATTTGATTTTCAAAAAATCCACTAGTTTTCGCTGGTGGATTTTTTAGTTGTATTGAACGATAAGTAGGCCGCCTTGGCGGATAATATGTGGGATGCTGCTACGAATGTCTAGAATTGTAGATGGTAGGCTATTGCCGGATTTGCCGCGGATCACGGCGTCAGCCTTTGGCATTCTGGTCTTGAATTCGCTCCAGTTTAGGCAAGGGGTTTCGCCGCGAGGGTTGGCGCTGGTTACTAGGAGTGGACCAGTCTTTTCGAGTAGCTCCAGCATGTATTTGTGAGCTGGAATACGAATACCGATAGTATTAAAGTTATCGAAATAGTAGTTTTTGAAATCTGGGTTTTTGTTGAAAATCATGGTTAGCTCGCCTGGGAAATAACGGCGAGAAAGGTTGGCTTCCTGGCGGCTAATATCTGCAAAGCGAGGGATATCTTTGACGCTTGGGAGCATCAAAGTGAAGCATTTGTCGCTGGTGATTGGGCGCTTCTTGATCTTGATAAGCTTCTCAATTCCGTCTCTGCTTTCGAGCGAGCTGGCGATTCCATAGGCGGTTTCGGTTGGCACGCCAAGAATACCGCCATTCGTCAGAATGTCGAAAGCCTGCTTTTTGTCTTTCTGGGAAATCACCTTCATTTGGGTATATTATACAATAAATTGTTAGTTATTCAAGGAGGCAAATTGGCTTGCTGTCTTTGTGTTTCTTTGCTTAGAAACGTTTTATTTGTTATGTATGGATTAACTTGCAGAATCTGCAAGTTTTTATAGATGAGCCAATAATGCTAAGGTGTATTAGCTTGCGAAAATCGCAAGCTAAAGTATACGTTTTGGAGACTAATCGACTAACCCAGAAGGGTCTAGAAGTAAAACCAGAGGGTCTTACCGTGCTAAAATAAAGACATGAGCAAATTGAATTACAAAGGCCCAGTCGTCCTTATTGTTATGGATGGTGTCGGTCTTGCTGAAGATAATCCTTATAATGCTGTCACGCAGTCGCGCGCAGATACTCTACACGAACTAATGCAAAAATACAAAATGGCCGAGCTTGGAGCTTCTGGTCACTATGTCGGTATTCCTGATGGCGACATGGGCAACAGCGAAGTTGGTCACAATGCTATGGGCGCAGGCGAAATCGTCTTGCAGCGTAGCGCAGCTGTCGAAGAAGCCATGAATGGTGGCGCCTTCGAAACTCAGACTTGGCAAGATATTAAGAATCGCCTTGCTGGCACAGATAAGACTCTTCATTTTATGGGTATCTTTAGTGACGGCAACGTTCACTCGAATATTACTCACCTCGAAAAAATGCTAGCTCAGGCCCAGAAAGACGGTATTGAGCACGCTCGTGTTCATATTCTCCTTGATGGCCGTGATGTTCCGCCGCAGAGCGAGCCAAAGTTCATTAAGCGTCTAGAAGATTTCGTTCATGGTCTTGGTGATCCAGATTACAGGATTGCTGATGGTGGTGGTCGCATGGTTATTACTGCCGACCGCTACGATAGTAACTGGAAGATGGTTGAAGATGGCTGGAATCTAAGTGTCCATGGCCAAGGTCGCCAGTTTACAAGCGCTACCGAGGCTGTTGAGACTTACCGTAGCGAAAATCCAGAGCTTCAGGATCAATATATGCCGCCATTTATCGTGGCCGAAAATGGTCAGCCAGTTGGTAAGATTCAGAACGGCGATGCTTTGATTTATATCGACTTCCGCGCTGATCGCGCTCTAGAAATGGCTAAGGCATTCACTTTCGAAGATTTCCCATATTTCGATCGTGGCGAGCGCCCAGATGTCTACTTTGCGGGTATGGCAGTTTATGACGAAGATAAACATATTCCAGAGCATGTTCTTGTAGAATCTCCAAGCTTCGAAAAGCCACTTGCATTTCAGCTTGCAGAGCAGGGCGTAAAACAGTATGCAATCTCTGAAACCGTAAAGTTTGGCCATATTACCTACTACTTCAATGGTAATAGCCATCAGGTTCCAGAAGGCGAAGATGAGGTTGAGGTTTCTTCCTATATTGAGCCATTTAATACTCGCCCATGGATGAAAGCGGCCGAGATTACAGATAAGCTCGTCGAAGCTATCGAAAGCGAAAAATATCAGTTCCTACGCATTAATTATCCTGGCGGTGATATGGTTGGTCACTTCGGCGAAGTTGAGTCTACGATCGCAGCTATGGAAGCCATTGATATCTCTTTGAAGCGTATTATTGACGCCGTTAACAAGCTTGGCGGCGTAACGATTATTACTGCCGATCATGGCAACGCAGAGGAGCTTATGGAAGATGGTAAGCCAAAAACTTCTCATACGACCAATCGCGTTCCTTGTATCTTTGTTGATGAAACCGAGAATGCGGATAAATACCATCTTGCCGAAGGTGATTTTGGCCTAGCTAACCTCGCTCGCACGATTACAACAATGTTGAACAAAGAGCCTTACGAAAAATGGCTCCCATCTATCATTGAGGAGAACGACTAATGGTTCTTGCGATAATCATTTCGATACTTTGCGGATTCCTAGTATTCTGTGGCGTGACGCTCTATCTTATCCAGAGCTCGCTCTATAGTATTATTCGTCATTTTGGAGCGATTATCGCGGCCGTTATCGGTCTGCTAGCTATCTGTTTCTTTGTTGCTAGTAGCTCAATCGCGGTTTTAGGCCTCGGGAGCTTTATTCTCTTAGTTTTGCTTGGCTCCCTATGCTTCGCGGTTATCAATGTTTTGGCGTATTTCTTGACCAAGGCGATGCTTGTTCCGCGCAAAAAGGAGGGGCGCAAGAAAGCCGTTGTGACAAGCGGTTCTTTGGCGCTCTTCT
>JAZNRZ010000022.1:0-20807 GCA_045590975.1 Candidatus Nanosyncoccaceae bacterium | reverse complement strand
GGTGCAGGCATTAACGAACTAAAGAAGGATCTTGAAAAGGTTACCAAGAGCCCACTACGCATCAACGTAGAGGAAGTTAAAAAGCCAGAACTTAGCGCAAAGCTAGTTGCTGAAAACATCGGTTTCCAGCTTGGCAAACGTATGAACTTCCGCCGCGCAGTCAAGATGGCAAGCGCATCTACAATGAATGCAGGTGCTAAGGGTATCCGCATCGAGGTATCCGGTCGTCTAAATGGCGCAGAAATGAGCCGCCGCGAAAAGTTCATCGAAGGTTCCGTACCTCTACATACTCTTCGTGCAGATATCGACTTCTACGTCGAGCATGCTCAGACGATTGCAGGTATCGTTGGTGTTAAAGTTTGGATCTACAAGGGGGAGAAATAAATTATGGCACTTACACAACCTCGTAAAGAAGCCCATCGCAAGGTCCGCAAGGGCAAGAACGAAGGCATCGCAACCCGTTGCAACTATGTTGCATTCGGTGATTGGGGTCTACAAAGCCTAGATAACGAACGCGTCAACGGTCGCCAGATCGAGGCCGCTCGTCAGGCTATCACCCGCTATGTTAAGCGTGGTGGTAAGGTCTGGATCCGCATCTTCCCACACACTCCAGTAACCAAGAAACCATTGGATGTTAAGATGGGTAGCGGTAAAGGTGAACCTCAGTATCACGTAGCAAAGGTTAAGGCTGGAACAGTTATGTTCGAAATCGCCGATGTTACTGAAGAGCAGGCAAAAGAAGCTCTTCGCCTAGCAAGCCACAAGCTACCAGTACGCTGCAAGATCATTAAGAAAGAGGAGCTTTAATTTATGGCAGGAAAGAAAGAAGCCGCAAAAGAAGCTAAGCTCGTTAGCAAAGCACCGCTTGATGAACAGCTAAAAGCTAAGCGCGAAGAACTCTTGATTGCTCGTCAGGGTCTTGGTTCTACTCTACAGAACCCACACCGCATCAAAGCCCTCAAGAAAGATATTGCACGTATCTTAACGCAAATTAACGCCACGAAGGGAGATAAATAATGGCACGCACCCTCACTGGAGTAGTCTCCTCCGACAAGCGTGACAAGACCATCACGGTCATGATCACCTCTCGTGAGACGCATCCACTATATCGCAAGCAGTATACTATTACGCGCAAGTACACTGCACATGACGAAAAGAACGAAGCCCATGAAGGCGACACCGTCATGATCGAAGAAACGCGCCCAATCAGCAAGACTAAGACCTGGAATCTTGTCAAAGTTCTTGAAAAGAGCCATGGTAAGGTCGAGCTAAAAGATGAAGTCACTCAGGTCGAGAGCGACGATAAAGAAGGAGAAAATTAATGATTCAGCAAGAAACCCGCTTGAAAGTTGCCGATAACAGCGGCGCCAAGGAACTTGGTGTTATCCGCGTGCTCGGCGGCACTCGCGCTCGTTACGCTCACGTTGGTGATATCGTAACCTGCAGCGTCAAAGAAGCTTCCCCAACAGGAAACGTCAAGAAAAAAGCCGTAGTCAAAGCTGTTATCGTCCGCACTCGTCAGCAGATTCGCCGTCCAGATGGTTCTACTATCCGTTTCGACGACAATGCAGCAGTTATTGTCAACGACGACAAAACTCCAAAAGGCACTCGTGTCTTTGGCCCAGTTCCACGCGAACTTCGCGACAAGGGCTTCATGAAAATTATCAGCCTAGCACCGGAGGTACTATAATATGGGAACTCGTATTAAAACTGGCGACCTCGTAAAGGTTATCTCTGGCTCTAACAAGGGCGCAACTGGTAAGGTTACCAAAGTTGCTCCAAAAGAGAACCTAGTATTCATCGAAGGTCTAGGCAACCGCACTCGCCACATGCACGCTAGCATGTATCGCCAGGGCGGCAAGAAAGATATTCAAGTCGGCATCAATGCAAGCAAAGTTGCTCTAGTTATCGACGAAAAAGCTGGCAAGACCAGCCGTATCGGCTACGCTAAGAACGACGACGGCAAGACCGTACGCATCGCCCGCCAAGCAAACAACAGGGAGATTAAATAATGGCCGAAACTAAATATGAAGCACGTCTAAAGACTGCCTACAAAGAAAAGTTCAAAGCTGAGCTCCAGAAGGAACTTAAGCTCGAGAACATCAACCAGGTTCCAGAACTAGAGAAAATCATCGTTAGCTCTGGTGTTGGTAAAAAGCGTGAAGATAAGCGCTTCACCGAAACTGTAACTCTAACCCTCAGCAAGATTACTGGCCAGGCAGTTACAAGCCGCCTAGCAAAGAAATCTATCGCACAGTTCAAGATCCGCAAAGGTATGGGCGCCCCAGTTGGTTACCTAACAACCCTACGCGGCGATAAGATGTACGAATTTGCTGATCGCCTTATCAACGTTGCATTGCCACACGTTCGTGACTTCCACGGCGTCCCAGGCAAGTCCTTCGATGCTAAGGGCAATTACAGTCTTGGTCTAAAAGAACAAACTGTATTCCCAGAAATTAGCTTCGAAGATGCAGCCGTACTTCATGGTATTGAAGTTACGTTCGTAATCAAGAACGGCACACCAGAAGGTAGCCGCAAGCTCCTCGAAAAGTTCGGTATGCCATTTGAAAAGGAGTCTAAGTAATGGCTAAGAAGAGTGCAGTTCTACGCGACGAAAAACGCCGCAAGATGTATGAAAAATATAAAGCTAAACGCGATGAGCTAAAGGCTGCCGGTGACCTAGAAGGTCTTCAGAAGCTTCCACGCAACGCAAGTGTTACTCGCTTGAAGAACCGTGATATGCTTGACGGTCGCCCACGTGGCTACATGCGCCGTTTCGGCCTAAGCCGCATTAACTTCCGCGAAAAAGCAAGCAAGGGTGAAATCCCTGGCGTAACAAAGAGTAGCTGGTAATAGGAGGAAAGGAAAGATATGTCTATTCAAACTAGCGATCCAGTAGCTGACCTCATTACGCGCATTCGCAACGCAATCGCCGTTAACAAAAACGAAATTCGCGTTCCTACCAGCAAGCTCAAGCTTGCTGTAGCCGAGAAGCTACAGAAGATTCACTACCTCGAAAAGGTAGAAATCGAAGAGGCTCAGCCTCGCAATATCTTGCACATCGTCATCAATAAAGAAGGCGAAAACGCAACGATCAACGAAATCTCCAAGGTTTCTACACCAGGTCGTCGCATTTACGCTGGCGTAAGCGAAATTCCTAAGGTCAAGTCTGGCCGTGGTACCGTTCTTGTTTCTACGAGCAAGGGCATCATGACTGGCCAAGAAGCCGTTAAGAACAAGCTTGGTGGCGAAGTTTTAGTCAAGGTTTGGTAATATAACCGCAAAAAACATCCTCAATTCGGGGATGTTTTTTGTCGTCTTAATTTATTTCATCTTATCTGGAATCGTCCAGGAGTTTTCTTTCATTTTCTTGATCTGATTCTCGCGGTCTTTTTGTATCTCCATACGCTTCTTCCTACCAAATACATATTCAACTTTGGCCGCATATCTACTCTCGATAAAATTGAACGGTATATAGAAGACCGAAACGAAGAAATATAGCCTAATCATAAGAATCAAAGCAATCGGGATAAGCCACCAAAAACCCAGCCCAATACCCCAAATTACAGCAGAAACAAGGAGCACAATCGAAAACAAGCGCCAAAGCCTTGCTACGCCAATATCTATCACTTCAACAATATCAAACCTACTACGTTTCATACTTTTTAGCGCGCTTTTGCAAAATCCTGCGCAAAATAGCCACCAAACAAGCAGCATCACAACATAAATAGCACTGAATATAATAATTACATCGAGCATAAGTAAATTATAGCCCACAGAGCAAGATATCTTGCTAAAAAGCACAAGCTAAAATATAATAAAATCATGAATCCGAACGGGACAAACTTAGATAATGACATGAATCCTAATGGCCCAATGCCTAACGGTCAGGCACCAAATGATCAGATGCCACAATTCGAAGCACCGCAAAATCCAATGCTAGACAATTCTCCTAGAGCAGGCGCTTTTATGCCAAATCAAAATATTAATAGTATTCCAACTACAGACACGGATCCAACTGCGCCTACTTTTTCTGCACCAAAAGCCAGCTTCGCATCTATGCTAGAAGGCCAGAATCCATACCAGAACCCTAGCCCAAACCCCTATCAAAATCAGGCAATGCCACAAGCTATGCCAGCTAACAACATCCAGAACACGCCGCTAGCCATGGGCATGCAATCACAAAGCATTGCAATTCCTCAGCCAAAGCAAAGCCATGGCCTAGAAATCTTTATTATTGTTATCATTTACATTATTAGTATTGCCGCTATCGGTGGCGCAATCTACTTCTTTATGCAATACGATGGCAAGAATAAACAAGACACAAGCGCCCGCAACGCCCTAGTCCTAGACGCAAAAGAAGAACAAAAAGCCCTAGATGACCAGAACTACGCGAAGCGCAAAGCTCTAACATCCAAGGAATTTACAGGTCCAAGCCAATATGGCGCATTAACTTTCAAATATCCAAAAGAATGGAATGTCTATATTGCAAACGACAGCGAAACTAGTGCAGAATACGAAGCATACTTCCACCCAGATCCAATTCCACCAATCAAGTCAAATAATTCAACATTTGCCTTTAGTTTCAAGATCCTAAATCAAAGCTACGAACAGGCCGCACAGAAATACAACAACGACAAGATTTCTAGCACACCATTCAGCTCCGGGCCAATCACCGGCATTATGGTCCAAGGCAAGCTAAAAAACAACGAAAATGCTCCAGATGGACGCGCAATTATTATCAAAGTTAACGACAAATCTGCCATTCTATCGACCGACGATTATGCAACATACGGAAATTACTTCGATAGCATCATCGCAAGCCTAAGAAATAGCAATATCGATAACTAAAAAACAGAGAATCTCAAGATTTACCTCTTGAGATTTTTTGAATTTTATGATAAAATAAGCGAGATATTATTAACAAAAGGAACGTATGAGTCGTATCGGAAAACTACCTGTTGACATCCCAGCAGGCGTGACAATTACGGTCGGCGACACCGAAATCACCGTCGCTGGTCCTAAAGGCACGCTAACTGTCCCTGTCCAGGAGAACACCCAGACTAAGGTCGAGGGTAATCAAATCATCGTAACACGCGCCGACGACGAGCCAAAGTCTCGTGCTTGGCATGGTTTGCAGCGCGCATTACTAAACAACGCTGTTACTGGCGTAACCAAAGGTTTTGAGAAGAAGCTCGAAATCAATGGTGTTGGTTTCCGCCTAAGTGGTGGTCCAAAAGAAATTGAAATGGCACTAGGCTTTAGCCATCCAGTAAAATATAAAGCCCCAGAAGGTATCGATCTAAAGACTGACAAGATGACAATCACTGTCAGTGGTATCGACAAGCAGAAGGTCGGCCAGGTCGCTGCTGAAATCCGCGCACTTAAGAAGCCAGAGCCATACAAGGGTAAGGGTATTAAGTATGCTGACGAAGTTATTATCCGTAAAGCCGGTAAGGCAGGGAAGAAATAGTCATGAAAGCAGATTTTAGAAAGAATCGCACTCGTGCAAAGATTCATGGCACTGCTGAGCGCCCACGCCTTAGCGTAAATATCAGCAACAAGCACGTTACTGCTCAGATCATCGATGATGACAAGCGCGTAACTCTAGCTTACGCTACAACCGTTGGCAGCAAAGAAACCGGTAACATGACCGAACTCGCAGCCAAGATCGGTAGCGAAATCGCCAAGAAGGCAAAGAAAGCTAAGATTGAAAAGGTCGTCTTTGATCGTGGCGCACGTCTTTATGCAGGACGCCTAAGCGCACTCGCTGACGCAGCCCGCAAGGAAGGACTGGAGTTCTAATATGGAAAGCAAAGCAAAAGTTATTAACGAATCCGGCACAACTCGCCTCAACAAAGAAGCTAGCGCTGCAAAGGAAGCTCGCGAAAACGGTAACTTCCGTGGTCGCCGCCGCGACAATCGCCGCAACCGCCGCGCAACCGACGAAGTTAAGAAAGAGTTTGATTCCGTAAACATTAGCATCAATCGTGTTAGCCGCACCGTTAAGGGTGGCCGCCGTATGCGTTTCCAGGCACTAGTTGCAGTTGGTAACCACAAGAACAAGATTGGTGTTGGTATGGCAAAAGGCGCAGACGTTACAAGTGCTGTTCAGAAGGCAGAACGCCGCGCAAAGAAAGATATGATCACTATCAACCTAAATGGTGATACTATCTGCCACGAAGTTGAAACCAAAGTTACTGGCGCTAACGTTCTTATGAAGCCAGCAGCTCCAGGTACCGGTATTATCGCTGGTGGCGTTATCCGCTCCATCATCGGTCTTACAGGTGTTAAGAACCTTATCAGCAAGTCCCTCGGTTCTACAAACAAAGCAAACATCGCTTATGCAGTTATCGAAGGTCTTCGCCAGCAGGTTCCAAAGAGCGAATGGCTAGCCAACAAGGGCAAGAAAGCCGAAGCTAAAGAAGCTCCAAAAGCAAAGAAAGCTGCTAAGGAGGAAAAATAAATGAAGTACAACGAACTTAACGTTATTGCAAACAAAGATCGCAAGCGCGTAGGTCGCGGTATCGCAGCTGGTCAGGGTAAAACCGCTGGTCGTGGTACAAAGGGTCAGAAATCCCGTACCGGCCACAGCAAGATGCCAGCAGGCTTCATGGGCGGTCAGCGTGCAATCATGCAGGCAATTCCTAAGCTAAAAGGTTTCAAATCCCTTCATGCTAAGGCTCAGGTTGTTTACACCGACACTCTTGATACCCTTAAGGGCAAGGTCGACAACTTCAAGCTAGCAGAAGCAAACCTTATCGCTAATCCATACGCAAGCGTAAAGGTCATCACTCGCGGTGAGATCAAGAACAAGATTGAACTTGAAACTCAGTTTGCAAGCAAGACTGCAATCGCTGCTATCGAAAAAGCTGGTGGTAGCTTCAAGAAAGTTACTGTTCCACAGCGCGTTAAGACAAACAAAGAAGCCTAACGAATAGAAAGCAAGAAAATATCTCCAAGTAATTGGAGATATTTTTGTATTATCTCGCAAGATACCGATAGATATGATAATATAAAAGAAGTAAAAAAGAGGTATCATGAATTTTAAGACGATTTTCAAGTCTTTGAAAAACAAAGACATGCGAAAAAGAATCCTTGCTGTAGTAGGCCTCCTAGTCGCCTACCGCATCTTGGCGCACATTCCTGTCCCACTAGGCGACGCACCAACATTCAAGACCGCTATCAATAACTTGATCAACGGCACAGACTTCGGTGGCTTCATTAACCTTATTTCCGGTGGTGGCCTAACCGCTATGTCTATTATTATGGTTGGTATTTCGCCATACATCACATCGTCAATCGTTATGCAGCTTCTATCCAAAGCTATTCCTAGCATGGAAGAGCTCAGCAAAGACGGCGAAGTCGGACGCCGCAAGATCAACCAGTGGACTCGCATTCTAACCGTCCCACTAGCAATTCTTCAGTCAATTGTCTATATCTTCATCCTATCTAAGGAAGCTCTATCTCTAGGCACGACGTCAACAGTTGCCCTTGACGGACAGGGTTGGGCTCTAGCCGTAACAGCCATGACCGCAGGCTCCATGCTTCTCATGTGGCTCGGCGAACTTATTACAGAACAGGGTATCGGCAACGGTACTTCCATGATCATCGTCGCAAGCATCATTGCAAACTTCCCATCTTTGGTTTCAAGCTTGCTTACAAAGCTCTTCGACACAAGCGCTGGCACACTATCCATGTTCGGCTGGTTAAACCTTCCAGTAAACCCAGTATATTTCTGGATCGTCGTATCGGTATTGATCGGCCTCATAGTCGTTATTTACTTCCTCGTCAAGATCAACGAGGCGCAGCGTATCGTCACGCTCAATACCGCAAAGCGTGTTCATGGTAATAGCGCTTACGGCGGCATCAAGAGCATCATGCCAATCAAGCTTATCTCTGCTGGCGTTATTCCAGTTATCTTTGCCGTTGCATTCCTAAGCGTTCCATCTTTCATCGGTCAGCTTATTATTCACAGCGACGAAAGTAGCGTCTTGGGCCAGAACCTCGTTAGCTGGTTCAGTGCTCCAAACGCAAGCAACTTCGATCAGACTGTCGGTCTACAAGCAAAAGATTTCATCTATCCTGCATGTTACTTCTTGCTAGTTGTCATGTTTACATACTTCTATACAAGCATCGTATTCAATACTCAGGACTATGCAGAAAACCTACAGAAGCAAGGTAGCTTCATTGAAGGCGTTCGCCCAGGCAAAGAAACCGAGAAATATCTCAGCAAGATTGTAAACCACCTAAACCTATTCGGCTCAATCGCTCTTGGTATTATCGCATTACTTCCATACATTGTAGATTTCATCACAATCGGCGTAATTGGTACTCCAATCGGCCTATCTATCACTGGTACAAGTTTGCTCATCCTTGTGACTGTCGCAATCGAAAACATCCGCTCGCTCAATTCCCGCGCGTTAATGGTAACTTACGACGACTATAAGTAATGGCACTAAAGATTAATCGCACAATCACGAGAATTACTCGCATTGTGGGGTGGGGATTATTAATCATAATCGTAGCTTGCACCCTCAAAGTATTCATCTGGGAACAGAATTACTACAAAAACGAGACCAAGTCCGCTCGCGCTACAGCACCTGCGGTACTAAGCGGTATTCAGCCTATTGGAGGCCTCGGCACAGATAGAACATCCGACGAAGCCTACAGCAAGCATACCGTCGAAAAAGATCAGCCAAAATATATCGAAATCGAAAGATTAGGCGTTAAAGCGATCGTAAATCCCAGCAAAACAGAAGTCGCAGGCAAACTACCACTTCCAAGCAATATCTATCAGCTCAGCTGGTATGGTGGTTCCACGAAACCAGGAAACGTTGGCGCAATCGTAATTAGTGGCATTAGCCAATATGTAGACCAATCTGGAATCTTCAAGAACTTGGATAGCCTAGAAAAAGGCGACAAGATCAAGCTCACGCGTGGCGACAACGAAGTATTTGAATACACAATCGAATCTATCAGCATTACATCTTACAAAGATTCAGCCAAGACCTTACCACTTGCACAGCAAAGCATCGATAGCAAAGAAACTTTGTCTCTAGTTTCGGTAGGAAATAGCGATACTTCCGTAGTTATAATTAAAGCTACAAGATAATGACAAATAGCTGCCCCAAAAAGCAGCTATTTTTTGTATTTACATCTTGAAAAATTCTTGATTTTTTGATATAATTGAGCTTGTAATTTATGGCTAGTCAAAAGAAATCGGCACGCCCTAAAAAGGGCTCTGCTAACCGTTCCGCTGAAAATGCGTCGAACAGTAGCAAAAAAGAAGTTATTAAGCTCACGGGAAAAGTCATCGAGGCTCTACCGGGGACTAAATTTCATGTCGAGCTTGAGAATGGTCATGTTATAGTTGCTCACATGTCGGGTAAAATGCGAAAGAATTATATCCGCCTCGTGCCGGGCGACAAGGTGGAAGTTGAGCTAACCCCTTATGATCTCACGAAGGGTCGCATCAGCTACCGCCAAAAAGATTAAATTTAATCGAAAACAAGAATGGCTTTAGTGGAGGTACTAAGCTAGCCTTTGGCTAGTTTTTATCTGTATCTAAAGACCGTAAGTTTTCGGAAAGGAAATTTTCATTTACATGAAAGTACGTGCAAGTGTAAAGAAAATTAGCCCTGACGATATTATTGTGCGCCGTAAAGGTGTGCTTCGTATCATCAACAAGAAGAAACCTAAGAATAAACAAAGGCAGGGTTAAGCATGGCAAGAATCGCCGGTGTCACAATTCCTAGCGAAAAGCAGGTCTGGATTGGACTTACTTACGTTTATGGTATTGGACGCACCACAAGCAAAGCCATCCTTGCGGCGGCTAAGATTGAGCCGACCACTCGGGTGAAGGATCTCACCGAGGCTGAAGAGCAAAAGCTCAACGATATTATTTCTAGTAAATATTCCGTTGAAGGAGACTTGAAGCGCCTCGTGACGAACAATATTAAACGTATTAAGGATATTAATTCCTACAAGGGGCTCCGCCACAAAGCCGGTCTTCCAGTAAACGGTCAGCGCACCCGCACGAATGCGCGCACCCGCAAAGGTAAGGCTATCGCCGTTGGTGGCGCACAACCAAAAGCAGCAAGTAAAACTTAAGGAGTATAGGAAGTTAGTATGGCAGAAGATACAACTAAAGCTCCTGAAGTGGAGCAAGCAGTTAAAGCACCAAAAACCAAAGGCAAAAAGGGCAAACGTGTTGTCCAGTCTGGCGAGGTGCACATTCAAGCAACCTTTAATAACACCATTATCAGCGTAAGCGATAAGAGCGGTCAGGTCTTGGCTGCATCATCCGCTGGCGCAAATGGCTTCCGTGGTTCCAAGAAGGGTACCGCATACGCTGCACAGGTTGCTGCAGAAAAAGTTGCCGAAATCGCAAAGCGCGATCATGGCATGAGCAGCGTCGATGTCTTCGTTAAGGGTATCGGTCTTGGTCGCGATAGCGCCATCCGCGCCTTTAGCACCCTAGGCATGACAATCAATAGCATTACGGACAAGACACCAATCAAGCACGGTGGCTGCCGTCCTAAAGGAGAAAGGAAACCATAATGGCACGTGATTTATCACCTATTGGAAAACAATCTCGCCGTGAAGGTTATGCACTTGCTCCAAAAGCGCAGAAAGTCATGGCAAAGAAGACCGGTATTCCAGGTCAACACGCCGATATGCGAATCCGTGGCGGTAGTCTTTACCTAACCCAGCTTCGCGAAAAGCAGAAAGTTCGCCGCATTTACGGACTACTCGAAAAGCAGTTCGCAAAATTGATGCGCGAAGCACAGCGTGCAGAAGGTATGACAGGTGAAAACCTTCTTAACTTCCTAGAACGCCGCGCAGACAACGTTGTCTACCGTGCAGGTCTAGCCAGCACTCGTCGTGCTGCACGTCAGCTCGTTTCTCATGGACACTTCACACTAAACGGCAAGCGTATCGATATTCCATCCATCCGCCTAAGTGCCGGTGACGTTCTTGAAGTACGTCCAAAATCCAAGAAGAACAGCTACTTCACCAATATCAACGGCGAAGCACAGCCACTATCTTGGATGAAATCTGACCTCAAGAATCTTAAAATTGAGATTACAGGTACACCAAAGCGCGAAGAAGCAGAGGTGGGCATCAACGAACAGTTAATCGTCGAGTATTACTCACGCTAAAGGAGAACTATGACAAAAGTAATTCATGAAGCAGAACTAGCAGAGATCAAAGACCTTGGTGAAAACAGTTCAAGCTTTATTATCAAGCCACTTTACTATGGCTATGGTAATACTCTTGGTAATTCACTACGTCGTGTTCTTCTATCCAGCATCAAAGGTGCCGCAATCGTTGCTTTCCGCATCGAAGGTACCACCCACGAATTTTCCGCCATTCCAGGCATCAAGGAAGATACCGTGGATATCATGCTCAATCTTAAAAACATTCACTTCAAGTCTCACTCTGACGAGCCAGTTGAAGTACACTTCGAAAAGAAGGGTGCTGGCGTAGTCAAAGCTGGCGACATCAAACTCCCAGCAGAGCTTGAACTATCCAACCCACAGCAGCAAATCTGCACTATCGATGATCCAAACTTCACCCTAAAGATGGATTTTGTCGTCGATACTGGCCGTGGCTACCTAAGTATCGAACAGGCTGGTCAGGAACGCATCCATAGCGACATGATCGCTATAGACGCTGTCTTTACCCCAGTTCTACGCGTACGCTACAACGCAGAAAATACTCGTGTTGGACAGGATACTAACTTGCAGCAGCTCACCCTTACGATTGATACCGATGGTACTATTACACCACGCGAAGCTTTCGAAGAAGCAGCAGCAATTCTAGTAAACCAGTACAAGGCACTTGCCGGCAGTACAACTGTCGAATCCGCACCAGCTCCAACTGCTGGCAAAGATGAAGCAGAAGCAGGTTCTACAACCCCAATTGAAGAGCTTGGTCTTTCGGCTCGTACCGCAAACGCTTTGCTAAACAACGATATTCATACCGTTGCTCAGCTTAAAGCACTTTCGGACAGCGATTTAAAGGAGCTCAAGGGCTTCGGTGCTAAAGCGCTCGACGAAGTTAAAGATAAACTTACGGAGTTAAATATCTAATATGCATCGCCATGGATATAAAGGGCGCAAGTTCGGTCGCGAAACCGACCAACGCACTGCACTAACTCGCGGTCTGATGCGCTCCTTGTTTAAATACCAGGCAATCAATACGACTCTAGCAAAAGCTAAAGAAATTCGCCGCCCAGCTGAAAAGCTTATTACGCTTGCAAAGCGCGGCGACCTAGCTTCCCGCAGACTCGTGATTGCTCGTCTTGACGATACTGAAATGGGTAACTACCTCGTAGATGTTATCGCACCACAGGTCAAGCGCGACAGCGGTTATCTCCGCATTGAACGCAACGGCTTCCGTGTTGGCGACAACACCGAAATGGCAACCATTTCCTTCGTTGATGACATCAAAGACATGCCAAAGCCAGCAAAGAAAGCTGCTACAAAAGCTGCTCCAAAAGCTGAGAAAAAGGCAGATAAGAAGGAGGAGAAATAAGTATGAAAACTTATAGCCAAAAGTCCTCCGAGATCGCACGTGAATGGTGGATTATCGACGCTTCCACTTTGCCACTAGGCAAATTGGCCGTCGTAATCGCAGACAAGCTCATGGGCAAGTCTAAAGTTACCTACACGCCTCACACCGATAACGGTGACTATGTCGTCGTCGTAAACGCTAAGAACATCAAAGTTACTGGCGACAAGATGACAGACAAGCATTACTACCGCCACTCTGGCTTCCCAGGCGGCTTGACCGATCTTACTCTCGCTGAAATCATCGAGAAAGATCCAACTCTAGCCGTTAAAAGCGCAGTTGCCGGTATGCTCCCAAAGAACAAACTTCAAGCTGAACGCATGAAGCGTCTCCGCGTCTTCGCAGGTGCAGAGCACACTCATACCGCTCAGACCCCAAAGGAGATTAAGTAATGCCAGCAAAGAATGCTAAATACACCTATGGCAACGGTAGCCGCAAGGCTGCTACTGCCTCTGCTCGTCTTTACAAGGGCAAAGGTGAACTTACTATCAACGGCAAGAGCGCTGCAGATTATTTCTGCAACAACAAGAGCCTTATCGCTGAAGTAACCGATCCACTAGCTCTAGTTCAGAAGCAGAAAGAGTTCGACGTTACTGTACTCGTAAAAGGCGGCGGTTCCGCCGGCCAGGTCGACGCAATCAAGCTAGCTATCTCTCGTGCATTGGTCCTCGAATTCCCAGAATTCCGCCCAGTACTCAAGAAGGCAGGCCTCATGAAGCGTGATCCACGCGAAAAGGAACGCAAGCACTACGGTCTTCGTGGCGCTCGCAAACGCGAACAGTTCAGCAAGCGTTAATTTTATTAACGAAGAGAACACAAGAACCACTCCGAAAGGGGTGGTTTTTGGGTTGCATAAAAAACTGCCATCAAAAAAGTTCCTCCGAAGAGGAACTTTTCTATCAAGATTATTGATTGTCCGAACAATAGAACGAACCGCCTTCAAGCAAATAGATTAATACAAATTGATTTTTGCCACCCGCTTTTTTAATTTCCTTCTCATTACTACCGCACATCGCACCAGCAATAAAGAATATCTTATGTTCACGATAATACTTAGGAATAGTCTCTTCGATATCGAATACATCCGAAGAATTATCACTCAAATCTTCCGCATAACGTAAAGTATACGGCGTGCCATCGGGGTCACGGAACTGATCTGAACAATTATTAGGATTCCAGGTGCTAGTCGTACCATCAGAAGAGCAACTACTATCAACATACTTAATAACAAACTTCTTTAAATGATTACCGTCATCACCATCGCCTTCAACACCCGTATATTTAACAGAATCACCAGTCTGATAAGTTCCGCCCCAATGCACTTTGTAATCGGAAGGATTATTTGCAATATAATCTACTAGCGCCGAGTTAATTCTAGCCATATCCTGCCTACGGCGAGTGTTTCTCTGAGAGCGCTGCAATGCAGGAAGCGCAATGAATACCATCAAAAAAATTAAGCCAGCGATTGCGAGGACGAGAACAACCTCGATAATCGTGAAGCCTTTTTTATTATTTTTAGTCATAGCTTATATATAACTCCTACTAAATTAAGCTCGTGCTTATGTTTATTCTAATATAACACAATCCAAGAGCTACAAAAAGCGCCTATGGCTTCATAGACGCTATTTTTCACTTAACTATTGGTTATCGTTACAATAGACACTGCCGCCTTCAAGAACATACCTTACAACGACTTCGCTTTTATTATTGGTATTTATAACGCCCCCTTCATTTGAGCCGCCACACTTTGCACCAGCAATAATGTAAACTACATGATCAAAGTTTGTGGTATAGGCTTCTTGAACTTCACCATGAGTAGAATAACCAGCACCAGAAGCTGCAACCTTATAAATTTCACCATCTGGATCCATAAAATGATCGCAGGTCTTATCGTCTTGGCATTCAAAAGAATAAATAAGACGACCAATATTACCAGAACCAGGAGTATTAGAGTTAGTCGATTTAAGATTCGGCTCAACATACTTCGAAGGGAAACTTACATCCAATGTCGCTTTTCCGTCATCCGTCAAAGTTACTGGAGGGTTATTGTTATTATTAGTCTGATAATCAGTAATAGCACTCATGATCCTAGCCATATCCTGCCTACGGCGAGTATTTCTTTGACCTCGCTGCAGCGCAGGAAGCGCGATGAATACCATCAAGAAAATCAAACCAGCAATCGCGAGGACGAGAACAACCTCGATAATCGTGAAGGCCTTTTTATTGTTTTTAATCATAGCTCTTATATAACTCCTATTTAATAAAGCTTATGTTTATTACTTAATATAATAACATAAGCATTACCACATGTTTAGCTTATGCTAAAATAGATATAAGCATAGGAGGTTTATGAGCACTACTCAACGGATCAAAAATGTATTCAAGATCCTATCTAATATCTTTTTCATTCTTATTTTTATCGCGTTCTTCGCGATTATCATATATATGGCAGCAACTGGCCTCTTTCGTGGTCATGAAGCCCTAGAAGAAGAGCAAAGCCTAATTACGGCCCAAGCTAGCTACGAGAAAGAGTTCACAACAGACGGCACTAGCTTTGATAACCCAAAAGTCATCCTAAACCCCTACAAAAACTCGCCTCTTACCGCCCTAGTAATCTTTCATAGCGATAAAGAAATCACGCCAACCATCAAAGTTGAGGGTAAAGACGATAAAACCAACATTGTTCATAGCTTCAAATCTGGCACAGACCACCTCCTACCAATCTATGGCCTCTATGCAGATTACGATAATAAAATCACGATCAGCTACGAAGATTCCGGCGAGACAAAGAGCAAAGAAATCAGCATCAAAACCGACCCACTCCCAGAAAACATCGCAAAAGCAGAAATTACCACCGCAAACAAAGAACAGCTAGACGATAGCCTATATTTCTTCTCGCCAAGTAGCAATTCATTAGCCGCAGCTTACGACATCAATGGTGAGGTTCGCTGGTATCTTACTCAAAAGACCTCTTGGGATAACAAGAGACTCAGGAACGGCCACATCCTAATCAGCACCGAACGCATAATCAACACTCCATACTACATGTCTGGCATGTACGAGATAGATTTACTCGGCAAAATCTACAAGGAATATAGCATTCCTGGCGGCTATCATCACGATTATTTTGAGATGCCAAATGGTAACCTTCTTGTCGCAAGCGACGACTTTGGCTCCACTAACAACACCGTCGAGGACTACATCGTAGAGATTGACCGCAAATCAGGCGAGGTAGTCAAAGAATTTGACCTAAAGAAACTAATTCCAACAGACAATACAGGTAACGAAAACTATTCCACCGCGGACTGGTTCCACAACAACTCTATCTGGTACGACGAAGCCACTAACAGCGTCTTGCTATCTGGCAGACATGCCGATGCGGTCCTTAGCCTAGATTACGAGAGCGCCACGCTCAACTGGATTATTGGCGACCCGACAGGCTGGCCAGAATCCATGCAAAAATACTTCTTTACGCCAGTCGGCGAAGGCTTCGAATGGCAATGGAGCCAACATGCTGTCATGATTACACCAGAAGGCTATATCTTCCTCTTCGATAACGGCAATAATAAAAGCAAAAATAAAGAGAACTATATCTCAGCAGAAAACAGCTATTCTCGTGCTGTCATGTACAAAATCAATACAGAGAACAAAACCATCGAGCAAGTCTATCAATACGGCAAGGAGCGAGGCAGCGATTTCTATTCACCATACATCTCCGACGTAGATTATTTAGAGACAAATCATTACCTAATATCTAGTGGCGGCATCGTCAAAAAAGATGGCATACCACAAAATCAACCATCGTCAGTCGCTGATGCAAATGAACTCTTATCAGATACCGTAGAAATTAAAGATGGCGAAGTCATCTTCGAAATTAAGCTAAACAGCAATACCTATCGCGCCGAAAAGCTTAGCGCATACTACGAAGGCGAAAACTTCGAACTAACAGAAGGCAAAAAGCTTGGCCACCTCGCAAAGAGCGAACCAATCAACATCGAAACTGGGCTCTTGTCTGGTACAAAAAGCATAGACAACGAATACAAAAAGCACAGTATCGAGCTAAGTAAAGAAGAAGATAGACTCGTAATTAGCGGAAGCTTTACCAAAAACAGCAACCTACGCGCCATCCTAACCAAAGGCTTCGAAAAGAGATATTATCGCTTCAAAGTAACCAACGAAATGCACGCCGCAATGTGCATATCCGTCTTCGACGAAGGAGCAGACGAGAATGCCGAAAGCATAGATATTACAAGATATATCAATGCAGAAGGTCTAAACGGAGCATACAACATCTACCTAGAAATCGGCGACACGATTTACGACACAGGAAAAAGCGTAAAATTCTAATAAAAATACCACTGACTAGTGTCGGTGGTATTTTTATCTATTTGATACGGATTCTATCTCCAGCAAATATTAAATCTGGATCCATAATATTATTCCAAACGCAAAGCTGAGTCATATCTACGCGGAATTTAGCACTAATCTCGCTCAAGGTGTCGCCAGGTTGGATTTCATAAAATTCATCACCAGGCAAAGATAAGACCGTAGGTTGTTCATCGTCCTTAACTTCTACTTCAGACTCAACCATATCAGAAGGAACAGCATCGACATTGGCGCACTCAAAAATATTTGGCAAAGGATAAATCTCAGCCATCTGAATATCCATTAAAACATCATTCTTTTGCAAACTCGGCAAAACATTATCCTCGGCACTAATCGGGATTTTAATCCCAGAATCTAAGTTTTTCCGTTTTCTCTTAACGTCTATTTTCTGTAAAGACATAAGCCTATTATACCAACATTCCAGCCAAATCTATCACGAAGTATTTAATTGACATCCCAGATAAATATGTTGTACAATAGACCCATCGTTCATCGAACGAAATACGCACATTACAGGAGGCAAGGCCATGGAAAATCTGATCAAAATTCAGAAACAGACCACTCAGAAGATTAACGATGCTGCAAAGCGCGTAATCGAGACCAAGGAGGAGCTCCAGACGATGCTCAACTTCGCCGCTCGTTACAAGCACAACTATGACGAGTCCGAAGACCAGAGCGATCGCAGAAATGCACTCCGCTACTACGCCAAGGCTTGGAGATGTTATAGCAGAATCATCGCCAGCCAGGAAGAGATGCGCTGGAACTGCAGAAGCGCTGCAGAGATCACCAAGGGCAAGCTCAACCACATCATTCCGACACTCGAAGACGAAGTATCTCTCAAGTCCGATTACGAGTACTACACCCGCATGTTCGAACGCGTCGCTACAGAGCAGCAGGAGTTCATGAAGCAGAAAAGAGAAATTCTCGCTCTCGTTCGCGAACTTCGCGTTAGCGTAAGACCGGTCGCCGTAGCTATTTAAGTACGCTAACCTCCATTTAGTTGCAGACCCCGTAAGAAATTACGGGGTTTCTTTTGTTTGGTTATCTTGAGCCGTCTTGACATTTTGGCTCGACGTTATATAATATAGTTACTAGACGTCACAAATCAAAAGGGAGGTGATTATATGACGGTACTAGAGCAAATTCAGCAAATCTCTAGCCTTATCTTCAAGACAAAAGCCAAGCTTTCGAAAGACGAAGAAGAGTTGGACCAGATCACTCTGGCCTATCTCGTAAGCATGAACCCCAGACTCCTCGAACAAGTCGAAACACAGAAAAACATCGTAATCAGGGGTTATCAGCTTATTTCCGCCTACTACGAAGGCCAATCTATCAAATATCTTGAGCTGGCCGCACTAGAAGACGATTCTTTCGACAAACAAAACATCATCAAGCTGGCAGGCGAACGCATGAGATTAGCAGAAGAGGCTACAGCAAAAGCTAAAAAAGTTGCTGATAGCCACAAATTCTAGGACCCCTCACTCGAGGGGTCTTTTTTAATCCAATCTACATATCAAGCATCATCTGATAAATATCAGGACTCATAGAAGTAATAAGTATCATAACTACACTAGCTATTTCTATCAGCGCATGCCCGACCATAATAGGAACTGGATTTTTCTTTTCGCGGTAATACCAACACAAAATTATTGTTAGTGGAAAGAACGAAAGGAATCTATATATAATATACTTTCCATCTAATAGTGTCGGGATAAAACTATGTTGAACTGCATAGAAAAATGCAGGAATTAATATAGCCAAATGTTTATTCTTTATACAGTTAACGCCGCAACCAAGATATAACCCATCCTCAGCAAAAGGAGTAGTTAGAGGCAAAACAAAGAAATTAAGAATTGCGAGCACTAACGGAATTGGCGCAATCATCATAGGAGCAGCATAAGGGAACTTTCCATAGCATATAAAACCAGCTAAATACATCCCGCTAGTACCAACTAATAAGATCAAAAGCGAAATCAATACAATTTGTTTTGCTTTAGATTTTTTCTTCTTATAATTAATCAACTCGGCATAGCTAGACTTTATCCTTTTCGCCGCAAATATTATCAATATAATCGTTACGATATTGACTATAGTAGCAACAATGCTCCACCAATTACTAATTTCGTTTAATTCTTTTCCTACAATCAAAGAGCCAACAACAAATATCCCTACAAACAAAATGGATCTGATTGGTAATAAATATTTCAATTTGCTACTATCCATAAATCAATTCAACTCCAAATAGTCAATTACGCTCATAACCCAATTATACCAAAGCAAAATAAAAGGCCTCCAAAGAGGGCCTACACGTTAAATGGTGGAGCACAGGAGATTCGAACTCCTCACCTCTTCCATGCCATGGAAGCGCTCTACCAAATGAGCTAGTGCCCCAAAATATGTAACTATCTTAGCATAAATGCGCCGCCAGCTCAAGCGTCAGGAGCAAAGCCTGCTTCCTTGAGTTTTAAGCCGTTTTATGGTATAATATATATGTTCTTTTTGCACTTTTTACTACTTAAGGAGGTTGAGCAAACAATGAAAAAGAACAAGAAAAACACCGACTTCCTGGATACCATGGAACTCCCGGTTATTCGACCCAGGCCTACTAGCAAGAGCAAAATCGAGTACGATGGCAGTTACGACAGACACAACGACTCCGCTGAGGCAATCAGCAAAAGAGTCGAAGCAGAGGTCAAGCGCCTCAAGATTGCCAAAACCACCCAGAAAGCCAAGCAGGCCACAATCAGCAGAGCGAAAGCTAAAAGCAACGATCGCTACGGCGACATAAAAGCCTATAGTGACGAAGCCCCGTTCGACGCAAGAGCAATCGTGTCTATTATTATGGCTCTTATTCTCGTCGCAATCTTCGCTATCGTCTTCTTGGTTATTATGACCCAGACAAGAAAAGGCAGAGAATCTAATCCCAGTGGCCCGAGCCTACCCGCATTCGTAGTTAGCGAAACAACGGAAGTTATGACTTCAGCTACAACCGAAGCTCAGACAACCGAGGCAACTACAGAGACCACAACTTCAGCTGAAACCGAAGCCACAACCGAGACCACGGTTCCTACCACAGAAGCAACCACGCAGACAACGGAAGCGCAGCAGACCGAAGCCATCGTAACAGAGGCCCAGAATACCGAAGCTACCGAGCTCGAAATTATCGTTACAGATCCGCCCATGCCAACTGAAGCAACAACGGAACCTACAATCGAAACCACACTCGAGCCGCCCCCGCCTGCAGATGTCGAAGATCTTGATCCGGACACACCCGGAATACAAGGCGCATGGTAAGGTATCCCACCAAAATCCCGCACATTATGTACGGGATTTTTCCTGCCTCTAAAAATAGCAAAAAACGCTTGCATTCTCTAAAAATAATGCTATAATATCCTCTATCAGGCGCGCGAGCGCCTTTGAACATTATCTATTCTGGACCGAGCTGTTCGGCCCGTTTCTATACATTTGAAAGGAGGTAAGGACTATGACAATCCTTACTGCTATGATTAACGTACTGAAGAGCATCTTTGATCTCTTCAAGACCATCATTACCGAGTCCGCAAAAGCCATCACCGGCTTTTACAAGAAGCATCCTGTAATCGCTGCCTACCTTACTGGCGCAATTGCAGTTGCTATCACAGCGGTCGTAGCTTACAACTACGGTGCAAACGGCGGCGAAAACCCCTTTGCAGCTCTCCACTCATCCACAGAAACCACCACGACAGCTCAGAGCGAGGACGACAAGTCTTCCGCTCAGGACACTCACGCAGAAGCAAACAACGAGTCTGAAGCCCCCGCGGCTAAGCCTCTTGTCGCTACTGACGAATGTGAGTCCAACGAAA
>JAZNRZ010000021.1:0-28373 GCA_045590975.1 Candidatus Nanosyncoccaceae bacterium | reverse complement strand
AAAATTCGCACGCACGTCAGTAGTGGCACCTATATCCGCTCGCTTGCTCAAGATATGGGTGAAGCGCTTGGTTGCGGTGCTTATCTAACTCGGTTGCGCCGCACGAAGATTTCGGACTACGATATTTCTACTTTGCCACTTTTTGATTTGCCAGAATAATATTTGATACAATTAAGACATGTTTGACATCCAGAAGCGTCTGAGCGAGCTAAAAGAGAGTTTTTCTGCCACGTGGGAGCAGCTGGATCTAGATATGCGTCTTTTTGAGCTGGAGACACTAGAGGCCGAAGTCAATGTTCCGGAAATCTGGAACAACCCTGATGTTGCGCGCGAGAAAACCACCAAGGTGGCTAGTCTCCATGACGAGCTAGACGAGTGGCTTCTCCTTAGAACTCAAATCGAAGATATTTCTACGCTTATTGAACTAAGCTCTGGTGATGAATCTATGCTAGAAGAATGTTCTTCTCAGCTTAGTGCGATGGAAGAGAAGCATGCCAAGCTTCGCTTAGGACTCCGCTTCACTGGAAAATATGATCATAACGATGCAATTCTTCGCATTACTGCTGGTGCAGGTGGTACCGAGGCTATGGACTGGGCTTCTATGCTCGAACGTATGTATCTTCGCTGGGCAGAGAACGAAAAGGTTTCTGCGCGCGAGCTAGAGCGAACCGATGGTGAGGAAGCGGGCGTTAAGACTGTTGTTATTGAGCTTGACGGCCGCGATGTTTATGGCAAACTAAAGTCCGAACACGGCACGCATCGTTTGGTGCGTTTAAGTCCATTTAACGCCGATCATCTCCGTCAGACCTCTTTTGCTGGTGTAGAAGTTTTGCCAGTTATTCGTGATGATTCTGAAGTAAAGATTGATCCAAAAGACCTTCGCATTGATACTTATCATTCTGGTGGTCATGGCGGTCAGTCTGTAAATACTACCAACTCCGCGATTCGTATCACGCATATCCCGACCAACACTGTCGTTGCGATTCAGAACGAGCGCAGCCAGCTCCAGAATAAAGAAAAAGCGATGGAAATTCTTCGCGGTAAACTTCAACAGATGATGGATGAGCAGAATGCTGATTCTATCGATAAGCTTCGCGCGGGAGAATCCGCTTCTTGGGGGCAGCAAATCCGTAACTATGTTTTGCATCCGTATAAGCTAGTTAAAGATACGCGCACGAAGTATGAGGAAAACGACGCTGATGCCGTCCTGGACGGAAAGATTAATGGCTTTATTGATGCTTATCTCGATTCAAAGCTAACGAGTGGAGTCCTTGCCGATGAATAATGCTTATGGTATAATTTTGCTATGATATTGCTCGATAATGTCTCTAAATATTATCCTGGCGATAAAGTTCCTGCTCTTGACCGCGTCTCCCTATATATAGAGCCTAAGGAATTTGTCTTTTTGGTTGGTAAATCTGGTGCTGGTAAGTCCACCTTGATTAAGATGCTCACTCGTGAGGAGCGCCCGACTGAGGGTAAGATTATGGTTGGTGGTATTGACTATACTTATCTTCGCCGCCGTCATATTCCACATCTTCGCCGCCGTCTTGGTGTTGTCTTCCAGGATTTCAAGCTTTTGCCAAACCGTACCGTTTACGAAAACGTCGCTTTTGCGCTCGAAATTGTTGGTGTTTCGAACTCCGAGATTCGTCGCACTGTGCCAAAGGTTCTAGAACTTGTCGGTCTTGCAGATAAGGGTCACAAATTCCCATCCGAGCTTTCTGGTGGCCAGAGACAGCGTGTTGCCATTGCTCGTTCTATGGCTCGTCAGCCAAAGATCCTAATCGCAGATGAGCCTACTGGTAACTTGGACCCAGAAACATCCTGGGGTATTGTTCGCTTGCTCGAAGAAATTAATAACTTTGGTACGACTATTCTTGTTACGACCCATGACGAAAACATTGTTAACCAGCTAAAGCGCCGCGTTGTTACGCTTCGCGACGGTCGCATTGTTGGCGATCAGAAGAACTATGGTCATTACGACCTCGATGCTTCTGGTAAGACTAGGATTATTAAGCACAATACTATTGCTGCCAAGATGCCTATTGAGACTTCTGTCGAAGATATTCGCCGCGCAACCAATTCCTCTCGCAGAATTATTACCAAGCACAACGAAGTAAGCGTTAAACCGCTTGATGGTCCAGAATCGCTCAAACGAGATGCCGATGTTGTAAGTCCGAATATTAAGGGTACGACAGTAGTATCAGACGTAGGAAAAACTAACCCGCCGGCCAAGAAACCGCCGACAAAGCCAAAATTTATAAGATAAAATAAAACAAATCAAACAATGACAACAGCACGCAACACGAACGAAGATCAAACTCCGACCGGGGGCGAAGACTCGCGCCTTACAAAGCGCCAGGCTGCAGCCGCTAGTAAGAGTCGCTTGAGGCGCATCACTAAGACGCGCCGTCATTCTGTGCGTACAAATAATCGCGTGATTAAATATGGCGCAAAGAGTTTTATGCGCAATGCTTGGCTTAGCCTTGCTGCTATCGCTATTATGACGATTACTCTTATTATTCTTGCTGCTACCGTTGTTGCTACTGATGTTTTGGGTACTGCCATTAAGACTGTCGAGAATCAGGTCGACTATTCTATCTATATCAAGCAGAGTGCTACTGATGAGCAGGTTGCTACGATCAAGAGCCGTATGGAAGCTCTAGAGAGCGTTACGGAAGTTACGACTACTTCGCCGGAGCAGGCCAATAACAAGGCTATTCGCAAGATGGTCGAAGATAACCACATCAAGGACCAGTCTGTTATCCAGAGTCTCTATCAGGCCCCAAACAAGATGCAGTGGATTTTTAACGTCAAGCTAAAACAGATTGACGATACGCGCGAGCTTGAACAATTTGTTGAGAACGACGAATCTATGCGTGGCATGCTTGATGCTAAGGAACCTACCTATAAGACCGAAAACCGTGGCACCGTAGATAATATCGCCAAGATCATGGACCGCATCCGTATGGTTGGCTTGATTGCGGCTGGTATCTTTGCTGCTATCGCAATTCTTGTTGTCTTCAATACGATCCGTATGTCTATCTTTAACCGCAAGGAAGAAATCTATATGATGCGTCTCGTTGGTGCAAGTCGCTGGTTCATTGTTGGTCCATTCGTGATTGAGTCGATGCTTTATGGTGTTGTTTCCGCAATTATTTCTACCTGTGTAATCTATGGCGGCTCCTTTGCACTCCGTAGCTCGATCGGCGAAACTTTGATGTCGCCAACCTTGGATAAAATGGAACATATTTGGTACCTATTTGCTGCAGCGTTGTTGGTGGTGGGCATAATTATTGGTGTCGTATCGTCCTTGCTCGCAACCCGTAAATACGTAAAGGTAAAATAATGAGAAATTATCAAAACCTCGAGGCTAAGCTCAAAAAGCGCAGCTCTTCGAATCGTCTAAGAATCCGTACGCAGAATCAAAAGCGACTAGCTCTCTGGGCTGGCGTTTTTGCGTTTTTTGTAATTGTGTTTGGTGGCGTAATGTCCTTCTCGCAGGCTTTCGCTTATACTTCTGAAGATTTGAATAATGTCAACGCGAAGATATCCGAGCTTCAGGCTACAATTAACGATTACGAGAATCAGGCAAACGCTTTGCACGAGCAGGCAGACAGCCTTCAGAATCAAATCGCAATCTTGCAGAACGAGCAAAAACAGCTCAAGACTCAGATTGATTTGAAGCAAGCAGAGCACGACAAGCTTGTTATCGATATTGAAAGCACTCAGAAGCGCATCGATGATAACAACGAGGCGATTGGTTATGCTATTGCTCAGTATTACTACAGCGAAGAAAGCTCCACGATTGAGCGCCTTGCTTCTTCTGCAAACTTCTCGGCTTTCCTCGATCAAGAGGTAAATCTTTCCAACATCTCGGATACTCTCATGGAGATTGTTAAGGAAAATGAGCGTCTAAAGGCTGATCTTGTAGACAAGAAGACCAAGGCAGAGCAGATTCTTGCCGACCTAAATAGTCAAAAGGAAGAGCTTGTCAGGAAAGAGCAAGAGCAGGCAGCTCTCCTTGCTCAGACTCAGTCCGATGAGGCTAAATATAAGGATATGAAAGCAAAGAGCGAAAGCGAAAAAGCCGAGCTCCGCAAACAGCAGCAGGAAATCATCGCTGCGCTTGCTCCAGCTGGTTCTACTCCGGTCGCAGGTGATGCAAGCAAGGGTGGTTATCCATATAGCGGCGAGTGTCCAGCCCATCAGGACTGGTACTCCGATCCATGGGGTATGTATATTTGTGAATGTGTAAGCTATGCTGCGTGGAAGGTTCAGCAGAACTACGGCAATATGCCATACTGGGGCGGACGTGGTAATGCAAACCAGTGGCCAGCTAACGCTCGCTCTATGGGCATTACTGTAAGCGACACGCCGAAAGCCGGCACGGTTGGCATTATGATGTCTGGTTATTATGGCCACGCTGTTTGGGTTGAGGCTGTAAGTAATGACGGCTCTCAGGTCTATATTTCTCAGTACAACTATCTTGTAAATGGCGTCTGGGGTGAATACTCCGAGATGTGGATGCCAACAAGCGCCTTCGTCTATATCTATTTTGGCGGATAGAAAACTGAATCAAATCTGTAACTATAGATACGCTTAAGATTATTTTTGCGTGCTACAATATATTTATGTCTAATGCGAAGTCTAATACCGCTAGTTCTAAAAAGCACATTCGCAAAACTAGTGAAGATAATGAAACTTTAAACGAATACTACGCAAGCCCTGCAAAAGATAAGAAAGTTCAGCTTTCTTCTACAATCATTGCTTGTTTTGTAACTCTTGTTATTGGCGTTGTAGTTGGCCTAAACTGGAACGGCATAGCTGCACAGCTTGGCATCGGCGGGAAAAAGGCCGACATTTCCAAGATTGATTTTGATAGCCTAAACGACGTCTATATGTCTCTCGCTGAGAATTATGATGGCGAGCTGGACAAGACTAAGATTATCGAGGAGGCAAAGCGTGGCCTTGTTAATGCTGCCGGAGATAAATATACCTACTACATGACTACTGAAGAGGCAGAGAAGTTCAAGAAGGATCTCGAAGGTGATGTTGGTGCTGGTATCGGTGTTGAGATTGGCGAGCGCGACGGTTTCGTAAAGGTTCTTCGCACTACCGAGGGTAATCCTGCGCGCAAAGCGGGTGTTCTTGCCGGCGATATTATCTACAAGGCAGATGGCGAAGATATTAGCGCTCTATCTGTCGAAGATGTTGCCAAAAAGCTTCGCGGTGAAGCAGGTACTACTGTTGTTTTGACGGTTGTTCGCAATAACGAAGAGAAGGAATTTACTCTTGTTCGCGAAACAATCAATAACGCAAGTGTCTATGTAAACTACAGGAATAGCGGCAAGACTGCGGTTCTAACCATCTCTCGTTTCGATAGTGATACCGGTAAGCTTGCAGAAGAAAAAGCCAAAGAAATCCTTGAGAAAGGTTGCACGAAACTTATCGTTGACCTTCGTGGCAACGGTGGTGGCTATGTTAATGCTGCAAAAGATGTCGCATCTCTTTGGATTGATGGAGATATTGTTGTTGAACAGCGTTCCGCGAACGGGGAATATAACGAGAAGACCTACGCTAGTAGCGGCAAAGCTATCTTGAAAGATATGAAGACTATTCTTCTTGTAAACGGTTCTACGGCTTCTGCTTCAGAGATTCTCACAGGCGCGCTTCATGACTATGGTAAAGCTACAATTATTGGCGAAAAGACCTATGGTAAGGGTTGTGTTCAGGCTCTAGAAAACTTCATGGATGGCAGCGTCCTTCGCGTCACGATTGCTAAATGGTACACCCCTCATGGTAACAATATTCATGAAGAAGGTATTGAGCCAGACAAAGTTGTCGAACGTACATTCGAACAGATTAACAAAGATGTTGACCCACAGCTTGATGCAGCTCTAGCCTATTAGGGCTGGCATCATGCTATACTAAAACAGTAATAAAGGAGGCAAAGAGTTATGGAGGAAAAACCAGAAGAGCAGACCGTGGCCGAAACTACCGAAACGACGGAAGAAGTAGAGGCTCAGCCTGTAGCAGAGGAAGAAAAAGCAGAGGAAACTGTCGAGGAGACAGTTCCAGTTGCAAGTAGTTCTTCTTCGGACAATAGATTTGATGTTTTTCAGTGGGCAAACAACATTGATGAGATCAAGAACAACGTTTCTGTAGAGTTATTCTTGTTTAATAAAAATTATTCACCATACAAGGTGCGCTATTCTGAGGGTTTGACTCAGACTGTTAAGGCTATGTTTATGCTCGAGGCAGTAGAATTCGTCGTTAAAGAGGCAGACAAGGGCCTAGAATGCCGTGATTACGAGATGAGCGACGGCGAAGACAAAGTTATCTATAAGATTCCGCTAGAAAAAGTCGAGCGCGCTGAATCCCTAATCCATCTTATCGAGCACGAATACAAGGATATTGCATACTTCACGGATAACGAATACGAATTCAAGCGCATCAAGGGTATTGTTGCTCGCTTTACTTATCCTGGCAACGAAGGTCCAGAATCCTTCTACATCGCAAAGAACTTGGCTGCCGGCTCCGCCTTGAAGGGCAAGCTCAGCTGGGAGCTTAACGGCGAAAGCTTTGAGCCTCTAACTGCCGATGTTGCTATTAAAGTTCCAGAAGGTAACGAAACCGCCATCGTAGACGGCAATATCGTCATCTTTAACCAGAGCAAGTTTGAAAAGCTCTTCCAGTACGACTTCAAGCAGCAGCTTATCTCTGAGCAAAAGGCAAAAGAGCTAGAAGAAGCCTATAAGCTTAGCTTCCCAGAAGGTCTTACGCTCAACGCTTTGCTTGAGGACAAGAAGCCTCTCGTAAAGAAGCTCCAGAATATCGAGATTGGCGCTATGAAGCAGGACGAGCTTCTAGATTATGCAGACAACATGCAGCTCGAGCTTATGACTGACGACCAGGGTAAGATTATTATTATGGACGACAAGGATCTCGGTATGTTTGTAAACCTCTTGAACGAGGATTACTTCGTATCGCCAGTTAACGGCAAACGTTATGAAATTAAGAGTAAAAAGCTTCTAGACGAGCCAGAGGGTGAGCCGCCACGCGGATAAAATGTTAGTAGATACGCATTGTCATCTTCACGACAGGGAGTTTCCTCTGGACAAAGAGGAGACTCTAAAGGAGTGTCATAATCTTGGCGTAGATAAGATCATTGTAATTGGTACTTCGCCAAAAGATTCTGCCGACGCTCTAGATTTTGCTTCGAAGCACGAAGAGGTGAGCTGGACTTATGGCTATCATCCGAATGAATTTGATGGTAATAGAGAACAACTCGAAAAGGACCTAGAACAGGCTAAAAAGCTAATCAAACAGCCAAAACTGGTTGGAATTGGCGAAATTGGGCTAGATTATCATTTTCCTCCTTATGATAAAGAAGCTCAGATTTTCCTCCTTGAAAACATGCTTCAGATTGCTCAAGACAACAAATTGCCGGTCAGTTTCCATGTTCGCGACGCTTTTGACGATTTTTGGCCGATTTTTGATAATTTCCACTTAAAGCCATCTGTTATTCACTCCTTCTCGGATAGCAAGAAAAACCTTAGTGAGGCGCTGAAAAGAGGCCTATATATAGGGGTAAATGGCCTTGCTACTTTTGCAGATATTGCGCATGCTCCTCTCGAGAATATTATCCTTGAGACAGATGCTCCCTACTTGACACCAAAGCCATTTCGTGGTAAAATAAATATACCCGCTTATGTTAGCTATGTAGCTAGATGGGCTGCCGAATATTACGGCAAAACTCTCGACGAAATCGAGGAAATAACCACGAAAAACGCCGAGAAAATCTATCAAATTTAAGGGAGAATTCTATGGAAAGTGACGCATTCTTTCATATTCCTATGAATAGCCGTTCTGATAGCTTTCAATCCAGTACGACTGCAGTTGTTGATGCCGTAGAAATTACTTCAGCACCTACAGTTGAAATCAAGACAAATAATGAATCAAAGATGGCAGATACGCTAAGCCTCTACGACGAGCTTAGCGCAATCTCGGAGGAAGTCATCGCATGCAGAAACGCAGCCTTAAACAAAGCCTAATTAATCTTCAAAACGAGCTTAGCTTTAACCGCCAGAAAATGCGCAAGGTTGAAGCTGAACGTAATCTGATTAACGCTGAATCGGCCCTTGGTCGTACTCTTTTTGGTACGGTCGAAGAGGGTAAACAGCGTGAATTTTTCTGCCTTCAAAAGAATGTTTGGGTCTGGTACGAAGATGGTCAGGTCATCCGTTACGAGGTTAGACAAAGTGGTGTCTTCAAAAAGGTAGATAACGGTAGCTATAGTAAGATCTCTGGCGAAGAGCTAGAGCACTTCCGTGACGCTACTAAAGCCTATCTCCAGCTCATCAAACTTAACTTGTATAAGGATTAAGGTGATTTATCTCGATCACGCCGCCGCTACGCCGCTTTCCAAGCGTGCCGCAAACGCGATGAGCGTGTATTTTGATGAGAAATTCTTTAACCCATCTGCGGCTTATCTTCCAGCCCAGCGCACGCGCCACGAATATGAGGATGCAAAAGATACAATCGCGCATGCTATTGGCGCGAAGGGCGCAGACTTAGTTATGACTTCTGGTGCTACAGAGTCTATCAATCTCGCCTTCTCGATTATTGCCCCAGGCGCAAAGATTCTTATTTCTGATGTCGAACACCAGGCGGTTCGTGCCTGTGCTGCAAAAAGCGGAAATTTTGATACTATCGCAGTCGACGAATACGGTCGTGTCAAAGTTTCGGATTTTGAAGCCAAATTAAATAGTGAAACCGAGTTTGTCTCGGTCTGTTTGGTTTGCAGTGAACTTGGTATGTTGCAGCCTGTCGGCGAAATTGCTGCCTTGGTCGAAAAAGAGCGCCTACGTCGCAAGCTAAACGGCGAAACTCGTCCGTTATATCTTCATTGCGACGCTTCTCAGGGGCTTGGCCTGATGGAAGTTAGGATTAGTCGCCTTGGCGTAGATTTGCTTACATTAAACGCTGCTAAGGTTTATGGACCAAAGGGCATTGGCGCGCTTTATGTTGGTCATGGTGTAAAACTTCAGCCGCAATCTGTTGGTGGTGGTCAGGAAATGGGTCTTCGCTCGGGTACGGAAAATGTTCCTGCGACAGTTGGTTTTGCTGCTGCTATGATTGAAGCAGAGAAGCACCAGAATGGCGAAAGAAAGCGCCTCATGAAGCTCAAAAAGATTCTCCAGAAGGAGTTGTCCGAGATTCCAAACATTAAATTCCTAGGCAAAGAAAAGATGCAGCTTCCGAGCTTTTTGCCTTTCTGTGTGCCTGGCGTTGATGCCGAGCGTATTATCTTTGCTCTTGAAGATCAGGAAATCTATCTTTCTACCGGCGCAGCTTGCGCGGCTAGCAAGGGTATCAAATCTCCAACCCTCAAGGCTATTGGTCTAAATGACGAGGAAATTGCTAGCTCTCTTCGTATTTCTATGGGTCGCTTAAACGACGAAGAAAACATCAAGCTTGCTGGTCAAAAAATCCGCGAAGCAATTTCCGCGGAAATTGAACGTGTTTCTAGATAATTCTAGTAGCAGTGGTCGCCGCCGTAATCGTCGCAGCGCTGGTAGCTGTAAGAACTGCCTTCTTTCATAATCTTGCCATAAAGCTCTGAGTTGATAATTTGCAAGCTATTATTTTGCATCTGCTGAAGCTCGTCCTCGGTAACCTCGGCGTCATTGTATTGTCCGTCATGGTATTTATCTTCGTCGCTCGGCTTGTTGTCGTCGGCCTGCGAGTTTAGTTTCTCGACCAAATCTTTAATCTTCTTCTTGTCGCGATCCATGGCTTTTTGTGCCTGTTCGTCAGAACCTTTGGAAGAATCTTGTTGGTCGGCGCAATTGTCGCCACTGAGATAACCAACTGCTTCGCTATATTTAATAATCGCATCAGAATAGTTTTCTTCGCTAGAAAGCTTATCTGCTTGCTTCTCGATGCTATAGGCCAAGTTCGTGCGCACTTTACAGACGTTTTCTTCGTCTGGGTCTTGCTCGAGGCTACTAATTAGTTTCTGCTCAGCCCTAGTGTAATCTCCGTCCTGAATCATAGCAGTACCAATCTGGTAATCCGCGATGTAAGGCTCGATAATGTTAAGGAAATTCTGTGTGTCTGCAACACTTTCTGCGCCCTTATAGTTCTTGCCAGAATAATTCATGTTGTATAACATCATTGTGATTGCTGGGCGAAGGAAGAATACGCCGAGAACGAGCAGGATAATGCATGGCGCAATTGAGATAAGAAGCAGTTTTTTGCGCTTTTGCTTGCGAATCTTGTCTTGATCGAGCTTGTTTAGGTCAAGATTAATCATTCGAAACTTTCCTTTCGGATAATAGTTTTACGATCAAATCGGATAGCGTCCAGAAGAGGAGTAGAATAATGACTCCTGCAATAACGAAGTAACAGTCTACATAGCCTTCTTTGCTGCCGGAAGCCTTGACTTCGCCATTATTTAAGATATCCTTTGTGATTGATTCTAGGTCGGAAATATCGTTTCTGGTGTAATACTTTACCTTTGCGGCATCGGCGATATCCTCGAGATTATCCTCGTCTAGCTTCGAAATATGATCGGAGCTCTTTTTGTAGCCCGAGCTATCGCGTCCATACTCTCTTACTGGATCGTCATCATTGATGGTGTATTCTTCGCACTCTGGGTCCTTGTAGCAATAATTCTGCTTGATGGTAGCCACGGTTGTGCCAGAAGTTGTACCATAACCAATTACTGCACCAGCCGTAAAGGCATCGCCGAGATTCTTGGGAATCGAAGTTTTACTGCCGTCGCTTTCCTCGCCATCGCTCAGGAAGAAGAAGATTCTTGGCCTGTCATATTTTTCTTTATTCTCGGTAGCTTTGTCTGCGACTAGATCTAACAGATCGCTAAGACTTGTGCCAGAGCTAGCATAAGTAATTGGATAGAATAGGCCGTCGGCAGCGTTCTGTAAAGCGTCCAAATCGCTTAGAAGTGGCGTTGCTTGGTAGCTAACGGCACTCTGGGCGAAAACTGTATATCTTGCGCCAGGGATTTGCTTGGCGATAGTAATAATATCCTCTTTAGCCTGTTCAAGGCGGCGTTTGTCGCCTTTCATATCTTTGCCGACCATGCTACCAGTTGTATCGACGGCAAAATATACGTCGATATTATTGTCTCTAGTCTCGACCTTTCCGCCAGGGAACTGTGGCCTTGCGAGCATGAGGACGCCGAGGAAAAGAATCGCAATTAGGCGGAAGTTTTGCTTTGTGCGGAAGCTTTTCTTGATAAGGCAAAATACAAGCGCTGCGGCAAGTAATGCTGCGAGTGTGATTACTACCCAAAGTGGAATAATACTTTCGAATATCATAGACGGAGCCTCCAAACGGTTAGTGTGAAACAAATAATTGAAACAATGCCAACGATTAGGAATACTGCTGGCCTATCTTTAAGAACCAGGCTGCCTTCTGTTTGGTGCTTTGCGGCATCCTCTTCGAGAATCCTGGTTACGACTTCTTTAGCTTTGGCGCTATCTGAAATAGCACCTCTTCTTGCGTTGTACTCTTCATAAGTTTCTCTGTCATAATCCCAAGGCTCAATGAAGGCATTTAGGGCATAATAACTACCGCCGGTATCTAGAACGGCATTCTTGAAGCTTGCGTTGGTAACATAGGTGCTCTCGTTACCTTCGTTAGACCAGTCTGCGGGATTAAAGCCGTAAGCTACGATTCCGTAACGTTTGGCGAGGTTGAGGGCTTTATGAATACTCTCGCCGTCATGTCTGCCAGTTTCTTCGTCGCCAAAGCCAGTGTTGTCATAGTTGTCTGTAATAACAATCAAGGATCTTGAACGCTTTTCGTCGAGCTTCGTGAAGTCTTGCACGCAGCCAACGACACCTTCGAGAACGTTCGTCGTGCCACCTACTGCATCTGCATATCTGTCTAGCATTGGATAATTGTCGTAGGTAGAAGTGGCGCTGCTGTCGTATTTGGCTAGATTTTTTATGAAATCTTTGGTAGCTTCGTAATCATTATTGAGTGGCAAAATTTGTGCATGATGTGTGCCAAAGATTGAAATACCGATGCGCTGACCTTGTAATTCGTCGACCATATCGGCAAAAACGCCAAGCGCGGCGGCGTCGGCTTCGTACATCGAACCGCTAACGTCAAGGCAGAGCAAAATATCACGGTCGTTCTGTTCGTTCTTCTCGTAGTCTGCAATTACTGGGCGAGAGCTAAGAATCGTGCAAGAAACAAGAGCAACGGCAAGGAAAACAAAGCAGAGCGAAAGTAACAACCTATAAATGCTTTTTGCTTTCTTGTATTCTGGAAGATTGCGGATTGCTTCGGTATGGCTAATGAGGGTGGCTTTGATGTCGATCCCGTTTTTCTTGGATAATTTCTTGAAACGCAAAACCGAAATAATGATAGTTAGTGCGAGTGCGACTAAGATAAGGATAAATAGGAAGTTATATCTCATTACTGGGCTCCTATAAGATTCTTGGCGTTAGCTGCAGATTCGGAAACGTTGCCTTTTTCGAGCATGTCGAACTCGCTTGGATAAAATTGCTCAATCATGCTTGTAAGGTCTGCAAAACGAGATTTCTTTAAATCTCCAAGAGTCATAACATCTGTGCGGATACTATGAAGTTCACAGAAAAATAAACGGGTTAGCAGACTAATCTGCTGGTGCGCGACAGAGCTCTTGGAAAGGCCTTGTGCGTGCTCATTCTCGGCCTGAGAAATAAGGGCGAGATATTTTTGCTTGAGCTCGTCTTTATTAATAATCTTTGGTGGCAACTGTTTGAGTGTAGCAAGGTTTTTGATAACTTTCTTGCGCGTTACAAAGAAAATTAGAAAATACATCAAAACAATCAAGAAAACACAGATAAGACCAAAAAGAAGCCATATCCATTTGTAACTAATCGGACCGTAGAAATTATCGCTTCCTTGCATTCTTTTGTTCCTCTAACATATTTACAATATTCGTAACCGCGGTTTCTGAGCTATCTACGAAGCAACTTGTGACGTTTAGGTGGCGTAGATTTTTCGTGATTGTGGTCTTTTGCTTTTCGCGGTAAGCTTGCTCGGCCTTTGCGACACTCTTGCTTGATCGCATGAAGCTCGGAAGTCTAACGAGTCCATCAATATCTTTTGTATCGTGCTTTTTGAGCTTGCTATCGGTAAGTGGCGCGTCCTCGACGAGGATAAACATGATTTCATGTCTTGCGAGTAATTTGCGAAGTAGCTCCATGTCTTGCTTCTCGGCGCTTTCTGGATCGGTGATAATTACAAAAGTCTTGCGCTCGCGGTTGCCTTTGTTGGCGTATTGTAAGACTGAAGCAAGGTCACCATCGGCAGATTCAAACTTAGGGGCTTTGGCATAGCTGTTTAGGAAGTTCTCGGCATTGGCACGATTTTCTTTGAGTGGGAAGCGCTTGTTCTCGGCATGATTGCCATAAACCATACCAACAAGGTCAGAGTGATTAATTCCAATGTAGGCCATAACGCCCGCACAGAAAGTTGCAATTTCGGCTTTGCTTTCGCCACTTGGCGCCAAAGTTGCCATGTTGCGGCCGCTATCTGCAATAATCATGATGTTCCTCTTGCGAATCGCAATGTAGCGGCGAATCATGACGCCTCTTGAGCGCGCAGAAGCTTTCCAGTCGATATCCTTAACGTCATCGCCAGGGATATATTCGCGCAAATCGTCAAAATCCATGCTACGACCCTTAAACACGGAGCCGTAGTTGCCCGTCAGAATGGAGCGCGTGCGGCGACGCGAATAAATATCCATTCTTTTTTGAACTTTTGCGAGATAGCTAGGCATTAGTTAACCCCTATGGAGTCTGAACCTTTTCAAAAATTGCATCAATGATAGCTTCTGGATGGATATCATCAGCGAGTGCTTCGAAGTTTAGGATAATGCGGTGGCGAAGCGCGGCGTAGCGTAGCTGCTTGACGTCATCTGGGGTAACATAATCGCGACCATTAATGACAGCAAGTGCACGAGCAACTTGCAAGAGCGCAATGGAGCCACGTGGAGAAACGCCATACTCGATATAATGAGCGAGCTTTGGATCGATAAACTGACCTGGCGTGCGTGTAATGGAAACGATATTTACGATGTAATTCTTGATAGCGTCGTCGACACGAACTGCAGCCGCCTGCTTTTGAAGTGACTGAATATCTGCAAGAGAAACCTTCTGATTATCTGCGAGTGGGGAAGTTGTATTTCCGCTAATGATGTAGTCGAGAACCTGCAACTCCTGTTCGCGGGTTGGGTAATCGATAAGTACCTTGAGTAGGAAGCGGTCAAGCTGAGCCTCTGGAAGCTCATAAGTGCCTTCCTGTTCGATAGGGTTCTGAGTTGCAAGCACGACAAATGGTTCTGGCATCTTGAAAATCTGACCGCCGATAGAAACCTGGCGCTCTTGCATAGCCTCAAGCATGGCACTCTGAGTCTTTGCGGAGCTACGGTTAATCTCGTCAAGCAAGACAAAGTTGGCGTTTACTGGACCAATCTTGGTCTCGAAAGTGCCCTTGGTGTAGTTGTAAATCTGCGTACCAATAATATCGCTCGGAAGAAGATCGGGCGTACACTGGACACGACTAAAGCTACCGTTGGAAGATTCGGCAATCGTCTTTGCGGAAAGAGTCTTAGCAAGACCTGGAACGGATTCCAAGAGAACATGACCTTCGGCAATAAGGGCAACAATCATAGAAAGGCAGAGCTCGTCCTGGCCAACAATGCGACTATGGAAGGCATTCTGAATCTTTGCAACGATTGGATTTGCGGATTGAGCTGCCGGAGCGGCTGGAGCTGGAGCAGGGGCGACGCCTGGATTTGCGATTGGTCCTGCGGTTGGTAGAGCGCTTGGCGCTGCTTGGTTTTGTATTGAGTTTTCCTGCATGTTACTCCTTTATGCCCAGTAGAGGCTTACGTTATTTGCTAGTTGAATTTTTTGTTCGTCACTATACTGATCTGGTTGATCGAAGTAGTGCGCGTCGTCGAAGATTGAATTTGGTAAGACATCGAGATAGGTTACGCCGTCGGTATCGATATGGAATTTATCCGAAACGTTCGAGGTGATGTTTCCGACCGCTCCGCTAATCGATCGTGGTTTGTATGGTTTTAAGATGTCGAGCGCGATTTGGATTTGGAAGCTATCTCGTAAGATGTCTGATGTTAAGAAGATGTGTCGGTCGTTAAAGATTTGTTTATCGAAGTTCGGGTTCGGGTCTTGCTTGGCGTTGATTTTTGAGAATGCTACGCGTTTGCCTTCTTCGACTACACTAGCGAAGTTCATCGTAATATATTCGTATTCGCTATGAGTTATCTCTGGGTTTAGGACGAAGTTTCCGGTTTGCGTAACGGCGCCAAGCTTTCTAGTGATTACATAAGGGTCATCGACAGCTTCGTATTGCATGATATAGACATAGCCATGCAGCTGTGCGGCGAGCTCAATGCAGGATAATAGACTGCTTTCTTTGAGACAAAAAACAATCGCTTCCTGGTCTTTGTAGTTTGGCTCAAGGCGCTCGGCTAGCTGATCACCCACCGACTGCCGATTTGGATAAAACATTAATTAAATTTTAGCATAAGCGAGACTAATTTTGGATGCTTATCCCACCCGTGACAAAATTACAAAATATTATATAATATAGATATGAGTAAAGTTTTTCTAGGTATGTCTGGTGGCGTCGATTCGGCAGTTTCGGCTTATCTTTTGCGCGAAGCTGGGCATGAAGTAATTGGCGTCTATATGAAAAACTGGTCCAAAAACTTGCCTGGCATGAAGTGCCCATGGGCAGAAGATTTGGCTGATGCAAAGCGTACTGCTGTAAAGCTCGGCTTAGATTTTCGTGTCTTCGATTTTGAGACAGAATACAAACAAAAAGTTGTAGACTACATGATTGCCGAATACAAAAAGGGTAACACCCCAAACCCAGATATTATGTGCAATCAAGAAATCAAGTTTAAGCTTTTCGCCGAGATGGCTTTCGAGCAGGGTGCCGAGATGATTGCGACTGGACATTATGCTCAGACCGACGGCAAAAACCTTCTTCGTGCCGTTGATGAAAATAAGGATCAAACCTATTTCTTGTATCGCATTTCTGAAGATATTATTCCAAAATGCATTTTCCCGGTTGGTGGCATGGAAAAACCTGCCGTAAAGAAGCTTGCTGAAGAGGTTGGTCTAGCGGTTGCGCACAAGTCTGAATCTATGGGCGTTTGTTTTGTTGGTGAAGCAAATATGAAGGATTTCTTGGGTGAATTTGTCGAGACGAAGCCAGGCGAAATTCGCGAGCTCGAAACCGATAAGAAGCTTGGCATGCATGACGGCGCCATCTTCTATACACTTGGTCAGCGCCATGGTCTTGGCCTAAAAACTGGCTTGCCATACTACGTCGTAAAGAAAGACATGGACCAGAATATTGTCTATGTCTCGCAGAATCTCAATTCGCTTTCTCTCTGGAAGAAAGAAATTAAACTCAAAGATATTATTATTCGCGGCGAGCATGATTTGTCTAAGCTTCAGGCGCGCATTCGTCATCGTGCTCCACTTGTAAACGCTTCTCTAGATAAAGAATCTGGAATTCTTACTTTCGCCGAAGAACAAAAATCTCTCACTCCTGGTCAGAGCGTCGTTCTCTATGACGGCGACATCTGTGTGGGTGGCGGAATTATCGACTAAGATTTCTTTGCGATACTTTTGATAGTCTGCAACTCGAAGCGGTATTTTTGTTTGACCTCTGGATATTTTTCGTGGTCAACCTCGCTAAGGAACATCTCGCGTGGGCGTGCCCAAAGTTCGCCCTTGCCGTAGAGCTGACGATAGATAACTAATTCTTCCTCGGTCTCGGAATATCTTGCTACGTCAACAACAAGATAATGGTCACCCTTGAAATGTTTGTAAACGCCATTGATTACTAATTTGTTCATAAAACCTCCGCAAATTTATGGCTTAAGTATAGCATAGAGCCAAAATACTAATACTAGACAAAAACGCCTGTTCGTTATATAATATGCCAGATATCCTTCACCTCCAAACAGGGGGAAATCTAATATCAGACAGGAGGGGATAGTATGAACCTTAGCAAGTGTGATTGCAGAGAAACCATCAACCAGATGTACGAGTTCGGCGAAAGTTTTCGCATTTTGGGCCTTTACCTAAAGGGGCAGACGAATCCCTTTTGGAACGAACTGTACATGCAGGCAGTAAGCGCTTTCGAAAGACGTTCCGCGGGGCTAATGCTCGCCATGATCAAGCGTCTATCAAAGAGTCTGCCCGAAACGACGAGTCCGTACCAGAGATGTCAGAAAATTATTGCTCTTGCCGACAAAATCGACAATTTTGACAATAGTTTTCATGATGATCGGCTCTATGCGGCCGCCTGTCTGTCTTATGTAAGCGGCCTGGCCTTCAATGCGACAATGCACTCGTCAATCGAATCGACTCAGCTTGGCATGACAATGCTGAAGAACTTCCGTGAGTTCACGGAGGAAGATTATCGCTATGCGAAGCATTATCTCGGCAGCAACGAGCTTTTCTTAAAGCACGGCGCGTCCGAGCTCAAGGCTTACGTTGGCTTGCTTGATGCTATCTTTGCATAGAACTCTGCACGGTCCTCCTGGAAACAGGAGGACTTTTTCTTTTTATGGCGCTCTGCCGGCTCGCCTATTTTTTCTTATGTAGTCTTTAGTTTGCAAAATTTGCAAGTTTTAACAGATGAACCAATATTGATATTGCGTATTAGCTTGCAGAAAATGCAAGCTAAAGCATACATATTTGGAAGTGTTCCCTAGTGAGCATTATTTGTAAACTAATACCGTTCGCGGCTACTAGCGTTAAATAATGAAAAAGTGCTCACCTCTGTTGTGTTCTACTCATGCTTGAGCTATTTCCGTAATTCGAATAATTGAATTATTATGAGAAAATTCGTATCGGACAACAATCTAAAACGCTTTCTTCTAGATGAGAATATCTATTTTAATAGTAAGCAAATTAGGAGATTGCTGAATATTGACGAATCTTGTTTAAGTCGACATCTGAAACGCGTCTTAATGATCCCCGGTTGTCAATCAGAATATATGCACGTTATATACAATAATCCAAAAAGAAAGCCTCGCGAACGTCGATTATTAAAACATTACAATCTAAACACGGTTGCAGCTATTGCTTATCGAATAAACAACAGTGCTTGCAGGGAATTCCTCGGTTATTATCATCGGGTTCTGCTTAGCCTGCATCAGCGCATTGCTGGACCTAATTATCGAATCCCAATAACTCTAACCGCCCATGAGTTCCAAGCTTTTGCAAATAGATATACGCCTCAGTATATAACCGATCCGCTCGATTAAAACTAGGGGTGGGTTTTGTATATTATGAAATAATATGGTATAATTCACAAGTAGCCCGACAAGGGCTTTGTTCATTTATAAATCTGTTTTAGATTTGAATCTGGGCATAAACTCTGTGCCTGGAAAAAATCTAAAACAGAGGTGTTGTTTATGCAAAATGAGGTACGTAGTGGTGGCAATTCGTCCCCGACTAGCAGTGCATCGCCGATCCGTAAGTCTTTCGTGGCGTTCCGCCTCGCAAAGGCAGCAAACGAGGTCGTAATTCGTGCACTTGAGGGTCGTTTTGAACCCAAGGTTTCCAGTCTGGTCCTGTTCAAATTCGGCAAGCTTTTGTCTGAATCCATTCAGCATCTTCCGGAGGGTGAGTTTGCTCTCGGTGAGAGCTTCTACGAAACCGGCGAGATCGTAACCAATATCGAGAACAAGCATACAACCTATCCGAGCCTTGGCGCTTATGTTGAGACTCTGAAGGTTGGCCAGCCTGATCCTTGCGAAAGCGAAATCGAGCTCAAGGCTATCTGTCATTCTCTGGCAAAGAGTTTTGCGGATAACGGTATCGATAGCTTCCCGAGCGAACAGGCTTTGGTTGATGTTTGTTTGGGCGACACGGGCTTCCCCGATGTTCAGCACTGTCTTGAGCGCGCATTCTGCGAGGCAAAAGAGAAGAGCATCTTCGACAAGGTTCTCTATGACGCAATGGATACCTATCACACGTCCTTTACGGTACGCGTCCTGGACAAGTTCGGCGATAGTTTTCCTGAGGATACTTGGGCAAACCACGCTTACGAAATGATGCCTTTTGGCCTTGCTCCGGCAGATACGGTGGCAGCGATCTACTCGGCATTTCTCCCGCTTTTGCTCTATGCGAACGTAAGGCCTGACAGACAGGAATTCTTTACTTTCAGAATCGAGAGCGGACGCGAAAAAATCCGTCAGCTCACTGGTGGCGCAGTAAGAAACGCTTCGTGTGAATCTCTGAACAAGTTCAGAAAATTCCTCGAGGAAGATGCGGACAAGCTTGTTCCGTATTTTACGCTGAGTCTGAAGAGCGTAATAAAGAGTCAGCCTGCGAGCTTCCCGCTCTCGATTGCTATCATCGGCAACCTTTGGCCTGATTCTATCGAAGACGGAGTTGCTTCGTTCGTGGCAGAAATGATTGACCGCTAAGTCAAACCTCACGCACATTCAAAAATGCGGTCACCGCTTTGGTGGCCGCTTTTTTATGCTTAGTATTGGATTCCGTGGTCTACGTCTTGAAGCTTGTCTGGTGCTAGAGTTTTAATAATCTCTCTGGCAAAATCTACGGAGCTATTCATGGCGCGACCAGTGATAATATTGCCGTCGTGAGCAAAAGACTCGCCGGTATAATTGCCGCCAAACTCTGGGTTTTCAAAGCCAGGGAAGCAGGTATAATTTTTGCCGTTTAGAATGCCAATTTTGCCAAAAACGGTAGGTGCAGCACAGATAGCGCAACAGAGTTTGTCTTCGTTATTTAGTTGTTTGATGAAATCGCAGAGTGGGGTAAAATTACCTAGATTTTCGCTACCTTTAGTACCGCCGGGGAGAATCACGGCTTCGCAGGCATCTTTCTCGTTCTCGAAATCGCTCCAATTGCCGTCGCATTTCACAACTACGCCATGCGAGCTCAAGACATCTTTTGAATCAGTAATAGAGAAACTCTTAATATCTAGTCTTGCGCGGCGAAGTAGGTCAATCTGAGTGAGCGCCTCGCAAACTTCAAAACCTTCAGCTAAAAATATTGCAATCATAATAACCCTTTCAGTACTTATTCTATATCTATTATACAAGGCCAAAATCTTTATCAGCACTTGACTACATAAGCGTTATCTGATATAATATATAGGTTATTTCTGCTTCGGTAGCAAGGAGCGGTCTTAATGAAATTTAGCAAAAGAAGGAGGTGTTGTCATTGTCAGACAATGATAACAGCAGTAAGCAGCTCGAGTATGCAATGCTTAGATACGAGCTTGCACGAGACAAAATCTTGAATGCGATTGAGGGGCTCAAAAGAGAGCTTGAGCTCAAGCGAAGGCTCGAAGACGACCCCAACAAGTATCCGCAGATAGAAAGAGTGGAATCGCGTATCAAGAGCGAAAGCTCAATCATGGCAAAATGTCAGAAAAAGGGCATCGAGCCAACCATCGACAATATCGAGCAGAATATCCACGATATTGTCGGTATTCGTATCGTTACGGTATTTCGCCACGAGATCTATCAGATTGTAGACGCATTGCTCGCGACGCCAGGAATTAACCTCGTGAAGGTTAAGGACTATATCGAGAGCCCGAAAGAATCTGGCTATCGTGGCTACCACCTGATAGTTTCAGTGGAAGTCTATTCCAGAGGACGTTCAAGTATTGTAACTGGCGAGATTCAGATTCGTGACTTACTTATGGATGCTTGGAGTAAAATCGAGCACCGCAAGAGATACAAGCCACATGACGATCTCTCCGAGAGTCTGGATGCTTCGTTCACTAAGCATGCAGACATTCTTGACCGATTCGATCTCGAAGTAGACAACAGCGAGACATTGCTGAATAGTTTCGGGATTTCGGATCCGAATCTGCCCTATGTGGCAGCATTCCAAGGAGTGGTCGTTGTTAGTGGCGAAGAGCCTGATTATGATAGCGATGCTGATACTGAGTTTGGCTCTGGTGTTAACAAGATACCCGAAGCTGATTAACTGCTAACTACTCCCGCACCTTAAAGATTCGAGCGCACCTGTTTGGGTGCGCTTTTCTTATGCTCCTCAAATTGACAAAAATAAGCATATATGGTATAATTATAAACGTACCCATACAACTACCGTGAGGTGTATGTATATGAAAATTAAAGGTGTAATAAAGAACTTTAAGGTAATCTTTTCGCGCGTATCGGTTGCTTATACAATCGTAATTCTCGTGTCTATGATTACTGGCAAAATTGTAGATTATCGCATGGCGTATTGTCTCGCGCATAAGGCGGCAAAGCTTGGCGATGCTACGAAGCTCGAAAACGAGTATGAGTTTCTTCGTGGTCTGACCCGCTATGGAGACTATAATGTCAAATGGATGTTATATACCCTAGCGATTCTGTTTGTCCTTGTAGCTATTTACAGACTGATCGAAATTGCTCGCAATCGCCGCAAGGTTCAGGAAGCGCACGCTGCAGTCAAAAAGCGCATCGCTAAAGCTGCGCATCGTTAATTCCTCGCATCTTTTTCTAAAGGAAACTGCTTTTCTGGGTACTATTTGTCTCCGCTTCGGCGGAGATTTTTCTTGGGTGCCGAGCATTCGCTATATCTGTAAAAATATGTTAAAATATTCGACATGAAAGCAAGTGAAGTCCGTCAAAAATATCTAGAATTTATGAAATCTAAAGGCCATGCGCAGATTGCGCCAGCCGCTTTGGTTCTCGAAAATGATCCAACCACACTTTTTACGGGCTCTGGTATGCAGCCACTTATGCCGTATCTTCTTGGCAAAAAGCACGATAAAGGCACTCGCTTGACGAATTCTCAGCCATGCCTTCGCTTGCAGGACATTGACGATATTGGCGATCCTCGCCACTCGACTGTCTTCGAAATGCTTGGTAACTGGTCTCTTGGCGATTATTTCAAAGAGGAACAGATTCGTAACTACTTCACTTTCTTGACTAAGGAAATTGGTCTAAAACCAGAAAAGATCTACGTTACTTGCTTTATTGGCTCAGAGAAATACGGTATTCCTCGCGACGACGAGGCGGCTTCTATCTGGCAAAAGGTCTTTGCGGAAGTTGGCATCGAGGCAGAAATTGCTGAAATTGACACCGCAGAAAACGGCGACAAGCGTGGTATCAAGCCGGGCGAGCGCATCTTCTTCTATAACGACAAAGAAAACTGGTGGTCTCGTGGTGGTGGTATCGAAACTACGCCAATCGGTGACCCATGTGGTCCAGATTCTGAGGTCTTCTACGATTTTGGCGAAGATAAACAGGATGTCGAGAAATATGGTCAGAGTCATCCAGCTTCCGACGGTGCACGCTTTATGGAGATCGGTAACCAGGTCTTCATGCAATATCGCCGCAAAGAAGATGGCACTTTTGAAGAACTCGAACAGAAGAATGTCGACTTTGGTTCTGGTCTAGAACGCGTCACTGCTGCAAGTATTGATTCCTTCGATATCTTCCAGATTTCGCTTTTGAAGCCAATTATTGACAAACTTGCTGAGATTTCTGGCAAGGATTACGAAAGCAATACTTCCGAAATGCGTATTATTGCGGATCATCTTCGCGGTGCTTATCTCTTGACTGCTCAGGGTCTTGTACCAAGCAACAAGCAGCATGGTTATGCGCTTCGCCGCATTATTCGCCGCGCGATCTTGAAGGCTTTGAATCTTGGTATTGAGCAGAACTTCCTCGAAGAAATCTTGCCAGCTATTGCTGAGAACTATAAAGATTTGCCAGATAGCATTTTGACAAACCGTGATGAGGTTTTGAATGTCTTGACCAAAGAAGAGCAGGCTTTCCGCCGCACGCTCAACCGTGGTATCAAGGAACTTGGTAAGCTAAAAGAAGCTGGTCTAACTGGTAAAGAAATCTTCATGCTTCAGGATACCTATGGCTTCCCAATGGAATTGTCTGTTGAGGAGGCTTACCGCGAAGATATCAAGCTTAGCGAGAACTGGCGCGAAGAATTTAATGCCGCTCTAGAAGAGCAGCGCAACCGCTCCAAGACTGCAAGCAAGGGTATGTTTAAGGGTGGTCTAGAAGATCATGGTGAAATGTCTACGAAGTATCATACAGCTACACACTTGCTACTTGCCGCTATTCAGAAGCTTATTAATCCAGATAGCTATCAGCGTGGTTCGAATATTACCTCAGAGCGTATGCGCCTAGATTTCGCTTGTGATCACAAGCTAGAGAAGGAAGAGCTACGGAAGCTCGAAGCTCAGGTCAATGAATGGATTCAGGCAGATTTGCCAGTCCAGTTCGCTGAGTATGATAAAGAATATGCTCGTAACGAGCTCAAGGCTCATGGTAGCTTCTGGGATAAGTATCCAGAGAAGCTAACCGTCTACACGATTGGCGACTTTGATAACCCGACTTCTCGCGAAGTCTGTGGTGGTCCTCACGTTGAACATACCGGTGTGCTTGGCCACTTCAAGATCCAAAAGGAAGAAGCAAGCTCCGCTGGCGTTCGTAGAATTAAGGCAATCTTGGAATAAAGAAAAATACCGCTCCAATAAGGGCGGTATTTTTTATAGCTTTAGATTAGTATTTGCCGAGCTCTGTGGCTAGAGTTGCCTTGAGATCTGTAATCTCGATATTCTCGCCGTTTAGGCGGAAGGTCGGCGTGCCTTTTAGGTCGACTTCTTTGCCGAGTCTGTATTCGAAAGCCAATCTCTTAGCGACGGTTTCGGACGCCATGTCTGCTAGGAACTTTTCGGTGTCACCTTTGCCATCTGATGCAGCTTCAAAGTAGGAGACGAGCTCGTCTTTGAGGGTGTTGCCACCAGCGTTATACCATCTGACCTGGTTGGCGAAGAGCTGGCCTTTGTATTCTTGCCAGTAACCCTGCATTTGAGCAGCGGTTGCGGCGGAAGCGGCTACTACGCTGTTCTTGAAGCTTGGAAGAAGATAGCCGCGGTAAACTACGGCGAGCTTTCCGTCGGATTCTTTTACGGTCCTGTCTAGGTATTCGCTCCATTCGGCACAGTGCGAGCAAGCGTAATCTGCGTATTCGTAAAGCACGACTTTGGCGGTTTTTGGATCGCCCATGGTCTTTTCTGGTAAGTTGCTCGTGAGCTCGCTGGCTTCGTAGATACTGTCTGGATTTAGATCTTCTTTCTTGATTTGATCGGCTAGAGATTGAATCTTGTCTAGCTTGTATTGGCTATAATCTGGGGCTTTGTTAAAAATGCTGCTAAAGACCGCCAAGCCAACAAAGGCGGCCACGATTGCCATAATGGCGATAATTGTTTTCTTGTCCATGAATAATTCCTATTATATAACCTAGCTATTAGCTAATTACTACTGGATATTATATAATATAAACATGCAGAGTGCAGCTCTAGGAACTACGCTCTCTAATGTTGGTTTAGAGTCTTCGCCTAACGGCGTTGACTCTTTTTATTCTTCGTCACTCAGATACCGAGTTTAACTTCCACTCTCCACCATTTCAGGCAGATTGTCATAGCCATAACCTTTCTCACGGACTCTAGTAGAGCCTAGAATACTTTTCATTTAGCCCGTGCGAGTATAACTGTCAGGCTCAATTACTTGAATAACGGGGCAAACCTCAGTCCCGTGCGTGGATTATATATTGCTACAAATTTTCTTTACAAGCGGAAGCATGATACTTATATGGGGTAGATTGATTAGTCCTATCCAAGAACGCTATTGAAAGTGTTATAATATACCTAACATGAGCATTATATCTAAAGCTTCAAAAGTCTTTCGTGGTGAACCGAGCGAGCTCGAGAATAGCTCAACGGATGTGCGCCGCGCTAATTATTCTAAAAACTCCGACGATTATCTCCTAGCCTTAGATATCGGTACGGAATACGTCAAAGCCCTCATTGCCAAGAAAACTCGTGGCACGCTTAAAATCGTAGGTGTCGGTAAAGCTCACGAAGCTCCAACTAATATGTTTGCAGGTGCTATCGCGGACATCGCAGGTGTTGCTAAAACTTGCGAAGAAGCCCTAGTCAAAGCCGAGGAAATGGCCGAGGTTCGCGCCAAAGAAGTCATCGTTGGTATTGCTGGCGAGCTTATCAAAGGTAGTACCGCCTCAATTAAATATCGCCGCCCAGAAGCCGACCGTCCAATTACAGAAGATGAGATGGCGGATATTATCGACATGGTTCAAAAGCGTGCTGGCGAAAAGGCTCGCCGTGAAGTCGCTATCGAAACCAACAACCCAGATGTCGAGGTTCGCCTAATTAACTCCGCTCTCGTCTCGCTTCGTATTGATGGTTACAAAGTTTCTAATCCTATTGGCTTCAAGGGTAAGGAAGTTATCGTTCAGATCTATACCGCTTTCGCGCCCCTCGTTCATATTTCTGCCATTGAACGCGTTTGCGACGAGCTTCAGCTCGATCTAGTAACTGTTGCTGTTGAGCCATTCGCAGTTTGCCGCGCTTGTCTTGGTAACGATCTAGAATCTAGCTTCTCTGGTATCGTGATGGATATTGGTGGCGGCACGACAGATATTGCTATTGTCGAAGATGGCGGTGTTGAAGGCACGAAGATGTTTAGCATCGGTGGTCGCAGCTTCACGCATCAGATTGCTGAACGCCTTGGCGTAAGCTTCGCCGAAGCAGAGAAGATTAAGCTCCTTAGCGACAGCCCAAAGATGAGCCCAGAGCTTCGTCAAAAGTTCGATAAAGCCATCGCAAGAAACCTTGATGTCTGGCAGGCTGGCGTCGAACTCGCTATCGAAGAATTTGATCAGCTCGAAACTTTGCCGAACCAGGTTTTCCTCTGTGGTGGTGGCGCAAGCCTCGCAGAGATTCCAGAAACGCTCGCTACTGGCGATTGGTATAAAGGTTTGCCGTTCTCTCGCCGTCCGGTCATTAGTCTAATCGACCCTGACGAAATAGAAGGCGTAGAAAATACGACTGATCGCAAGCTAGATCATACCTTTGTAACGGCTATGGGCCTCCTAAGAGTCGGTATAGATACTCTTATTGGAACAGGCGACGATCGTAGTATCAAAGCAAAGCTCGCAAGATTATTAAGGAAATAAAAAATATAGACCCGAATCAGGGTCTATATTCTTATCTAGGCTTTTTGAATTCTACGTATTCTCCAGGCTTTAATCCAGATAGCGAATAGATTCCGAAGCTAACACGATGTAGCTTTACTACTTTGTATCCTAGCGCGTCGAAGGTGCGGCGAATCTGTCTATTGCGCCCTTCACTCATTGTAACGCGCCATTTTTTGCGCCTGTCGTCGGTATCTAGCTTTTCTAATCCGAGCTGACTCTTGCCGTCTGCCAGGGTTACGCCAAAATCCGAAATCATCTGCTGATGTAGCGGCGCCAAATCTCTATCAATCTCTACTTCGTAAACCTTCGTCTTATGAAACTTTGGATGTGTCATCTCGAAGGCAAAATCTCCATCATTGGTGAGAAGTAAAATACCAGATGAATCTTTATCTAGCCTGCCGACATTCTTTAGATTCTGAAGTTCTTTTGGTAGTAGTTCATAAATTGTAGGTGTGTCGCCCTGGCGTTTCTTGCTACAAACATATCCAGTAGGCTTATTCAAGGCAAAGTAGCGAAGTTCTTCTTTCTGGATATTCTTGCCAGCAATAGAAACCTCGTCGTTATCGCCAACGCGTGCGCCAAGCTCGGCTGGCTTCTTGTTTACGAGAACTTTGCCAGCAGAAATAAGCTCGTCTGCCTCGCGGCGCGAGATGCCAAAATTAGTACTCAGATATTTATTGAGTCTTACTTTGTCTTCGCTCATAATCGCAATCTATTATATAACAAAAGAAATAATAAACTAATTCTCGGTGCTTTCTTCGCTGTTTTCCGAGGATTCTTCAGGAGTGTCCTGGTCGAAGTTTTGCATATTTACACCAAGAGCTGTGTTGTCTGCCTTGAGGAAATCTGGCAACTGATCATCTGCTTCATCCAAAATAGTGCCTTCCGGGTCTTCTTCGGCTTTGTCTGGTCCGCCTTGTTCACGAAGTCTAGCCGCCTCGGCAGTAATCGGGTCATCAGCTAGTTCGCGTGCCATTTCTGCGGCTAATGGATTGACAACCTCAGCCTCAATATTGCCATCATCTTCGCTTAGCTGTTCGGTTAAATCATTGACATAGCCAGGCATGATAGGCTCAACAACCTCTTCCTCTTGTTTGTCGGTAGCAAAATCGCCTTCCGAATCCTGTTCAAGAGAATCGTTATCAAAATCAAGGCCCATCTTCTTTTCGGCTTCGGCAACCTGGGACTGCTCGAAAGCTTTAACCTGAGCTTCTTCGGATTCGTTCTTAGAAGAGTTGTTGTTGTCAGACTCGTCTTTTGGGGGAATCGAAAAATCTACAGGACCATCTTCGATGGAGCTAAGAAAAGTATCCTCGGAGTTTTGCTTTTTGGAAACATCAGAAAAATTTTCTTTGCTTTCTGGCTTAGATTCTTTTTCTGTTTTGTTTTCCGGCTCCGCAGTGAAATCAAGTGGTGGCGGAGTCGGCGCGTTAAAAGGGTTTTCTTGTGACGCCCCCTGATCGTCACTGAGCAATTGCTCCATTTGTTTTGCCATCTGCTCGCGAGCTTCGGCAAAGTTAGTGTTACCAATTGGTTGAATTACGCGTTCGCCGCCTGTTGGCTGAGCTGGAGCCTGAGGCTTTGGTTCTTCGAATTGTACCTGGTTTGTAGCCTGAGGATTAATAGCCGGAGCTACTGGGGCTGCTGTCTGTGGAGCTTGGGCTAAATCCTGAGGAGTACTCGGAATAATCTGAGCTGTATCGACTACTGGAGCGGCTCCTGCTGGAGGAACGACTAAATCATCTTGTGGGGCAGCTGGTGCTGGAGTTTCAGGAGCTGCTGGCGTTTCAGGCATTGCAGGTGCAGCTGGTGCTTCTGGCATAGCCGGAGCTTCAGGCATAGCTGGAGCTTGTGGCATTTCTGGCATAGCTGGAGCTTGTGGTGCAAACTCTGCAATTGGTGCTTCTGGGGCAGCCGGAGCTTCGACCTGTGGAACGAATGCTGTGTCCGTAGTAAGATTCTGAGCTGGATTCTGCTGTGGTTCAGCTGCAAAATCTGCAGGATTTGGCATTGGTGGCATAACTGGCATTTCCGGAACGGCTGCGGCTTCTGGTGCCTGTGGTGCAACTGGTGCTGGAGCTACTGGAGCTTCCGGAGCTGCTGGCATTTCAGGCATTGCAGGTGCAGCTGGTGCTTCTGGCATAGCCGGAGCTTCAGGCACAACAGGTGTTTGTGGTGCGGCTGGCATCTCTGGCATAGCCGGAGCCTGAGGAGCAAACTGTGGTGCTGCTTCTGGGGCTACTGGTGCCTCTGGTGCTGGAGCTGGTGCTGCAGATACAA